>NZ_JBIVNX010000012.1:0-186175 GCF_044753805.1 Streptomyces sp. NPDC093225
GGCCGAAGGCCAGGGCGAAGCCCCAAAGCCCCTGGGGTGGGCCTGCCGCAGGGCCTGCAGGCCGCCCCTGTCAACCGCCGAGGGGACCCACACACGACGGGCCGGCCCACGAAGCGCGCCCACCCCGACACCGGACAGCCCGTCCGCTCTCGCCCACCCCACCCCACCCACGCACCCGGCACCCGGCAGTCACCGGGCACCACCCACTCACCAGGCACACCCTTCCCTCCACCCCCACCCCCACCCCCTCCCACCCCCACCCCCTCCCACCCACTCACCCACTCACTCACCCGGCGCAGCTCCCATACGCCTCCCGGAGGCCGCCCCGAGCCCCCACATCCACAGCACCAGGGCACCCGCCGTTTCCATGCTTAACTCGTGTAACGTGAACAGGGAGAGCACGCACCGGGCTACAGAGAGCGATGAAGCACGCCATGGCCAACGAGACACCGGCCCCCGCATCGGTCACCAGCGCGGATGTCGCGCGGCTCGCCGGGGTGTCACGTGCCACTGTGTCCTTCGTGCTCAACGCCACCCAGAACCACAGGGTCAGTGACGGCACCCGGGCCAAAGTGCTCGCCGCCGCGGCCCAGCTGGGCTACGTACCGAACGCCGCCGCCCGCTCCCTGCGCGCCGGGCGCAGCAACCTCGTCCTCCTCCCCTCGTCGATCGCGGCCGTCGGCCGCCTGGTGAGCGAGTGGGTGGACGAGCTGGTCAGCGGGCTGGAGCGGCACGGCTACACCGCCGTCATGCACGCCGGACGGTTCACCGACCCGCTGGAAGCCGCACGCGCCTGGGCCGAGCTGCGGCCGGCGGCGGTCCTGGCCCTCGACGGGGACCGGCTCACCGGTCAGGCGGCCGAGGTGCTCGCGCGGGCGGGCGTACGCGGGGTGCTGGCCTTCGCCTCCCACGCCGTGCCCGGGGTCCGGACCATCCCCTTCGACCACGCCGCGGTGGGTGCGACCGCCACCGAGCACCTGATCGCCCGGGGCCGGAGCCGGATCGGCGTGGTCGTCCCCCAGGAGCGCGGCCTGGACACGATGGCCCGGCCACGGTTGGCCGGCGCCGAGCAGGTCGCCGCGCGGCATCCCGCCACGGTCACCGCGGTGGAACTGGCGTACACCCGGGAGTCGGCCACGGCGCTGGCACGGCGCTGGCGGGAGCTCGGCCTGGACGCGGTGTTCGCCTACAACGACGAGTACGCGGCCCTGCTGATGCACGCACTGCTGACCGAGGGCCTCTCCGTACCGGACGACGTGGCCGTCGTCGGCTGCGACGACCTGGTGCTGTCGGCCTTCCAGCAGCCCCCGCTCACCAGCGTCGCCCTGGACCGCCCCACCGCGGCCGAGGTCGCCGACGCCCTGCACGCCCTGATAACGACGGGCACTTCCCCACGACTGCGCGGCATCGAGCCGGTCCTGGTCCACCGCCGGTCCTCCTGACGCCCAGGGCCGCCGACACCCCGCCGCGGCCACCACGGGCGAGGCAGGCACACCGGAGAACGCTCGCCCGCGGGCCCCGAGACGGATCCCGGGACCTGCGTGCGGCCGCTCAGCCGTGGGCGGCGGGCGATCGGTCGGCCCGCGGCGCCCCCTCGCGCGGCGCGCGACCGGGCTCAACGGGTCGCGATCGGCCGGGAGACCGCAGGACGACGCCGAGCGCGAGGACGCCGGCGCTCCCGGGGCCCGGAGCGGGGACGGCCCGGTGTGCGGGAACGGCATTGCGGGCCGTCGCGCTAGGCACCCAGGTGGCGGGCGAGGAACGCGACGCTCGCGCCGACGATCCCGGGGATGTCGTCGGCACCCAGGAAGACGTGGTCCGCGTCGTGCACCGGTCGCAGGGTGGAGTCGCCGCCGGCCGCGCACAGCGCCGCGTGCAGCGCCTCGCTCTGGCTGTACGGCACGAGCCCGTCCCCGGTGCCGTGGACCAGCAGGAACGGCGGGGGGACGGCGCCCCCGTCGGCGTACGTCACCGGGCTCGCGGCCCGCGCCAGCGCCGGCCGCTCCTCCTCGGTGCCGCCGAGCAGGGCGTCGTACGGGTCAGGGAACTCGGTGCCCGGCGGCAGGGGCGGCATCGGGTGCAGCCGTACGGCGGGCAGGTCGGAGACTCCGTACCAGTCGACGACGGCCCGTACCGAGGTGTCCCCCTCGCCCACGCCCTCGGTGCCCTCCAGGGCGTCGGCACCGGGGCTGTGGGGACCGGTCAGGCCGGCCAGCGCGGCCAGGTGGCCGCCCGCGGACTCGCCCCAGACGGCGATCCGGTGCGGGTCGATGCCGAACACGTCGGCGTACCGGCGGACGTAGCGGATCGCGGCCTTCACGTCGTGCAGCTGCGCCGGGAACGGGGCTTCGAGGCTGTGCCGGTAGTCGATGGAGACCAGGGCGAGGCCCGCCGCCAGGACGGAGCCGTGCAGCAGCTCGGCCGGGACGGTCGGCGGCGGGTAGCGCCGGTCGCCCTCCAGCCAGCCGCCGCCGTGGATCCAGACCACGGCGGGCAGCGGCCCGGCCGCCCCGGGCAACGGCCCGGCCACGGCGGGCACCTGGACGTCCAGCAGCCGCGGGCGGTACCCCGGCCGGGTCGCGTAGGTGATGCCGTCGAAGCGGCGTACGCCGTCCGCGCCCAGGACCGGCGGCACGGGCGGCTGGAAGGGAGGGGGCGGCCAGGTCATGTCGAGCTCGGCCGGAGGAGTGTGCGTCATCGCTGGTGCGGCCCTTTCGCGGGGGCGGTGCGGGGGTCGGCAAGGGTTCGCGATGTTCGTCCGATTTTCCTTGCGCGGGCCACCGTGCGGGAGCTACGTTGTTACACGTGTAACAGCGGACTTTAGCCAGCCAGCTCCCCGCGCCACAAGGTCATGAGCCCGAGCAGTCACCGCTCCTTGCACGAGCAACGCCGTCGCCCCGCACCGTCCCCCGGAGCCCGCCATGCCGGGGCCGGTCCCCGCACCGTCCGCTGGGCCGCGCGGCCGACCGCCGCGTGCGTGCCGCTGCTCCGGGCCCGGGTCGGCGCCACCCTCGACGCCTGGGGCGTCCCCGGCGACCTCGCGCACACGCTGCTGCTGGCCGTGGCCGAACTGGCCGGCAACGCCGTCCGGCACGCCGCGCCCGCCACCGACCGCCTGCGCGTCACCGTGGCGATCGGCGGCGGCCGGCTGCGCGTCGAGGTCGAGGACGGGGATCCGACCCTGCCGCCCATGGCCCGCCCGACACCGCCCGGAACCCTCCCGGACACCGGGCCCGACGTCGGCGTCGAAGCCCGTCCGGACGCCGAGAGCGGCCGCGGACTGCTGATCGTCGGTCTGCTGGTGGCGGAGGCGTGCGGCCGACTCACCGCGCACACCCAGCCGTTCGGCAAGAGGCTCCGGGTCTGCGTGCCCACCGCCCATCGCCCCGTGACCGGGCCCCGGGGTCAGGTGAGGGCGTCGACCAGCTCCGCCAGCGCGGCCGCCAGGGCGGGGAGCCCGGGGCCGGCGGGACCGCCGGGCTCGGACATGTAGCCGTCCCGGCGGATCTCGATCATCAGCGCCGTGACGCGGTCGTCCGTCCCGTAGTGCTCCAGCGGGACGTACGTGCCGGCGAAGGGACTGTCGAGCCCGGTGCCGCCGAAGCGCGCGAACGCCTTCTCGGCCGCGGCAAGCAGGTCCGGCGGCGTGTGGAAGGGGTCGGTGCCGAGGCAGACCGGCGGCCGGGGGCCGACGCCGTGGAGCTCGTACGGCAGGCGCTCGGTCGGGTACGAGTGCACGTCGACGACCACGGCCCGGCCGACGGCGGCGAGCCGGTCCCGCACGGCCCGCGTCATCGCCCCGGCGTACGGGTGGAAGTACCGGTCGACCAGCGGCCCCGGGTCGAAGCCGGCCGGGCGCAGCCGCTCGCGGTGGGTGGTGTGCGTGTACACCGCGCCCATGCCGACGGCCCGCATCTCCTCGCGCTCGTCGGGGAACCGCTCGGGGTCGACGACCAGGCGGGACAGCCGGTTGACGAACCGCCAGGGCCGGACGGCGGCCCGGTCGGCGGCCGCCCCGGCGATCTCGGCGGTGTGGGCGTCGGTGATGTGGTCGAGCTCGGTCGCCAGCGCGCCGTCGTCCAGCAGGATGTCGGCGCGCACGGACTCCGGTACGGCGCGCGAGGAGTGCGGCACGTGCAGGATCACCGGAGACGCGGCGGCGCCGGTCAGGACCTCGAAGGACGGCGGCGGGCTGTTCATGGACGGCTCCTCGGTCGGCGTGCGGTGATCCACTCTTCATACCGGTAGGAAGAACTGCCCGTGGTGATCGCGTCCCATGCGGCCGCGCCGTTCGGCGGGCGATCGGGGCGGGATGCGCGACGGATGGCGGCGGACCCGGTGGGCGCCGGTCACCAGGATGGACGTCGTCGAGCCGCTCCGGTCCCGTCGATCGGGCCGCTCGCGCCGAACACCTCGATCGTCGAACCCGAGAGGACGGACCCATGAAGATCCGACTGGCGGTGTGCGCGGGTGCGGCCGCGCTGGGCGTGTGCGCGGCAACCGTGGGGGCGGCCGCGGCGCCCCACGGGGCCGGACCCACCCGGGTACCCGGCACGCCCGTGGCCGGCGCACCCGTGGCCGGCACGACCGTGGGCGGCACGGCTGTCGCCGGCACGAGCGCCGCCCGCACGACCGCGCCGGAAGGCCCCGGTGCCGCCCGACTGCAGGCCGCGCTGGACGGTGTCCACCGCGCCGGGATGCCGGGGGTGTTCGCCGAGGTCCGCGCGGACGGCCGGACGTGGCGCGGCGCCTCCGGCGTCGCGGACCTGGCGACCGGCCGTCCGGTCCGGGCCGACATGCGCCACCGCGTCGGCAGCATCACCAAGACCTTCACCGCCGCCGCGGTGATGCAGCAGGTCGAACAGGGCCGCATCCGGCTCGACGCCCCGATCGGTGACTACCTGCCGCAGCTGGTCCCGGGCGAGCGCGGCCGGCGGATCACGGTCCGGATGCTGCTCAACCACACCAGCGGCATCCCCGACCACATCCGCTACGCCTTCCCGTCCCTCCAGGAGCTCCCCTCCCCGACGGCGATCACCAGCCTGGACGACAACCGCTTCCGGCGGTTCCGCCCGGCCGAGCTGATCGAGCTCGGTCTGGCGGCGCCGCCGGCCGGCGAGCCCGGCGGTCCGGTCGGGGTCTACTCCAACACCAACTACCTGATCCTGGGCCAGCTGTTGGAGCACGTGACGGGGACGCCGTACGAGACGTACGTCGCCCGCCACGTCATCGCGCGGGCCGGACTGCGGCACACGAGCTTCCCGGCCGGACCGCGCATCGAGGGACCGCACTCCCGGATGTACGAGGCGCTGTTCGGCGTGGTCGCCGAACCGCACGAGTACAGCGTCTACGACATGTCGTGGGTGGGTCCGGGAGCCGCGCTCGTGTCCACCGTGGAGGACCTCGACCGCTTCTACGGCAGGCTGCTGGCCGGCCGCGTCGTCAGCCGGGCCTCGCTGGCGCAGATGCAGCGCACCGGCCCGGTGATCGCCCTCGACGGAACGACGATCCAGTACGGCCTGGGGCTGACCAAGCTCGAGGTCCCCGGCTGCGGCACCTACTGGGGCCAGGACGGCACGGCCTGGGGGGCGGGGACCCGGTCCATGACCCGGTCCGACGGCCGACGACAGGTGTCGGTCGCGTTCAACCTGCAGCGGTGGAACGCGCTGGACGCCTCGGGACGCCCGCGGCCGCACCCGATCGACGCCGCGCTGGAGACCCTGTTCGAGCGGGCGATGTGCGGTGCGGCGAACGCCCCCGCGGCGACCGGCCCGCTGACCCCGGCGACCGGGCCGTGACGGGCACGACCGTGGCGTAGCGGGGACGCGGCGTAGCCGGCGCGACCGTGGCGTGGCCGGGACGGCCGTGCAGTGGCCGGCACGACCGTGTCGCGGCGGGCCCTGCCGATCCGTAGCCGGGGCGCGGCCCACACGCTACCCTCCCGGCATGATTGGCATGGGCATGTCACTAACTCCCCCTCCACGAGCGCACGGGCGTCGCCGGGCGACCCCCGCCGCACTCCTGCGCCGCACGGGGCGGCACTCCTTCCTCTGCCTCCTCCTGCTGGCCCTCCTCGGCACCGCGACCGCCGCGTCGGCCGCCGCGCCCGCCGGGCCCCGTTCCCCCGCCACCGCCGTCGCGGCCCCGGCGGGCGGATCGGCCGGCGCCGCCGCGGCGGCCCGCTGGGGCGACCGCCGCCTCGACGAGGCCACCTTCCTCACCACCCACAACTCTTTCACCAACTACGAGGACTCCCGCTGGAGTTCGGTGAACCAGTCCGAGTCGGTGCGCAACCAGCTGGAGAGCGGCGTGCGCGGGCTCAGCCTGGACACGCACTGGTACGACCGCAGCACCTGGCTGTGCGTCATCAGCTTCGGCAGCGACTGCTACCCCAGCGACGTGTACCTGTGCCACGGCGACTGCAAGACCTTCGCCGGCGCCACGTACGCCCTGCCCCGGCAGAGCTTCACGGGCACCATGCAGACGGTCGTGGACTTCCTGAACGCCCACCCGCAGGAGTTCGTGACGGTCTTCCTGGAGGACTACGTGAGCGCCGAGCAGCTCCAGTCGTCGCTCGGCCGGGTCCGAGGGCTGTCCGAACTCCTCTTCCGGCCCGACCAGTGGGGCGTACGGCAGAACGGCTGGCCGAAGGTGGCCGACCTCGCCACCGCCGGCAAGCGCCTGCTGCTCTTCTCCGACCGGGGCGACCGCGAGCACCTGGGCGTCATGTACGACCGCTCGTGGACGGTGGCCAACTACTGGAGCCTGGGCGACATGGGCAACGACACGGCCTGCGTCACCCGCTGGTCGGACGTCCCGCTGGACCGGCAGGAGCCGGGCTTCCGGCGGCTGTTCATGATGAGCCACCACCGCAACGTGCCCACCGTCCTGACCGCGGCCCTGGACAACGGCGCCAAACTCCGCGACCGCATCGCGAACCAGTGCCGCACCGCGAGCGGCGGACGCGAGCCGAACTACGTCTCGGTCGACTTCCACCGCCTGTCCGACAGCAGCGGCCACACCCCGGCCTCGATCGTCGCCGAGCTCAACGCGACGCCCTGACCCGCCACTCGACCGCTCGGATCCGCCCGCCCGCTCGCCCGCCCGACCGGGCGACCGGGCGGGCGGATCCCGCGGTCCGGCAGCACGGGGCGCTCGCTTAGGGTGACGGTATGACTACCGCGCTCCCCGACCGGCACGCACTGATCGCCGACCCGCACGCGTCCTACGCCCGGCTCCGGGAAGCCGGACCGGCGCACCGCGTCATCGGACCGGACGGACTGCCCGTCTGGGTCGTCACCCGCTACCGCGACGTGCGCCGGCTCCTCGCCGACCCCCGGCTCTCGCTGGACAAGGCGCACCGGCTGCCCGGCAACTACACGGGCTTCTCCCTGCCCCCGGCCCTCGACGCCAACCTCCTGAACATGGACCCGCCGGACCACACCCGCATCCGGCGCCTGGTCTCCAAAGCCTTCACCCCCGGCCGGGTGGAGGCGATGCGGCCGGGCGTCCAGGCCCTGGCCGACGGACTGCTGGACGCGGTCGCGGACCGCGGACGGGCCGACCTCGTCGCCGACTACGCCGCGCCGCTGCCGATCACCGTGATCTGCGACCTGCTCGGCGTCCCGCACGCCTCGCGCCCGGACTTCCGGGCCTGGACCGACGCGCTGATCGCCCCGGACCCCGCCGACCCCGGCGCCGCCCGGCACGCCGTGGCCGCCATGCTCGCGTACTTCCCCCGGCTCATCGCCGACAAGCGCCGGGAGCCCGGGGACGACCTGCTGACCGACATGATCGGCGTCCGCGACGGCGGCGACCGGCTCACCGAGGACGAGCTCACCTCGCTCGCGTTCCTCATCCTGTTCGCCGGGTACGAGAACACGGTCCAGCTCATCGGCACCGCCGTGCTCGCGCTGCTCGACCACCCCGCCGAACTGGCCGCCCTGCGCGCCGACCCGGCGCGGATCGGCGACGCGGTGGAGGAGTTCGCCCGCTACGACGGGCCGGCGCTGCTGGCGATCCGCCGTTTCCCGCTGGAGGACGTGGAGCTCGACGGGGTGCGGATCCCGGCCGGGGAGACCGTGATGCTGTCGCTGGCCTCGGCCAACCGCGACCCCGAGCGGTTCGCCGAACCCGACCGGCTCGTGCCGGACCGGAAGGACGGCGGCCACCTGGCCCTGGGCCACGGCATCCACTACTGCGTCGGCGCCCCGCTGGCGCGGTTGGAGACGGAGGTCGCCGTGGGCACGCTGCTGCGCCGGTTCCCCGCCCTGGCCCTGGACGTCCCCCGCGCGGACCTCCGGTGGCGCCCGTCGCTGCGGGCCCGCGGGCTGCTCGCACTGCCCGTCCGGTTCTGAATTGCCGGGACCGCCGCGTAGGGCCGGGCGTTCTCATCGGTTCGGACGCCGTCGGCCTTTCGCTGTACCGCGCCGGTTGGAGGAATCCGGGCGGTACCGCCCGGGTTGACGCGAAGATCAGCTCCCTGCGGGATGGAGGAAGAGCCCGCCGTCCCTAGATTTCCTTTCCGGTGAAACCCGTTTCTCCGGAAAGGAGGTCGGATCCAGAAATGAATGACGTCACCGTCGTGCACCGGCGCGGCGCGGGGGCCGCGCCGGCGCACGTGACGGGGCGGCCCGCCGCGCGGCTGCTCGGTGCCGTACTGGGCTACCGCGGTCACGCGGCGGGGCCCCGGCCGGCCGCGCGGCGCCTGGAGGTGCCCACGGGGGCGGTACGCCTGGTGATCGGTTTCGGCGACCCCCTCGGGGCGGCCGCCGCGCCGGCCCGCGCTCCCGCACCCCCGGACTCGTTCGTCGCCGCGGTGCACACCAGGGCCGTGGCGACCGGCTCCAGCGGCGGGGCCGCGGCGGTGACCGTGGCCCTGGCGCCGACGGCGGCGTACTCGCTCTTCGCCGAGTCGGCGGGCCTTCCCGACGGCCGGCGCACCGCGCTGTCCGAGGAGCTGCTGCCGGGCGTGACGCTGCTGGCCCGGGAGTTGACCCGGCTGACGTGCTGGGAGGACCGGTTCGGGCTCCTCGACCGGTTCCTCGCGGCGCGGCTGGCGGCCGGCCCGCCGGCCGACCCGGCCGTGTGCCGGGCGGTCGGCGCGATCCGGCGCGGCCACGGCCGGCTGTCGGTGGCCGAGCTCACCGCCCCGATGGCGCAGAGCCGGCGGCACCTGGAGCGCCGGTTCCGCGCGGAGGTGGGCGTCGCGCCCAAGGCGTACGCCCAGATCACCCGCCTCCAGTACGCCCTGCGGCTGATGGAGTCGCAACGGTCCGCGGCGCAGACCGCGACCGAGGCCGGCTACTGCGACCAGGCCCACTTCCACCGGTGCGTGAAGGCGGCGCTGGGCTGCACGCCGGGACGGCTGCGGGAATTGCGGAACCGTTCCCCGCTGCACATCGGGGGCCTCCTCGAATCCTTCACGCTTCCCTCGTAGTCCGCAGTGCCTGTTCCGTTTTCCGGCGCACTGGACGGGCGCTGCACCGGCGGAACGGGAATCCGGGCGCATTCGTACAAGCGGGCCGCATTCCACCCCTGAGAAGCTGATGTCCACGTACAGGAAACAAAGGAGAATTCCATGAACAGGACCCGGCGTTCCCTCACGGCTCTCGCCGTCGGCGCGGCGCTCGGCGCCGGCGCCTTCACCGTCACCCCGGCGGTGGCCGCGGCGCCGCGGGACTGCCCGCGCACGGCGCTGTGCGCCTACTGGCTGAAGAACTACCAGAGCACCGGCGCGCACCGCGTGCAGAAGGTCTACCAGGACAACCGGGACCTCAGCCGGTACGCCAACTTCAACCACAGTGCCGGCGGTTCCCTGTACAACAACGGCGCCCGGTGCAACGTGAAGGTCTACAAGGAGAAGAACTTCCGCGGCCGCGGCTGGCCGCTGAACCGCGGCACCGGGTGGCGCGAGATCGGCGCCTGGAACCTGCCGCACATCTGGTCCGACAAGTGGTGCTGACGGGACCGCGATGACCCTCCGACGCCCGTCCGCCCTCGCGGCCCTGCTCGTCGGCGTCGGGGTCGGCGTCGGTGCGGCCCTGGGCGCCGCCGGATGCTCACCGTCCGGCGGCGCCTCCCCCGCGTCCGCCCGGTCCGCGCCGCCGCCCGGTCCCTTCGGGGGCGTCACCGCCGCCGAGTCGGGCCGGGCCGCGGTCGCCCTGCACGCCGAGAACGAGCGACGGGTGGCCGCCTGCATGCGGGGCCGCGGTTTCGCCTACCGACCACAGCCGTCGCGCCCGGGGGCAGGTCGGCCCGAGCCGAATCCCTACGGCCTGCTCACACCGGCCGGGGCGGCGGCCGACGGGTACGGCGTCACGGGCGCCGCGCTCGCCGCCGACCCGCCCGCCGACGCCAACGGGGACCGGGCCGCCGACCAGCGGTGGCAGGACGCCCTGTTGGGCACGAAGGCGCACGAGCGGCGCCTGCCGATGCCCGACGGCAGCGAGTTCTTCTACCACGCCGACTCGTGCGCGGTCCGGGCGGACCTGGCGCAGTACGGGCCGGAGTACCTGCGGCTGTCCAACACGTTCGTGGTCCTCGGCAACCGGGTCGCCGACGCGGTGGAGCGGGATCCGCGGTTCGTGCGGGCGCGTACCCGCTGGAGTTCCTGCATGGCCGCGGCGGGCCACCCGGCCGGCGCGCTCACCGATCCCGTGACCGCGATCGGCCGGGAGCTCGACGCGGCGGGCACGGACCCCGCCGCGGTGCACGCCGTGGCGGGGCGGGAGCTCGACGTGGCGCGCACCGACGCCGGTTGCCAGGCGCGCGCCGGCCTGGCCGACGCCGTGGCCGCGGCCCAGGCGGACGCCGAGCGGCGCGTCGGCGGGGCGTACGCACGGGACCTGGCCGAGTTGCGCGCCGTGCGGGCGAAGGCCCGGGCGGCGGCCCTGGCCGCGGCCGGGGCGCGGTCGTGACCCGGCCGGGGCCCCGCGAGCCCGGCATGATCCGAAAGACAGGCCCTAGGTGCCGCGCGCGGGTCGAACCAGCCCCGTCTCGTACGCCGTCACGACGGCCTGTGCCCGGCTGTCCAGGCCGAGCTTGCTCATGGTCCGGTTGAGGTGGGTCTTGACGGTGGCCTCGCTGATCGAGAGCCGGCCGGCGATCTCGCCGTTGGACAGCCCGCGGCCGGTCAGCTGGAGCACCTCCCGCTCACGGGTGGTCAGCGCGGCGAGGTCCGCCGGCGGTTCGACGTCCGGCGCGGGCTCCGGGCGCGGGGCGAAGGCCTCGACCAGGCGCCGGGTGACGCTGGGCGCGAAGAGGGCGTCCCCGCCGCGCACGGCCGCCACCGCGGCCAGCAGGCGCTCCGGTCCGGAGTCCTTGAGCAGGAAGCCGCACGCTCCGGCGCGCAGCGCCCCGTACACGTACTCGTCGAGATCGAAGGTGGTCAGGATCAGGACCCGGGGCGGCGGGTCCTCGGCCTCCGCGAGGATCCGCCGGGTCGCCTCGATGCCGCCCATGCCCGGCATCCGGATGTCCATGAGGACCACTTCGGGCCGGGTCCGGGCGGCCAGTTCGACGGCTTCGGCCCCGTCGGCGGCCTCGCCGACCACCTCGATGCCCGGGGCCGCCCGCAGCAGTCCGACCAGCCCGGCCCTGATGAGGAACTGGTCGTCCACGACGAGCACCCTGGTCATTGTGCGGTGTCGTCTCCCTGGCCGGGGGCACGCGCGGCGGTCGGCAGGGTCAGGCTCACCGCGAATCCCCCCTCGCGCCGCGGGCCGATGCTGATCGTCCCACCGTAGAGCTTGGCCCGTTCCCTCATGCCGATCAAGCCGTGTCCGCTCCCGGGCGGGAGGTTGGCCGGAATCGCACCCTTGCCGTCGTCGGTGATCCGCACCGTCACCTCCCGCCGTCCGTAGGTGAGTTCGACGGTGGTACGGGCCCCGGGAGCGTGCTTGAGCACGTTGGTGAGCGCCTCCTGCGTCACGCGGTAGACGCACAGGCCGGTGCCCGGAGCGAGCGGCCGCGGTCGGCCGACCACGCGGAGGTCCACCTCGGCGCCGCCGGCCCGGACGCGGGCCAGCATGTCGTCGAGCCGGTCGAGGCCGGGTACGGGGGCGAGCGGGGCGGCATCGGCCTCGTCGGTCCGCAGCAGGGCCAGGACGCGGCGCAGTTCCTCCAGGGCCTCGCCGCTGGTGCCGGTGATGGTGGCGAGGGCGGTGCGCGCGGTGGCGGCGTCCGAGTCGATGACGTACCAGGCGAGGCTGGACTGCACGGATATCACCGCCATGTGGTGGGCGACCACGTCGTGCAGCTCCCGGGCGATCCGCCCGCGCTCGGCCGCGACCTCGCGGCGGGCCCGCTCCGCCTGTTCGGCCCGCAACCTGCGGGTGAGCTCCGCCGAGCGGCGGGCGAGCCAGCCGAAGCGCCACATGACGGCCGGGAAGACGAGCGCCTGGCCGGCGACCGAGACCATGTTGGAGTCGGGTCGCAGCAGCCCCGCGCAGATCCACACCGCGGCCATCAGGCCGGCGCAGACGCCGGTGGTGCGCGCCGGGCGGGTGGAGGCGACGGTGTAGAGCGCGAGCATGGGAGCGAAGGAGCTCACCACGGGCCAGTAGCCGGCCGTGACGTACACCGTCCAGACGAGGTCGACGAAGAGGCAGACCGCGACCGGACCGCGGGCGCGCAGGACGAGCGGCAGGTGCAGGGCGGCCACCAGGGCGTACCCGGTGCCGTCCAGCGGGGGCCACCCCTGCTCCGGGGCCTCCTGCGCCAGGAGGACGGCAAGGCCGGCGATCGCCGCCGCGACCAGCGCGTCGGCGAGGAGGGGGCGGATCCGCATTGCCGCAGGGTAGCCGCGTGCGCACGACGGCGCGTCAACCTCCCGCGGTACCGCGGGAGGTTGATCCCGGGCCCGGCCCCGATCCTCCGGACACCACCTGACAAAGCGCTGCTAGAGCGGTGCTCCGGGCTTCCAGTCCCGGGCGAGGAGGCCGAGCAGCACCTCGTCCACGAACTCCCCCAGCACCCAGGCCGAGGAGCGCAGCACGCCCTCGCGGACGAAGCCGTTGCGCTCGGCGGAGCGCAACATCGCGGCGTTGTCCGCCAGCGTCTCGATCTGGAGGCGGTGCAGGCCGCGGACGACGAAGCCGTAGTGGCACAGCGTCGCGACCACGTCCGTGCCGTAGCCGTTGCCGCGCGCGGACGGCAGCAGGCCGAGCCCGATGTGCGCGCCGCGGTTGTGCGTGTCGATGCCCCAGAGCGTGGCCGTGCCGACGAGGGTGTCGCCGGCGAGCTCGACCACCGAGAACGAGACGCTCCCCGGTGCCGTCTCGTCCACCACGAGCCGCGGGTCCTTCGTGCCGGGCGACAGCGGCCGCCACGGTCCGCCTTCGGCCCGCGCGGCGTTGACCACGTCGTTGTAGAGCTCGGTCCGCAGGACCGGGATGTCGTCCTCGTGCCGGGCCCTGAGCCCGACCTTGGTACCTCTCAGCATGCGGCCTTCCTATCCGGCCGGGGCGGCGGCCGCCAACCGGTTTTCGGGCGCCCCCGCGTGCCGGACGTCACTCCCAGTCGTCCCAGGGTGCCGGCTCGTCGTCGAAGGGCGGCTCCTCGTCGTCGAACGGCGGGCCGTCCGGGGCGGCGGAGGCGTCGGCGCGGCCACCGGACGGGGTCGCCGGGCCGGACGGGGCGGCGGGGTCCGCGGGGGCGCCGGCGCCGGACGCGGGGGCGCCGGACCCGGCCAGGGCCTCCAGGACGCCCTCGCCGTACTTCGCCAGCTTGGCCTCGCCGACGCCGCCGACGGTCCCCAGCTCCTCGATCGTGGCGGGCAGCAGCGTCGCGATCTCCCGCAGGGTCGCGTCGTGGAACACCACGTACGCCGGTACGCCCTGCTCCTTCGCCGTCGCGCTGCGCCAGGCGCGCAGCGCCTCGAAGACCGGGACCGCGGCGGCCGGCAGGTCGACCGGTACGCGGGCGCCCTTGCCCGAGCGGGAGCCGGAGCCGGACTCCTTGCGGGGCGCGGCGGCCGCCTTCTCCTTCCGCATCGAGACGGTGCGGCGACCGCCCAGCACGTCGCCGCTGGCCTCCGTGAGGACCAGGGTCCCGTAGTCGCCCTCCACCGCGAGCAGGCCGAGCGCCAGCAGCTGGCGCACGACGCCCCGCCACTCCGCGGTGCCCAGGTCCGCCCCGACGCCGAACACCGAGAGCCCGTCGTGGTCGAACTGGATGACCTTGGCGGTCTTCTTGCCCTGCAGGATGTCGATGACCTGGCCGGCGCCGAACTTCTGGCGCCGCTCCCGGGCCAGTCGCCACACCGTGGACAGCAGCTTCTGCGCGGCGACGGTGCCGTCCCAGGACTCGGCCGGCGTCAGGCAGGTGTCGCAGTTGCCGCAGGGCGTGCCGGACTGCCCGAAGTAGGCGAGCAGCCGCACCCGGCGGCAGTCGACCGTCTCGCACAGCGCGAGCATGGCGTCGAGGTGCATGCCCAGCGACCGGCGGTGCGCCTCGTCGCCCTCGGAGCCGTCGATGAGCTTGCGCTGCTGGACCACGTCCTGCAGCCCGTACGCCAGCCACGCCGTGGCGGGCTCGCCGTCGCGGCCGGCGCGGCCGGTCTCCTGGTAGTAGCCCTCGACCGACTTGGGCAGGTCCAGGTGGGCCACGAAGCGCACGTCGGGCTTGTCGATGCCCATGCCGAAGGCGATCGTGGCGACCACCACGACGCCGTCCTCGCGCAGGAAGCGGGCCTGGTTCGCGGCGCGGGCGGCGGCGTCCATGCCGGCGTGGTACGGCACGGCGTCGATGCCCTGCTCCACGAGGAACGCCGCGGTCTTCTCGACGGAGGACCGGGACAGGCAGTAGACGACGCCGGCGTCCCCCGCGTGCTCGGTGCGGATCAGCTCCAGCAGCTGCCGGGTGGGGTTGTTCTTGGGGACGATGCGGTACTGGATGTTCGGCCGGTCGAAGCTGGCGACGAAGTGCCGGGCGTCCTCCAGGCCCAGCCGGCCGGCGATCTCCGCGTGCGTGGCCTCGGTGGCCGTGGCCGTCAGGGCGATCCGGGGCACCTTGGGCCAGCGCTCGTGGAGCATCGACAGGGCCAGGTAGTCGGGCCGGAAGTCGTGGCCCCACTGGGCCACGCAGTGCGCCTCGTCGATCGCGAACAGGGACACCGTGCCCCGGTCGAGCAGCCGCTGGGTGCCCTCGGTGCGCAGCCGCTCGGGGGCCAGGTACAGCAGGTCCAGCTCGCCGGCGAGGAAGGCCTGCTCGACGGCCTGCCGCTCGTAGGGGTCCTGCGTCGAGTTGAGGAAGCCGGCCCGCACGCCGAGGGCGGTCAGCGCGTCCACCTGGTCCTGCATGAGGGCGATGAGCGGGGAGACCACCACGCCCGTGCCGTCCCTGACCAGGGCCGGGATCTGGTAGCAGAGCGACTTGCCGCCGCCGGTCGGCATCAGGACGAGGGCGTCGCCGCCGCCCACGACCTGGTCGATGATCTCCTGCTGCTCGCCGCGGAACGAGCCGTATCCGAAGACACGGTGGAGCACCTGCAGCGAAGGGTCTGAGATCTCGGGGGAAGCGTCCGGAAGGGCCATTCGAGAAGCCTATCGGCAGCCGCGGACACCCCGTGCCGGTCGGCCGGAGCCTGTGGACGGCGCGCGGACGCCGGAGGGGCGGTGGGCCCCTCCGGCGTCTGCGCGGTCGGCGGTGCGGCGGGTGCGCGCCGCGTCACTTGCCGATCTTCTTGAGGACTTCCTTCTTGATGTCCTTCTTGATGTTCTTGACCGTGCCGCCGGTGCCCGTGGCGTCGCCGCTCACGGAGGTCGCGTCACCGGTGTTGACCGCGTCGGCGCTGGCGTTGCCACCGGTGGCGTTGCCCGTGGTGACCGTGCACTTGCCCTTGCAGCTGTTGTTGCCGGTGTTGGCCGCGCCACCGGTGGCGTCGCCGCCGACGGTCGTGTTCTCGGCGTTCGAGTCGCCGCTGGTACCGATGCCGTCGGCGCTGTCGCCCTGCACGAACGACGAGAGGTGGTGCGGAGCGGAGACCGGGGCGGCCATCGCGGTCGCCGGGAGGGCGACACCACCACCGACCAGGGCCACGGAAGCACCGGCGAGAACGAGGCGACGGGTCGAAAAACGAGCGAACATGGTAATTCTCCATTCAGAAGGAAAGAGGTCTTCGAAACGTTCTCCGAGGGATTCCACCGGAGCATTTCTCCGCCTTCGGTTTTCCGGGGTTCCCCGGTGAGGGCGTACTTCAAATAAACCCGCTCCGGGCTCCCGCGTCACGCCACTTGAATACGGGACTTGACGCCGACGCACAGATCTTGGTAAAAGCCGCCGGGTTCCCCGGACGGAATCCCCTGCAGGACCTCCCGAAGGCCGGCGAGCCACCGGGGCGCGGGCGGGTAGGGCCCGGGTGGGGGCCGGAACACGCCGCGCCCCGCCGGATCCTGTCGACCGCCTGATCCGCGCGATAGCGTCGCCCTCGCACGGCCCCGGCGTCCGCACGGCCCCGGACGTCGCCGGCCGGAACCCGCAGCGCCCGTCCGCTTGGCCGCAGGCGAAGACCTCGCACGAGAATCCCGGAGAATTCCGATGAACGAGCGTTCCTGGACCCGTCGTTTCGTGCTCGCCGCGGCTTCCGTGGCCCTGGTCGGCGGCGGTGTCGCGCTCCCGGCGACCGCTGCGGCCGCACCGGCGGTCCCGCACTACGCCGTCACCTTCACCCACGACGGCGGCGTTCTCGTCGGCGACGGCTCCGGCGGCTGCGCCGGGCTGTGCCACGACTCCGACAACACCGCCGCGGGCGACGGCCTCTCGGCCGGCTGCACGGGCCTGTGCCACGGCAGCACGAACACCGCCGTGGGCGAGGGGGCGTCGGGCGTCTGCCGGGGCCTGTGCGACGACAGCGTGAGCACGACCGTCGGGAACGGCGCGTACAACGAGTGCGCGGGCCTGTGCGGCACCAGCACCAACACCGCGGCCGGCGACGGCGCCTTCAACGTGTGCAACGGCCTGTGCCTCGGCAGCGTCAACACCGTGGCCACCGCCGACGTCGTCAGCGGCAGCAGCCACCGGACGGCGAACGGCCCGATCGGCCAGCGCGCACGGCGCGGTGGCGACGACGACGGCCAGGGCGGCGACCAGAACAACAGCCGCGGCGGCGACGCCACCGCGGTGAGCGGCGACGCCGACGCCGCCAACACGACCGTCGGCGGCGAGGCCGCCTCCGGCGCCGCCACGTCGGGCGGCGTGGGCACCTGCATCGGCCGGTGCACGATCACCACGGGCAACGCCACCAGCGGCAACGCCAGCGCCGACGCGGCGAACGCCGGCGACGCGACCGCCGTGAGCGGCGACGCGACCGCGGTGGGCGGCAACGGCTGACGCGCGGAACACGGCACGGACGGACGCCGGAGAGGCTGCGGCCTCTCCGGCGTCCGTGTGTCGGGGCGCCCGCGGGGGCGGGCGGGCCCCCGGCCCTCACTTGCCGATCTTCTTGAGGACCTCCTTCTTGATGTCCTTCTTGATGTTCTTGACCGTGCCGCCGGTGCCCGTGGCGTCGCCGCTCACGGAGGTCGCGTCACCCGTGTTGACCGCGTCGGCGCTGGCGTTGCCACCGGTGGCGTTGCCCGTGGTGACCGTGCACTTGCCCTTGCAGCTGTTGTTGCCGGTGTTGGCCGCGCCACCGGTGGCGGTGCCGCCGACCGTGGTGTTCTCGGCGTTCGAGTCGCCGCTGGTACCGATGCCGTCGGCGCTGTCGTCCTGGACGAACGACGAGAGGTGGTGCGGAGCGGAGACCGGGGCGGCCATCGCGGTCGCCGGGAGGGCGACACCACCACCGACCAGGGCCACGGAAGCACCGGCGAGAACGAGGCGACGGGTCGAAAAACGAGCGAACATGGTGATTCTCCATTCAAACTGTCGGGCAATGTGTCGGCCTTTTCGTTTCCGGGGTTCCCCGGTGGGGCCGTGCTTCAAATAAACCCTTCCGGCCGCAGACCGTCACGCCACTGCAATACGGGGCTTGACTCCCGCGAGGACGCACGGTAAAAGCCCTCGACCGATCCCGGAGTCCCCTTTCCTGCTTCGGCTTCCGCGCTCCTGTCAAGTGACGAATCGCCGTGACTGTGGCCCGCGGCCGCGGGCGGGCACGGTGGCATTCGACCCTCCTGCGCAAGGGCAGGGGCGAATCGCCGAAGGACCCTCCGTCATGACCGACATCGCCATCACCGGACTCGGCTGCCGATTTCCCGGCGCCTCCGACGTCCGCGGTTACTGGGAGCTGCTGCTGAGCGGGGAGCGGCAGTTCGCTCGCGTGCCGCGGGAGCGCTGGGACCACGACGCCTTCCACGACCCGTCCGGCGACCGGTCGGACCCCCACACGGCGTACACCGACCAGGTCGCCTTCCTGGACGACGTGGACCGCTTCGACGCCCTCCACTACGGGATACCGCCCGCCCGGGCCCGGGCCACGGACCCGCAGCACCGGCTGATGCTCGACGTGGCCCGCGAGGCCCTCGACGACGCGGGGCTGGGCCGGGGCGACTTCGACCGGGAGCGCACGGGGGTGTTCGTCGGCATGTCGGTGTCCGACTACAAGGACCTCATGGCGGCCCCCCTGCGGGCCATCGCGCTGGCCGCCGAGACCGGGGGCGCCCTCGGCGCCGTCCGGGAGCGGGCGGCCCGGCTCGGCGGCTTCCAGCCCTTCTCGCTGCCCGGCAGCCTGCTGAACATGGCGCCGGGCACCATCAGCCGGCAGTTCGACCTCGGCGGCCCCAGCCTCGCCGTCGACGCCGCCTGCTCCGGCTCGCTGGTCGCCCTCGACCAGGCGGTGGCCCAGCTACGGCAGGGCACCTGCCGGCTCGCCGTCGTCGGCGGCGTGTTCCTGAACCTCACCCCCGAGGGCCTGATCGGTTTCTCCGCGCTGCGGGCGCTGTCCGCGAGCGGGGTGTGCCGCCCCTTCGACGAGCGGGCCGACGGCTTCGTCCTCGGCGAGGGCGCCGGCGCGGTCGTCGTACGGCCGCTGGCCGACGCGCTGGCCGCCGGCGACCGCGTCTACGCCGTGATCCGCGGCGTCGGCTCGGCCAACGACGGCGCCGCTCCGGGACCGCTGGCACCCACCCCCGAGGGACAGCTGCGGGCGATGCGCCGGGCCTACGACGACGCCGGCCTCCCGCCCTCCTCGGTGGGCTTCATCGAGGCGCACGGCACCGGCACCACGGTCGGCGACCGCGCCGAGGTGGAGGCCCTGCGCCGGCTGCGCACCGAGTACCCCGACGACGACCCGGCGCTGTGCTACCTCGCCTCCGGCAAGGCCCTCATCGGGCACGCGCTGTCGGCGGCGGGGATCGCGGGCCTGATCAAGACGGCCCTGGTCGTCCACCACGGCACGATCGTGCCGCAGCCGGACACCAGCCCCGCGCCCGACCTGGGCATTCCGGCCGCCGGTCTGCGGATCGCCGACACCGCGCGGCCCTGGCCGGGCACGGACCCGCGGCGCGCCGCGGTCAGCTCGTTCGGCTTCGGCGGCACCAACGTCCACGTGGTGCTGGAGGAGCCGCCGGCTCCGGCGCCCCCGGCCCCGCCCACCGTCCGCGCCGCGGCGCGTCCCGCCGTACGCCCGGCGGCGCCCGCCCGCTGCGCGACGGCCGCGTCGCTGCGCACCGGCACCGCCTGCGCACCGGCCACGCCCGTCCCCGCGGCGTCCGTGCAAGTCGGCTCCGTCCCGGCGGTGTCCGTACCCGTCGCCTCCGGGTCCGCCGCCGCGGCCGTACCGCAGCTGGTGCTGCTCACCGCGGGCAGTCCCGAGCTGCTGGACCGGCACGTCGGCGACGTGCTCGACACCGTCCGGCGCAGCCCCCGGCTCCCCGTCGCGGCGCTCGCCCACACGCTCGGCGGGCGCCGGCCGCTGACCACCCGGCTCGCGATCGTGGCGGCCGACACGGACACGTTCGCGCGGCGGCTGCTCCGGGCCCGCCGGCAGTGGGCCGACGGCGTCAGGGGCGACCTCGGCGACGGCGCCTTCGCCGCCGACGCGCCGCTGCCGGCCGGCCGGCGCCGCGTCTGCTTCGTCTTCCCCGGCCAGGGCAGCCAGCGTCCGGGCATGCTGCGGGACCTCTACGAGCGGTTCCCCGCCTTCCGGGAGACGGTGGACGCCCTCGGCGCGGTGGCCCGCCGGGAGGGCGGCCCCGACCCCGCCGAGCTGCTGTACGGCCGGGCGTCCGCCGCCCCGGCCGACGACGCGGAGCTGCGGCGGCACCTCGCCGGGACCGACGTGTGCCAGCCGCTGCTCGGCACCCTCCAGCTCGCGGCCGCCCGCCTGCTGGCCGACCACGGCATCGCCCCCGACCTCACCCTCGGGCACAGCGTCGGGGAGTTCGCGGCCGCCGCGGCCGCCGGGGCGCTCACCGGTGAGGAGGCCGTCCGGCTGCTCGCCCACCGGGGCTCGGCACTCCGGGATGCCGAGCCGGAGCCGCGGGGCGGGATGCTCGCCGTACTGAGCGACAAGGACACCTGCCGGCGCCTGGTCGACGGCATCGACGACGTGTGGCTCGCCTGCTTCAACGAGCCCCGCCAGGTGGTGGTCAGCGGCACCCTGCCCGGGCTCGCCGCGGTACGGCTGGCCTGCGCGGCGGCGGGCATCACCACCAAGGCCCTGGACGTGTCCAACGCCTTCCACTCGCCGCGGCTGGCCGCCGCGCGGGAGGCCGTGCGCGCCGGGCTCGCCGGAGTCCGGATCGGCCCGCCCGTCCTGCCGTTCGTCTCGTCCGTGGACGCGGAGGTCTGCACCGACGCCGACCGGCTGCGGGAGCTGTGGGCCCGGCACGCGTCGGCGCCCGTGCGCTTCGGCGAGGCCGTCCGCACCGCGTACGACGGCGGCGCCCGCGTCTTCGTCCAGGTGACCGGCGGCGGCTCGCTGCTGCGGGCCGTGGGCCGCAACCTCGCCGGCCTCGACGACGTGCAGGTGGTCGCGGCGTCCGGACCGGAACCGGACGACGGGCACGGCTTCGTGCACGGCCTCGCCCGGCTGGCGGTCCTGGGCGCCCCGGTCGACCCGCGGGTCCTGGTGCCCGAGGAGCACCGCCGCGCGCTCGACCTGCCGGTGGCCCGGCTCGACCCCCAGTCGTACTGGGTGCCCCGGCGGCGCGCCGCGGCGGCCGGTGCCCCCGTCGGAACCCGACCGGTGCGGCCGGTGGAGCGGGACACCGCAGCCGAATCCCTTCCGGCCGTCCCGCCCGTACCGAACGAGGAGACCCCGATGAACCACCCGATGGACAACCTGATGCACGAGCTGCTCCAGCTGGTCCAGCAGCAGGTCACGCTGCTCACCGGCCTCGCCGCGACCCTGCCCCCGCCGCCCGCCCCGAACGCTCCGAACGCCCCCGCCTCCGCAACGGTGCCCGCCCCGGTCCCGGACCGGGTGGAACCGGTCACGGCGACCCCGGCCCTGGTCGTCGTACCGGCGCCCACCGAGCCGGCCGCGGCCGGCGCCCCGGCGGACGGGGGGCCGCCGGGCGGCGCCGACGCGGTCACCGGGGCCGTGTTCGCGCACGTGGCGCGGATCAGCGCCTTCCCGGTGGACCGGCTGCGCGCCGACCAGCTGCTCGTCGACGACCTCGGCTTCGACTCCCTGATGCTGACCGACCTCTTCACCTCCCTCAGGAAGCTGTGGCCGGACCGGGCGTTCGACGAGCGCGCGGCCGCCCGGCCGACCGTCGGCGGGATCGCGGCCCTGCTCTCGGGCGGTACGGCGGACCCGGCCCCGGCACCCGTCCCCGCCCAGCGCGACCACGCGGCCGCACCCGCACCCGAGTACCCGTCGGCCGACCCGCCCCCGGCCGCCCCCGACGGACCGGCCGGCACCCCGCCGCCGGACGAGCACACCCGCATCGAGTGCTTCCCCGAGGTCGTCGCGCACGCCGAGCGGGTGTCCGTGCTCACCGGGCTCGGGCTCCCCAACCCGTACTTCCTCGTCCACGAGGGCGGCATGACGGACACCACCGTCGTCGACGGCCGGGAGCTGCTCTCGTTCGCCGGCTACAACTACCTGGGCCTGGCCACGCACCCACAGGTGAGCGCGGCCGCGCAGGAGGCGGTCGGCCGCTACGGAACGTCGGTGTCCGCCAGCCGGCTGCTGTCCGGCAGCCGTCCGCCGCACGGGGAGCTGGAGGCCGCACTCGCGGACCTGCTGGGCCGCCCGGCCGCGCTGGCCCTCGCCAACGGCCACGCCACCAACGTCACCCTGATCGGGCACCTGGTCGGCCCGGGCGACCTCGTCGTCCACGACGCCCTCGCCCACGACAGCATCCTCCAGGGCTGCCGCCTCTCCGGCGCCACCCGGCGGCCCTTCCCGCACAACGACGCGGCCGCGCTCGACGCCCTCCTCGCGCAGGTCCGGCACCAGTACCGGCGGGTGCTGGTCGTGATCGAGGGCGTGTACAGCATGGACGGCGACATCGCCGACCTGCCCGCGCTGGTCGAGGTCAAGCGCCGGCACGGCGCGCTGCTGATGGTCGACGAGGCGCACAGCATCGGGGTGATCGGCGCGACCGGGCGCGGGATCGGCGAGCACTTCGACACCGACCGGGCGGACGTCGACCTGTGGTCGGGCACCCTGTCCAAGGCCCTGGCGAGCTGCGGCGGCTACGTCGCGGCGGCCCGTCCCGTCGTCGACTACCTGCGCTACACGCTCCCCGGCTTCGTCTACAGCGCCGGGACGACCCCGGCCGACACCGCCGCGACGCTGGCCGCGGTACGGCTGCTGCGGGCCGAGCCGGAGCGGGTGACGCGGCTCGCGGAGAACGCCGCGCTGTTCGCCCGCCTCGCGCGGGAAGCCGGCGTCGACACCGGGGACAGCGGCGGATCGGCGATCGTGCCGTGCATCGTCGGGGACTCGGTACGGACCCTGCAGCTGGCCGAGGCGCTGTTCCGGCAGGGCATCAGCGTCAACCCGATCCTGCATCCGGCCGTGCCGGAGGAGCTGGCCCGGCTGCGCTTCTTCGTCACCCGCGACCACACCGCCGACCAGATCCGCCGGAGCGTGACCGCGCTGGCCCGCGCGTTGCACCGGCCCGCACCGGCCCCGGCCGCCTGACCCGCACCGATGAGAGGACCACCGCCATGGACACCACCGCCGCACCCGCCGCGACCGACCGCGGCGCCGCCTTCGTCCCGCTCGCCCCGGGGCGGATGCTCCGCTGGGGCGGAGCCGGCCTCATCGTCGCCCGCCGCCCCGACCTCACCCACCAGCCGCTGCGCCTCTCACCCGCCGAGCGGGGCGTGGTGCGCGGGCTGCCGGCCTGGCGCCGGGGCGAGTGGATGGCCGGCCGGCTGCTCGCCAAGCGCCTGGTGGGCGAGGCCGTCGGCGCGCCCGAGGCCGACGTGGAGGTGCTGCCGCGGGAGGACGGCAGCCCGTACGTCGTCGTCGCCGGCAGCCCGCTCCCCGCACTGCACCTCTCCATCAGCCACACGGCCGGCCACGTCGCGGCGGCGCTCGCGCCCGAGCCGGTCGGCGTGGACCTGTGCGAGACCGGCTCCGCCCCCGCCGTCCGCCGCGTCGCCGACCACGTGCTCTCCCCCGAGGAGCTGGCCCTCGTCGACACCGGGCGGCCGGAGGCGCTGGCCGGTGCCTGGGCGCTGAAGGAGGCGGCGGTCAAGGCCGACCGGGAGGGCGTCCACGGCCCCGCACCGCGCCGGATCGTCATCACCGGCCTGCGGCCGCCGGCCCTCAGCGGGCCGCGGCGGGCGATGGTGTGGCAGGTCGACGACGCGGTCCTCGCCCTGGTGCTGGTACGGCCGGGTCCGCCGCCGGGGCACCCCGGGGGCGGCCCGGAACGACCGGGGCCGTGAGCCGGCGGGTGCACTGCGTTGGTGCTCTTCGGCCCGCTGGATCATGCTTGTCAGTGGACCCCTGGCCATGCAGGTTCCCGTCGCACCGCGGAACCACTGGAACGAGCGAGGGCGAGATGAGCGGCGATGGATCGACTGCCCACCCCTCCCGGTGAGGGGCCCGAGGAGCCGGACTCCTCCGCCGAGCCGGCGTACACGGCCACGGCCAGCATCGACGAGCAGGGCATCGTCACCGAGTGGAGCGAGGGTGCCCGCCGCCTGCTGGGCCACGAGTCCTCCGACATCGTGGGACGGCCCGCCGTCCAGCTGCTCGCGGACGCCCCCGGCGACCCGGCCCGGCTGATCCCCTCCGGGGCGGAGCTGTGGAGCGGCACGGTGGCGCTGCGACACCGGGAGGGCCACCGGCTGCACCGGGCGCTGATCGCGCACCGCTGGACGTCCAGCGGCGGGACGACGAAGTGGTTCCTCGTCTCCGCCGTGCCCGGCAGTCCCCGTACCGACTGGGAGGCGTCGCTGCGGGACTGGGCGTTCGCGCAGTCGCCGTGCTTCCTGACGGTCTTCGACGAGGACCTGCGGCTGGTGCGGGCGAACTCCGCCATGGAGCGCCTGCTGGGGCTGACCGAGGAGGAGATGCGCGGTCTGCGGCTGCCGGAGATCGCCCCGGACCCCGTGAGCGACGAGACCGAGCGGCGGATGCGGCTGGTCCTGGAGTCGGGGGAGCCGCAGTACGTGGCGGCGTTCGTGCGCGCCGCGGGCGCGGGCGGCGGCCCCGGGAACGCCTGGGCGACCGAGCTGGACCCGCTGCGGGACCCGGAGGGCCGGGTGCGCGCGGTGTGCCTGACCGCGCACGACATGAACGCCCTGCAGGGCGACCGGCAGCGCAGCCTCCTCCCGAACGAGGCCGCCGCCCGCATCGGCACCACCCTGGACAGCGGCCGGACCGCGCAGGAGCTGGCCGACGCCGCCGTACCCCGGATCGCCGACTTCGCCGTCGTGGACCTGCTCGAACCCGCGCCGCGCCCCGACACCGCCTCCGCCGGCCCGGCCGCGGGACCGGTCACCGTGTGCCGCACGGCGGTCCGCTCGGCCGCCGGGACGGGCCCGCGCCCGCGGGTCGGGGTCGGCGAGACGACCGTCTACGCGTCACCGTCGCCGCCCACCGAGGCGCTGGCCAGCGGCCGCGGCGCCGTCTACGCGACGGCCGACCCGGCCGTCGCCCAGTGGCTGGCCCAGGACCCCGAGGCGGCCTGGCTCGGCGAGAACGGCACCCACTCCGTCCTGGTGGTGCCGCTGCGGGCCGGCGGCACGGCCCTCGGCGTCGCCCTCTTCAGCCGTGACGAGGGCCGGGAGCCCTTCCAGCCCGAGGACCTGTGGCTGGCGGAGGAGCTGGCGACCCGGGCGGCGGTGGGCATCAACAAGGCGCGCCGGCACACCCGCGAGCACACCAGCACCATGACCCTGCAGCGCAGCCTGCTCCCGCACAAGCTGCCCGACCACCCGGCGCTGGAGATCGCGTCCCGCTACCTGCCCGCCGGCACCGAGGCCGGCGTGGGCGGGGACTGGTTCGACGTCATCCCGCTGTCCGGGGCGCGGGTGGCCCTGGTCGTGGGCGACGTCGTCGGCCACGGCATGCGGGCCGCCGCGACCATGGGCCGGCTGCGGACGGCGGTGCGCACCCTCGCGGACGTCGACCTGCCGCCCGACGAGCTGCTGACCCACCTCGACGACCTGGTGATCCACCTGTCGGCCGACGAGGGTGAGCGGGAGGCCGGCGGGGAGGCCGCCGGCGGCATCGGCACCACCTGCCTGTACGTCGTCTACGACCCGGTCAGCCGCCGCTGCACGCTGGCCCGGGCCGGCCATCCGCCGCCGGCCGTGGTCTCCCCCGACGGTTCCGTGTACCTCCTGGACGTGCCGGCCGGCCCGCCGCTGGGCCTGGGCGGCCTGCCCTTCGAGACGATCGACACGGAGCTGCCCGAGGGCAGCCTGCTCGCCCTGTACACCGACGGCCTGCTCCAGGCCCGCGACCACGACATCGACGAGGCCCTGGACAGCATGTTCGGCGCGCTGCTGCGGCCGGCCGGCACGCTGGACACGGTGTGCGACCGGGTGCTGACGGCGCTGCTGACGCACCGGCCCGACGACGACGTGGCGCTGCTCGTGGCGCGGACCCGGGCCCTGCACGCCGACCGGGTGGCGGTCTGGGACCTGGAGTCCGACCCGTCGGTCGTCTCCGACGCCCGCCGCAACACCACCGACCAGTTGGAGGCGTGGGGGTTGGAGGAGGCCTCGTTCGTCACCGAGCTGCTGGTCAGCGAGCTGGTCACCAATGCCATCCGGTACGGGCAGCCGCCCGTCCAGCTCCGCCTGATCCACCAGGACACCATCCTGATCTGCGAGGTCTCCGACTCGGGCAGCACGGCGCCGCGGATGCGGCGGGCACGGACCTTCGACGAGGGCGGCCGGGGGCTGCTGCTGGTCGCGCAGCTGGCCCAGCGCTGGGGCGCGCGGCCGGCGCCGGTGGGCAAGACCATCTGGGCCGAGCAGTCCCTCACCGGCGTTCCCGAGCTGCCGATCGCCGCGTTCTGAGCCGCGCGGACGTGCGCGGCGGGGCTGCGGTTGCGCCGTCCGGGGGCCCTGTGACACCGCGGTGACAAACGGCGGACAGCGCCATGACGTGCGGCGGTCAAGCTCTTCAGTAGCGGACAAAAGCGACATCCCATCGCAAGTCCCCTGCTTCCGAGGACGTGAGCAGAGATGACCGAACCGATGCGTCGGAGGAAATCCCATGAGCCTCACCCTCACCACCCCGCAGGTCGAAGCCCCCACCACCACGCTGGCCCCGCGTGAGCAGGAGGCCCTGCGCCACATCGCCGCCGGCTGCACGTACCTGCAGACCGCCCGCAACATGGGCCTCTCGAAGCACACCGTCGACGCCTACCTGCGCCGCATCCGGGCCAAGCTGAACATCAGCACCACGGCGGAGATGACCCGCCTGGCCGTCGCGATGGGCCTGTGAGACCCGACCGTCGCACCCGGCCCCGCACCACCGACACCGCGAACCCCGCCCCCGAAGGAGCGGGGTTCTTCGCCGTCCGCGCCCGGTGGGCCGACCCGCCCGCTCAGGGCGGGTCGGGGCTTGCGCCCCTCAGCCGCCCGCCGGCCCGCGGAACACCGGCCCGGCCCAGGCCGGGGGCTCGGGCGGCGGCCCGTCCTCGGACCCGACCCCGCCCGACCCGGCCTCCCGCCGGGCCGGATCGGCGGCTGCGCGCTCGGCACCGCCCGAGGCGGCCCGCAGCGCGGCCACGAACTCCAGGCAGGTGTCGAACCGGTCCTCCGGAACCTTCGACAGGGCCTTCGCCAGCACGTCGGCCACGGCGGGCCCGACATCGGGCCGCCGCTCGCCGAGGGGCGGCGGCTGGTCGTACTGGTGCGCCCACAGCAGGGCCATGTCCTCGTCCCGCTCGAAGACGGGACCGCCGGCGAGGGTCTCGTAGACGACGCAGGCCAGGCTGTACAGGTCGCACCGACCGTCCACCGGGCGGCCGGAGATCTGCTCGGGGGCCATGTAGTCGAGGGTGCCGACGAACTCGCCCGCGGTGGTGAAGCCGGACAGGGACAGGGACTTCTTCGTCAGGCCGAAGTCCGTGAGGTAGACGTGCTCGGGGTGCTCGTCGTCCGTGCCGGGGGCGACCAGGATGTTGGCGGGCTTGACGTCGCGGTGCACCAGGTCGTGCTCGTGGGCGGCGTCGAGCGCCGAGGCCACCTGGGCGGCGATGCGCAGGGCGGTCGCGACCGGGAGCGGGCCGTCCCGGTCCAGCAGGGCCCGCAGGTCGAGGCCGGAGACGTAGCGCATGGCGATGTAGAGGACGCCGTCGGTCTCGCCGGCCTCGAAGATCGGCACGATGTGCGGGTGGTCGATCGAGGCGGCGACCCGCGACTCGTGGGTGAAGCGGCGCCGGAAGGTGTCGTCGCGGGCCCGCTCCGGGGCGATCAGCTTGAGCGCGACCATGCGGTCCAGGCGCAGGTCCTTGGCGGCGTAGACGACGGCCATGCCGCCCCGGCCGAGCATGCGCTCGATCCGGTAGCCGGCGATCTGCTTGCCGATCAGGCCCGAGGGGCGGCCCGTGTCGTACACGCTCAGGTCGGATGCGGAGCCCATCGGACGCACCTCACCCGGCCGGACCGGCGGCCCCGCGCCGCTCCGGGCCCGTACCGCGACGTCGTCGATGCGAACCTGTGTTCGGAACGACAGGGCACTTCCCCATAGTCGAAAGTGTATCGAGCGGGACCGCCCCCGCCCGCTCGGCGTGCGCCGACCGGGCGGCGCACGCCGAGCGGGGGCGGGTCACGGGACCGCAGGGGTCACGACGCCTCGGGCGTCACCGCGAGGGAGTGCAGGTAGCGCATCAGCGTCATGAGCACGTCGCGGCTGGAGTCGCGGCGACGGGCGTCGCAGCGCACCAGCGGCACGGAGGGCGGCAGGTCGAGGGCGGCCCGCAGCTCCTCCAGGGGGTGGCGGGGCGACTCGGGGAAGTCGTTGACGGCGACCACGAAGGGCACGCCGCGCTCCTCCAGCCGCCCGATGACGTCGAAGCTGACCTCCAGGCGGCGGGTGTCCACGAGGACCACCGCCCCCAGCGCGCCCTCGAACAGCCCGCGCCACAGGAACCAGAACCGCTCCTGCCCGGGGGTGCCGAACAGGTACAGGACCAGTTCCTCGTTGATGCTGATCCGGCCGAAGTCCATGGCGACGGTGGTGGAGGTCTTGCCCTCGATGCCCGCCGTGTCGTCGACGCCGACGCCGGCGCGGGTCATCGTCTCCTCCGTGGTCAGCGGCCGGATCTCGCTCACCGACCCGACCAGGGTCGTCTTGCCGACCCCGAAGCCCCCCACGATCACCACCTTGACCGCGGCGACGGCGGTGGCCGGCAGCGCGTCCTCGCGCCGCGGCTCAGAGCTTTTGAAGTCCATGGATGACTGCCTCAATCAGTGCCAGGTCGGGGAGTTGGGCGGCGGGGACGGGGGCCCGGGACAGCACGTGCCCCGCGACGAGCAGGTCCTCCAGCAGGACGGTGACCACGCTGACCGGCAGCCCGAGGTACGCGGAGATCTCGGCGACCGAGAGCGGCGACGCGCACAGCCGCATGATGGCCGCGTGCTCCGGCTGCATCCCGTTGCCGGGCCCCGACCTGGCGACGATGAGCGTCACCAGGTCGAGGCCGGCCGGTCGGGCCGCCCCGCTGCGGCCACCGGTGATCACGTAGAGCCGCTCGGGCCCCTCGTCCTCCCAGCCCCGGCCCGGGTCACTCACGCGGGCTGCTCCTCGTTGCGGGGCGGGCTGCTGAGGTGCTCTCCGATACGGGCGACCAGGTCGCGCATGCGCTGGCCCATCAGCCCGGCGTCCACGCCCTCGTCGGCGAGCACCGCGAGGTAGGCACCCGCGCCGGCGGCCATCAGGTAGAAGAATCCGCCGTCCATCTCGATGACGACGAGTCGCATCCGGCCGTTGCTGTGCGGGAGTTCGGTGGCCACGGCACCGGCCAGGCTCTGCAGTCCGGCGCAGGCGGCGGCGAGCCGGTCGGCGCGGTCGGTGTCGGCACCGTGCTGGGCCATGCGCAGGCCGTCGGCGGACAGGACGACGACGTTGCGGGTCTGCGGGACGCTCTCCGCCAGGTCCTTGAGCATCCAGTCCATGTTGGTCAGCTGGCGACTCATGCCTGTTCCCCCTTGATCGCCGCGGCCGGCGATACGTCTGTGTGCTGGCTAGCCGTGCCGGTCCGGTCGGTGGCCGTACCGGGTGCGGTGGCGGTGGTCGTACCGGCGGCGGTCGTCGTACCGGCGGCGGTGTGGCTCTCTCCGGACAGGCCGTTCTGGAAGGCGGCCAGCCATATCCCGGGCTGCACCTGCGGTGCGGGGTCGGGTCCCGGATCCGGTGCGGTCGGTGCCGGAGGTACGGTCGGCGCGGCGGCGGCCGGAGCCGCCGCGGGGGCCGCCACGGGCTGCGCGGGCAGGGCCGGTGCCACGGCGCGCTGCCGGCGGCGGCGCTGCGGCAGCCCGTTCGGGGTCCGCTCCGCCACCACGGGCGCGTCCTCGTCGGCGCGCCGGGGCCCGGTGGCCGGGCGCGGCCCGCGGTCCTCGGCGGCGGGGTCGAGGGCGGCGCGCGGGCCGGACGAGGTGCCGATGCCGTGCGCGACGCCGGTGGCGGCGGCGACGCTGGTGATGAGGTGCTGCGGGATGACCAGGACCGCCCGGACGCCACCGTACGCCGAGGAGCGCAGCGACACCTGGAAGCCGTGGGCCTGCGCGAGGCGGCCGACCACGGCGAGGCCGAGGCGCGGGGTCTCCCCGAGGTCGTTGACGTCGATGCCCTGCTGGGCCTGGCGCAGCATCCGCTCGGCCCGCTTGCGGGCCTCCTCGCTCATGTTGACGCCGCCGTCCTCGATCTCGACGGCGATGCCCGCGTTCACGTCGACGGCGGTCAGGTGGACCTTGGTCTGGGGCGGGGAGTAGCGGGTGGCGTTGTCCAGCAGCTCGGCGAGGGCGTGGATGAGCGGTTCGACGGCGGTGCCGACCACGGCGACCTGGGACACCGAGTGCAGCTCCACGCGCTGGTAGTCGATGATCCGGGACATCGCGCCGCGCAGCACGCTGTAGAGGGGAACGGCCTTGGACCACTGGCGGCCCGGCCGGGCGCCGCCGAGGACGGCGATGGAATCGGCGAGCCGGCCGATGAGCGCGGTGCCGTGGTCGAGCCGGAGCAGGTCGCCGAAGACCTCGGGGGTGCGGCCGTGCCGCTCCTCCATCTCCCGGAGTTCCTGGGCCTGCTGGTGGACGATCGCCTGGACGCGGCGGGCGATGTTGACGAAGGCGCGCTGCGCCGAGTCGCGCAGGTCCTCCTCGGCCACGACGGCGTCCGTCACCGAGCGCAGCACCGCCCGGTGGGCCGCCCTGAACTCGGGGGTCAGACCGGTCCCGTGGACGTCCTCGTCCGCCACGGACGCCAATACGTCCTCGGGGAACTCCCCCTTGCGCAGCCGCTCCGCGACCGCGGGCAGCACCGCCTCGGCCAGTCGTACGGTCTCCGCCTCCTGCCGGGCGAGCAGGGTCCGCTGCTCGTCGACGGCGTCCCGCAGTGCCGCGAGCGCCGCACCGCGCCGGGCGGCCACGGTGCACGCGAGCGCGACCGCGACGCACGCCACCGCGCCGGTCCAGGCCACGGGGGTGCGGGCGGGCGCCGACACCAGGGCCACGGCCACCGCCGCGACGGCCGCTGTCACCACGGCGGGCACGGCCCATGCTGCGGACGACGCTGGCCGTGGGCTGCCGGGCGACGATCCCTCTCGAACCATCAGAACCCTCAAATGATCGGAAAATAAAGATCCTTGGACAACGACCCGGTAGCTTATCCGCTCCGCGCACGGGTCTTGACAGCAGATCATGATCTGGACATGCCCACGGAATCGAAGTTCCGGTACTTGGCCGAAACCCGATACCCCTTTCCCCGCCGCCCTGTTGGTACCTTCCTGCCCACACCGTCGCCGGCGCCGTCCGGGCCCGGCCCCGCGCTTGACGGGATCCCGTCGGTGCGGTGCCGGGCGGCGGGCGGTGGCAGGCGGGGTCAGACCTCGCCGTCGGTCCTGAGGTCGAGGCGGACGTTGGTGTCCGCGGTGCCGTTGTTGGTCACGCAGGCGGTGTAGTAGCCGGGACCGGGGAAGGTGCCCCAGGCGGAGCGGAGGTCCACGGCCCAGGTGGTGACGAGCCCCGGGGAGCCGGTGCCGGGGACGGTGACGCCGTTGTACTGGAGCTTGAACTTCGCGCCCGCTCCCGTGGCCCGGCCGTCGGCACGGACCTGGTACCCGGCGTACTGCTGGACGCAGCGCTGCTCGCCGGGGTGCAGCGTGCCGCCGAAGAACTGGCTGGCCGAGGCCGGCCCGGCGGCGGCGAGCAGGGCGGCGGCGCAGGCCGCCGCGAGCGATGCGGCGGCGGTCAGGCGCAGGCCGGTGCGCCGGCCGGTGGTGGTCGCGGGCCCGGCGGTGGCGGCGGTCGTGGTCGTGCGGGCGGTCGTGGTGGTGGTCGTCTCGGACATGGTGCGTCCCTCCTGGTGGATGGCTCGGCGTGGACCCGGGGCGGCGGGCTCCGACCGGACTTCACCTGGTCGGAGCGGTTCCGCGCCCTCCCGGGCACTGCCCACGGTAGGAGCGGGCACCATCCGTCCGACACGCCGAAAGGGGGTCAACTCCCGCCCAAAAACGGTCCATCGCGCCCGTTCCGCAGCCACGCCCTGGTATCACCGGAGAGGGGGTGGGGCGCATGGCGGCGCGGCGGCTGGCGGACCGGTTCGCGGAGGCGCGGGCCCGCGGCTTCGTCGGACGGCGGGCGGAGGTCGAGCGGTTCCGGCGGATCCTGGCGGAGGGTCAGGGTGCGGTGGTGCACGTGCACGGCCCGGCCGGCATCGGAAAGTCCACGTTGCTGCGGCAGTTCGGCTGGCTCGCGGCCGGGGCCGGCCGGCCCGTGGTCCGCGTCGACGCGGAGAGCGGGCCTACCGGGGAGACCGGGTCGGGCGGCCTCGCACCGGGCACGGTGGTGGTGGTCGACCTACCGGCCGCCGTGCCGGCCGCCGAACGGCTGCTCGCGGACGTGCCCGACGACGCCGTCCTCGCCCTCGCCGACCGGGAACCGCCCCCACTGGCCTGGCGCACCGACCCCGCCTGGCAGGGGCTGCTGCACGTGCTCGCGCTCGCCCCGCTGCCGCCCGCGGACAGCGCGGAGCTGCTGGCCCGGCGCGGGGTCCCGGAGGCCGAGCACTCCCGGGTGCTGGAGTTCACCCACGGACATCCGCTGGCGCTCGCGCTGATGGCGGACGTGCACGTGCACGGGGCGCGGCACACCGGGCAGCCGGCGCAGCCGCCGTGGGTGGTCAGCACCCTCCTGGCGGCGCTGCTGGAGGTGGTGCCGAGCCCGCTGCACCGCGCCGCGCTGGAGGCGTACGCCCAGGTGCTCGTCACCACCGAGCCGCTGCTGGCCGCGCTGGTCGGCGTACCCGACGCCCGCGAGCTGTTCGACTGGCTGTGCTCGCTGTCGGTCACCGAGTACGGGGGCCGCGGCATCCACCCCCACGACCTCGCGCGCTCGGTCCTCGACGCCGAACTCGCCTGGCGGCACCCGGCGCGCCGGGCCGAGCTGCGCCGCCGGGCCGGCTCGTACTACCAGCAGCTGTTCGCCGACGGCGACCGGCCGCGGCAGCGGACCGTGCTCGCCGACTTCGCCTACCTGCACCGCGACAGCCCGCTGGTCGGTCCGCTGCTCGCCCCGGTCAGCGCGGGCCCGGCGGGTACGGCCCGGCTGGACGCCCTGACGGTCACCCCGACCCGGGAGGCGGAGCTGCCCGACCTGCTGGCCATGGCCGAGCGGCACGAGGGCCCGGAGTCGGCAGCCGTGCTGGGCGCCTGGTGGGCGCACCCGGCGGCCACCTGGGGGACGGTCGCGGCGGCCGGGGAGGGGCCGAGCGGCTTCTACGTCCTGCTGGCCCTCGACGCGGCGGAGCCCGCCGGGCCCGCCGACCCGGCCGTCACGGCGGCGCGGGCCTGGCTGCGCGGGCCGGGCGGGCTGCGCGCCGGTGAGCGGGCCCTGCTGGTGCGGTGCTGGCTGGCCGGGGACGCGTACCAGGACGTGTCGCCGGTACAGACCCTGATCACCCTGCGGCTGACCCACCACTACCTCTCCGGGCTCCGGCCCGCGCTGACGCTGCTGACCTTCGCCGACCCCGCCTTCTGGGCCGCCGGGTGCGCGTACGCCGACTTCGAGCGGCTGCCCGCGGCCGACTTCACGGTCGGCGGACGGACGTACGGGGCCTTCGTCCACGACTGGCGCCGTACGCCCCCGTTGGCCTGGCTCGACCTGCTCGGCGCGCGGGAGTCGGCGGCCGAGCCGCTGGCGGTGGCGCCGCCCGAGGCCGCCCCGCTGCGCGTCCTGGACCGCGAGGAGTTCGGCACGGGGGTCCGTGAGGCGCTGCGGGGGCTGGGTCGGGCCGGCGGGCTGCGCGGGTGCGTCCTGCTGCGGTCCCGGTCGGTGGCGGCGCGCAGCGGGGAGCAGGCCGGGGAGGAGGAGCGCACGGCCGTGCTGGCCGCGCTGCTGCGGGAGACCGCCGCGCGGCTCGAGGCCGCGCCGCACGACCGGCGCGGCTACCGGGCGCTGCACCACACGTACCTCAGGCCGGCCGGCACCCAGCAGCGCGCGGCCGACCTGCTGCGCCTGCCGATGTCCACCTACCGGCGCCATCTGGCGGCGGGCGTGGACCGCCTCACGGAGGAGCTCTGGCGCCACGAGCTGGAGGCCTGAAGGAAGACCGGGGAGGGCTGGGGAGGGCTCACTTCTTGCAGGGGAAGGTCACCTGTTCGCTGCGGACGCTCTTCTTCTGGTCCGGCAGGTGGAACGTGACGTACCCGGTCACCGCCTTGGCGCCCTTGGGGGCCGGCACGTCCGCTACCAGGAGGGAGACCTTGGTGGAGGTGCCCGCACCGTAGGAGAAGGATCCCGGGGAGACCCGGGCCCGGCCGGTGTTCACGGTCCAGTGGAAGCGGACGGTGCCCGGCCCGGTCGCCGTGACCTTCCCGTCGAAGGACATGGCCACGGGAGTGCCGTTGCACTCGACCGTCTCCCCCGACTTCAGCAGGGTGACCACCTCGACCTTGGTGACCTTCACCGCCGCCACGGCCCCGGTCGTCCCGGCGGTTCCGGCCTGCGCCGCGTGGGCGGGGGCGAAGGCCACCGAGGAGGCGAGGAGCGGGGCTGCTGCGAGGAGCATGAGGTGCCGACGCCGGTTCATCGTGCTGCCTTCCGGTGGGAAAGCCCCCGATCTCCGTCCCAGGATATCGGCGGCCCGGCCGGGCGGCCCGGCCGGGCCGCCGGGGTGCCTCAGGCGGCGTCGGCACGGGTCAGGGCCTCGGCCAGTTCGTCGCGGGTCATGGTGGAGCGCCCCGGGACGCCGGCGGCGGCCGCCTTCTCGTACAGCTGGGCCTTGGTGAGGGAGTCGAGGGAGGGGCGGTCGGCAGCCGGGGTGCGGCGGCCGCGGCGGCCACCGCTGCGGCCGCCGCGCGCCCGTTCGACGCTGGCGCGCAGGGCCTCGGTCAGGTCGACGACGTTGGTGGCCTCCGCCGGGAGCTCGGCCTTCTCGACGGTCCCGCCCGTCCGCTTGGCCTCGACCAGGGCGGCGACCTTCTCCTGGTAGGTGTCGTGGAACTCCTCGGGGTCCCAGTCCGTCTCGAGTGCGGTGACCAGCTGCTCCGCCATCCGCAGCTCCTTCGCGGAGCTCTTGGCGGCGGAGTCGTCGGGCAGGTCGGGGACCTCCGCGCGGGGGTCGCGGATCTCGTCGGCCCAGTGCAGCGTGTGGAGGGTCAGGATGCCGTCCTCCGCCTTGAGGACGACGAGGTACTCGCGGCCGCGCATCACGAAGGTGGCCACGCCGGCCCGGCCGGTCTTCGCGAGGGCGCCCTGCAGCAGGGCGTAGACCTTCGCGTACTCCGCGCCCTTCGGGCCGAGGTAGTAGGTCCGGTCGAAGAAGATCGGGTCGATCGCCTCCAGGTCGACGAAACCGCTGATCTCCAGGGCCCTGGAGCGGCCGGGGGCGACGTCCTCCAGCTCGGCCGGCTCGACCAGGACGTACTCGTCGCCGGCGTCGTAACCCTTCACGATCTCGTCGGCGGCCACCTCCTCGCCGGTGCGCTCGTTGACCCGGCGGTTGCGGACCCGGTCGGAGGTACCGCGCTGCAGCTGGTGGAAGCGGATCGTGTGGCTGTCGGTCGCGGTGTGGATCCCGACGGGGAAGCTCACCAGCCCGAAGCTCAGTACGCCGGTCCAGACCGGTCGGGCCATGGTCCTCACCGCCTCGGCGCGCGGCTGCCGCTGACCCGGGGCGTCTGCCCGGGCGCCGTGCGCCGAAACACGGGTCAGGACCCCGGCCGGTGGTGACTGTCGGTCCCGGCCGGGGTCCTGGTTCAGGGGGTGCCGCGGGTGGCGGCGACGGCGTCAGTGGCCGTCGCGCGTCTCCCGCTTGCCGCGCTTCTCGCGCATGTCGCCCGTGTTCCGGCGCTCGTCCATGTCGCCGCGGGTCATGTCGTCGCGGCGCGTCTCACCGGCACGCATGTCACCGCCGCGCATGTCACCGCCACGCATCTCGCCGCCACGCATGTCGTCACGCCGCATCTCGCCGCCACGCATGTCGCCGCCGCGCATGTCCTCGCGCGACATGTCCTCGCGGCGCATGTCCTCGTCGCGGTCCCGGGAGACCTCTCCGGGCCTGCGCTGGCCCCGGCCCTGCTCCTCCCGGCCCTTGCCGGGCTGCTGGCGCTTGTCCTGCATACCACCCATGACGGGTCACTCTCCTTGGAGACCTTGGAGCGGATGGGACCTCGTCGTCCCGCCCGCGGTACGACGCTGACACGGTCCGTCACGCGGCGCATCTTTTCGGCACGGAGAGTGGTCATGGCGACGGGGGTGGCCGGCGTGCCGCGGTCAGTACTCGACGGTGATCCGGCGGGCCGGGCCGTCGACGGTCACGGTGCCGCCGTACGGGAGGACGACCTGCGGGTCGGTGTGACCCAGGTCGACGTCGAAGACGGTCATGAGCGACGGCGCGTGCTCGGCCAGGGCGCGCAGCACCGCCGCGCGCTGCTCGGCCCGGAAGGCGGCCCGCTGGGCCGCCGTGTACGGCCGGTCGAAGTTCCAGGCCTGGGCCCGGCCCATGAGGAGCGCCGAGAAGGGCCGGAGCAGCCCGCGCTCGCCCATGCGGCTGAGCATGCGGTGGACCTCGGCGGCGCCGGGCATCTCCTCGGAGGTCTCCAGCATCAGGACGCAGCCCTCGTAGTCCCCGGCCGGCCGGATCTCCCGGTCGGCCTCCAGGAGGCGCGACAGGGTCTCCAGGTTGCCGCCCCAGGTGGGGCCGGTCACCCGGCGGGTGGGCAGGTGCCAGGTCCAGGGGTCGGCCGCCTCGAGGTCCGGTTCACGCGTGAACGTGGCCGGGTCGGCCCAGTCTCCGATGGCGGCCCCGATCCGGTCGGGGGCGGTCAGGGCACGCGGTCCGGAGCCGAACAGCGCCGCGCGCAGCGAGTCCGCCGTGACCGGGGCCGTGCCGAGGGGGCGGCCGAGCTGGACCATCACGGAAGCGCCGTGGTAGCCGACGATCCCCAGGTTCCAGAGGAACGCGAGGAGGTTGGTGTTGTCGCTGTACCCGAAGAACGGCTTGGGGTTGGCCCGGATCAACTCCCGGTCGAGGTGCGGGAGCACGCGGATCTGGTCGTTCCCGCCGATGCTCGCGAACACCGCGGTGATCGCCGGGTCGGCGAAGGCCGCGTGGATGTCCGCCGCCCGGTCCTCGGGCGAGGCCCCCGTGCGGCGCGTGGTGGGGTACTCGACCGGGACCAGGCCGAACTCCTCGGTCAGGCGGCGCAGACCCAGCTCGTACGGGGTCGGGAAGAGGCCGGGCAGCCCGGCGGAGGGCGACAGCACGGCGACGGAGTCGCCGGGCGAGGGCTTGGGCGGGTGCTGGAGGGCGTGCATGTGCGGATCGTAGGAGGGCCGCGGGGGCCCTCGCACCCCCGGTTTGGGCCCGGTGCCCGCGGCGGCCCCGGTCGTGGTCCGGCGCGGCCGCCGCGTCCGTCGTGCTCCCCGTGCGCAGGGGCTCACCGTACGCGGCGGCACCGGGAGCGCTCCCGGACTACTGGGCCATCTCGTAGGCGCCGGAGAGCGCCTCGACCCGGGCCCAGACGCGCGCCGAGCGGGCCTCGTCGACGACCGGGCGGCGGACCGCGCCCAGCGCCCAGCGCTGCTGGGCCTCGGTGGCGGAGTCCTTGCCGTGCAGTTCGACGGCGTGGCCGGAGAAGTCGCGGACGAGGACGGCGAACAGCTCGTCGAGCACGGACGTGTCCAGGTCCGTCAGGCGCGCCTGCTCCAGGATCAGCTGCGCGTGCACCACCAGGGCGAACAGCTGGCCGACGGAGAGCAGGAAGTCGAGGTCGCGGCCCTGCGCCTCATCCGGGGCGGTGGTGGTGACGAACTCGCAGAGCGCGTCGGCCTGCTCGCGGAACCGGGCGACGTTCGGCAGCTCGGCGTACGCGTCGAACGCCGGGCGCCAGTCGTGGAAGCGCACGGAGCCCAGGCCGCGGGCCGGGCCCTGCCGGAAGAGGAAGTCGTCGTCGGCCGCGTCCAGGCGGGTCGGCACGGCCGGGTACTCGACCGGCTCCAGGAGGTGGTTGCGCATGAACTTGAGGATCAGGGCCAGGTTGACGTGGACCGTGCCCTCGAGCTTGGGCAGCCCGCGGATCTCGACGGCGGCCTGGGCGAAGTAGTTGTCCTTCTCGAAGCCCTTGGCCGCGATGACGTCCCACATGAGGTCGATGACCTTCTCGCCCTCCGTGGTCACCTTCATCTTCGTCATCGGGTTGAAGAGGAGGTAGCGGCGGTCGTCCGGGCCGGCGGAGCGGAAGTAGTCGACGGCGCGGTCGCTGAACAGCTTCATGCCGACGAGGCGGACGTAGGCGTCGGCCAGCTCCCGGCGCACGTGCGGGAAGGCGGTGACGGGCCGGCCGTAGAGGATGCGGTTGTGGGCGTGGGTGACGGCCTCGTACATCGCGTGCTCGCAGATGCCGATGGAGGCGGCGCAGAGGTTGAACTTGCCGACGTTGACGGTGTTGAGGGCGGCGTCGAAGGCGGCGCGCCCGGTGTGCAGGACGTCCTCGGCGGCGACCGGGTAGTCCTCCAGGCGGAACTCGCTGACGTACTTGGAGGAGTCGACGACGTTCTTCACGAGGTGGTACGCCGGGTGGCGGCTGTCGGCGGCGAAGAAGACGTACCCGTCGGGGCCCTCGACGTCGGTGCGGCGGCCGAAGACGGAGACGAGGCCGGCGGCGTTGCCGTTGCCGATGTAGTACTTGGAACCGGTGGCGCGGAAGCCGCCGGTACCGTCGGCGGACGGCTCCAGCAGCATGTCGGTGGAGTAGATGTCGGCGCCGTGGGTCTTCTCGGACAGGCCGAAGGCGAAGACCTCGCCCTGGGAGAGGAGTTCGGCCGCGCGGGTGCGGGCGGCGGCGTTCTCGCTCTGCCAGACCGGGCCGAGGCCGAGGATGGTGACCTGCCAGGCGTACCAGTAGTCGAGGCCGTAGAAGCCGAAGACCTCGTTGAGGGCGGCGATCCGGGCGGTGTCCCAGCGCAGGTCGTCCTGGCCGGGGGCCGCGGCGGAGGCGGGGGTCAGGAAGGTGGCGAACAGCCCCTCCTTGGCGGCGAAGGCGAGGAAGTCGGCCAGCCAGGCGCGGTCGCGGTAGTCCTGGATCAGCTGCCGCTTGCCGCGCTGCTCGAACCAGTCCACGGTGGCGCGCAGCAGCCGGCGGGTCTCGGGGTCGAAGTGCGCCGGGTCGTAGGTGCGCGGGTTGAAGAGGAGCGGGTCGGCCATGGGAGGTCCGCCTTCCGTCGGTCGAGGGGTGGGATGGGAGGTCCGTGGGGGTGCGTGCGCGGCGGCGGGCGGGCCCGCGCGGGCGGGGGCCCGGCCTCGTCCGCGGGCGCTCGGGGTCCGTGGACGGGTGCGGCTACGCGGTGGGCGCCGGCGGGAGGCCGTCGGCCAGCCGGTGCAGGGTGGCGAGGACGTCGTCGAGCCAGGCGATCGTCATGCGCTCGTACGCGATGCCGCCGCGCAGGACGACGTGCTGGAGTTCCTGGCCGGCGTCGAGCGGCGCGGGGACCTCGGGTCCGGTGAAGTCGCGCCGCTCGCCGGCGAGGTAGTGCGCGAGCCGGTCGCCGTGCACCCGGCGGTGCCGTTCGACCTCGCGGACGAGGGCGGCCGGGTCGTCGAAGGCCGCGCCGCGGATCTTGACGGCGAGGTCGTGGCGCAGGCTCTCGGGTTCGATCGGCTCGTGCAGCCAGCGGGACAGGGCGGCGCGGCCGGGGCCCGCCACGGAGTACTCCTTCTTGTCCGGCCGGCCCTGCTGCGGGACGTCGCGGACGACCAGCAGGCCCTCGGTCTCCATGCGCTTGAGCACCCGGTAGATCTGCTGGTGCGTGGCGGTCCAGAAGTATCCGATGGACCGCTCGAAGCGGCGGGCCAGCTCGTAGCCGGAGCCGGGCTTCTCCAGGAGGGACACGAGGATCGCGTGGTCGAGCGCCATGCCCCGATCCTTCTATGCAACTCGTTGCATAGACAAGCGTCGGCCGCCGGGTGAGACACGGCTCACCCCGGCGCGGGCCCCGCCCGGCCCGATGCCGGGGGCTGCCGGACGCCCCCTAGGGACGACCTCCGGTCAGGGACTGGCCGCCGATGTCCGCCGCGCCGGCCAGCACCTCCTGCCACCAGACCTCGGCGCGGCCCGGGTCCATCGCCGTCCAGTCGGGGGTCTCCTCGACCTGGGCGCGGCCCAACCGGCGGGCGAGGGCGACCAGTTCGCGGCCGGCCGGCCCGCGCGCCGCCCGGTACTCCGCGACGAGGTCGTCCCAGGAGGCGGCGGTGCGCCACGCCGCGCCGAACGCGGTCGCGTCCTGCAGTGCCTTGGCCGCGCCGCTGGTGTTGTGCGGGCGCACCACGGTGGCGGCGTCGCCCGCGAGGAGCACGCGTCCGGCGGCGGTCCGGGGGACCTCCAGGTCGTAGATGGGCTGGACGAAGGTGTCCGCGGGGGCGGTCAGGGCGAGCAGCCGGCCCCAGTACGGCGGGAACGCGCGGTCCAGCAGCTCCGCGAGGCCCTCCGCGAGGCCCGGGGTGAGGTGGCCGGGCGGGAAGCTCGTGGGGTCGTCGAAGCGCAGCGCGCCGTCCTGCGGGGGCACGGCGTACAGGACCCAGTTGACGCGCGTGCCGTCCGGGCCCGGGATGCGGTAGACGACGCAACTGCCGCCGGGGAAACAGACGGTGGTGACCGCGTCGGAGGGCCACACGTCCTCGCCGAGGCCGTCCAGCAGCCGGGCGTCGAAGTTGCCCCGCCAGCAGACGTAACCGGCGTAGCGGGGCCGGGAGCCGGCGCTGACGGCATCGCGGACGACGGAGCGGTATCCGTCGGCACCGATGACCAGGTCGTGGCGTTCGGAGGTGCCGTCGGTCAGCCTGACCTCGGGCCGGGGGTCGTCGCCCGGTCCGGCCGGGACCGTGACGCCGGCGACCGCGGCGCCCTGCCGGTAGACCACCGACGCGGGCGTCGCCTCCCGCAGCCCGCGCCAGAGCAGTCCCCAGTGGTAGGAGTGGAAGGGGAACGGCTGCTCCCAGAACAGCTTCCCGGCGGCCGTCGCGCCGTCGCGCACCACCCAGCGGCGCCGGGTCAGCGGGTGGGCGGCGATGCCCGGGGGTAGGGCGCCGGCGGCCGCGAGTTCGGCGGCCCGGTCGTTGTGGACGCACAGGCCGACGCCCCGGTCGGCCAGCTGTCCGCGGGTGCGTTCGAGGACCACCACCCGGTCCGCGCCCGCGCGCGCCGCCGCTGCCGCGAACGCGCAGCCCGCAATGCTCCCGCCGACCACCGCGACCGTACCGCCGCCCCGCATCGCCGCTCCTTCTCGCCCGCCGGCCCGGTTCCGCGCGGCCCGCGCCGTCCCGGGTGTCGTCTCCGGTGCCACCGGCGCCATCCTGCCGGACGTGTCCGGACCGGGAAGGAGAACGCGCGGAACGGCCGAGTTCGGTACCCCGGGGCGGCGGATGAGGCCGGGAACCGCCCCTGCGGACCCGGCGGCACGGCCGGGCGGTCAGTGCTGGGGCAGGTGGGTCTTCGCGTCCTCGTACGTGCCGGCGCCGGGGCCGGCGGCCGGGGCGTAGAACAGGTTCAGCACGCCGGTCCGGAACGTCTCGCAGGACAGCAACTCCAGCGGGACGGACGCGTCCGCCTCCTCGAACAGGCGCATGCCCTTGCGGACGGCGATCGGGTGGACCAGGAGGTTCAGTTCGTCGAGGAGGCCGGCGGCGAGCAGGTGGCGGACCACCGACACGGAACCGCTGATCCAGACGGGCGCGCCGGTGTCGGGCTCCGCCCTGAGGGCGGCTGCCGCCTCGGCGGGGCCGCCGTCGGCCTGCTCGGAGTTGCGCCAGGTGAAGTCGAGCCGGCGGTTCGACACGACGATCTTGCGGGCGTCGCCGAGGACCTTCGCGAACGGGGCGTCCTCGCCGCCGGCCGCCTCGCGTCCCGGCCAGGCGCCGGCGAAGCTGTCGTACGTCCGGCGTCCGAGCAGCAGCGTGTCGGCCTGCCCGAGGGTGGCGTCGACCGCCGCCCCCATCTCGTCGTTGAAGTACGGGAAGTGCCACTGGTCGGGGGCCTCGACGACGCCGTCGAGCGAGATGAACAGCTGCGCCTTGATCTTCCTCATGCCGGGCCTTTCGGGGGTCGGGCCGTCGCGGGCCCGCGGGGGCGTCCGCGGGCGTCGTCCCCATCCAAGGCGATCCGGCGGCCGGATCCCGGACGACGCCCCGGCACCGGGGCGCCCGGACCCCGAACCGCCGTCAGTCGCGGAACGCGCGCGAGAGCCACGGGGTCAGGGCCACGCCCGTGACCGCCTCCGTGTACGTCCGGTCGCCCGGCAGCGGGACGACCAGCCGGTACCCGGGCGGGAAGAACCGTCCCTTCACGTGCGCCAGGCCGCCCAGTACGGAGCGCAGGAACGCGGGGACGGCCTCCCGGGGAAGGTCGTGGAACTCGACGCCCTCCACGGTGACCAGCGTGTCTCCCTCGGGGAAGAGCCGGATGCTCACGGCCGGGCTGCCGGCCAGCTCCACGAAGGCCTCGTGCGGCAGCGAGCCGTCGGCGTCCACGGCGGTGAACAGCGGGGCCGACGTGCGCCGGGAGGTCCGGTCCGCGCCGATGTCGTCGACGACCGTGACCGTGCGGCCGTACGCGTCCGCGAGCGCGCGCACGGCGGTGACCGCGGCCTGGGTGGTCGGCGGGGAGGAGTGGTCCATACCACTGATCATCCCCCATCGGCCACCCGCGGCGCGCACGCCCCCCGTACCACCGCGCACGCCGCGCACGCTCCCGCCGAGTGCCACCGAGCCCCGGACGCAGGCCTGGCGTACGACGGGACGGGTAGGGGGCCGGGAGCGAACGACGACGAAGGGAGCGGAGGGGACGATGAACAAGGTGTGGCTGCCGCCCGAGCAGTACGCCGAGACCGTCTTGAAGGCCACCGCCTTCGCCTGCCTGTTCTTCACGGACGAGCACGATCGCCCGGTGCAGCTGCGCGCGACCTATTCGCGCATCCACCCGTGGCAGTGGCCGGGCGGGACCATGGACCCGGGCGAGCGGCCGTGGGAGACGGCGGTGCGGGAGTGCCGCGAGGAGACGGGGCTGGAGTTCGGCGGGCCGCCCCGGCTGCTGGCCACCGTCTTCGGGCTGCCGGGGGCGGAGTGGCCGTACGCCACGGTCGGCTTCGTCTTCGACGGCGGCCGCCTGTCCCCCGCCCGGATCGAGGCCATCACCCTGGACCCGGCGGAGCACGACGCCGTGCGGGTCCTGACCGTCGAGGAGTGGCGCGGCCACATGCCCGAGCGGGACTTCGCGCGCCTCGAGGCCGTCATGGCCGCACGGCGCAGCGGCACGCCCGGGTACTTCGACACCTGGGACTGGGGCCCGTGAGCCCAACAGTGCCCGGTGGGTCCCGGGGTGTGTGGGGGAGCCGCTTGACGGACCGTGGCAGGCTGGTCCGGAGGCGGGCCCGGGCCTGGGGTGGCCGAAGGCCAGGGCGAAGCCCCGAAGCCCCAGGGGTGGGCCTGCCGCAGGGCCCGCAGGCCACGGTCCGTCAAGCGGCGAGGGGACCCGCACACCACGGGACCCGCCCCCGAAGCGAGCCCGCCCCCGACCCCGGACGGCCTTCGAAGCCCCCTCGCCTCACCTCCCGCCGACCGGGGACCCGGCCCGACCTCCCGGTACCGAACCCGCCGAACTGACCGGACCAACCGCACCCACCGGCCTCACCGGCCACCACAGCCCCCGCCCCAACAACGCGGCCGCGGCCGGCACCAGGACGGACGAGAGGACGAACGCCGACAGCAGGATGCCCAGTCCGGTCGCGAAGCCGATCTGCCGCGTGGCGGGGGCGGCGTCGACGGCGAGGCTGCCGAAGGAGGCCGCCAGGACGACGCCGGCGGTGGCGACGGCCGGGACGGTGTGCCGGACGGCGCGGGCCACGGCCGCGCGCGCCGGGCCGGGCCGGGCCATCTCCTCGCGGATCCGGTCGCTGACGAGGATGTTGTAGTCGGTGCCGAGGGCCACCACGAAGAGGAACAGCACCAGCGGCAGGACGAAGTCGACGCCCGGCTGCCCGCCCAGGTGCTGGAAGACGAGGGCGGACGCGCCGAGCGTGGCGGCGAAGCCCAGGCCGACGCAGACCATGAGGACCGCCGGCGCGAGCAGGCTGCGCAGCAGGACGAGCAGGATCAGGGCGATCAGGGCGGCCGCGACCGGGAACACCCGCCGCAGGTCGTGGTCGACGGCGGTGGCGACGTCGGCGAACACGGCGGCGGTGCCGCCGACGTGGGCGACCAGGCCCGCCGGGGTCCGGGCCGCAACGGTGGCCCGGACCGGACCGGAGACGACGTCGCGGGCCCGCTGCGTCCGCGTGTCGGCGGTGAGGTACAGGTCGATGCGGGCGGCCGTGCGGTCCGCGTTCAGCACCGGGGTGCCGACCCGGCCCACTCCCCCGACCCGGGCCAGGGCGCCGGGGAGGTCCCCGAGCGCGGCCGGGGTCAGGCGGCGCCCGTCCGGCGCGGTGACGTACACGGTCGCGGGGTCGGACACGCCGGCGGGCAGTGCCCGCGCGATCTCGGCCGCGGTGGCGGCGGCCGGGGTGCCGCGACCGCCGCCGGGCCCGCCGAAGTCCATGCGCACGCCGTGCAGTCCGGCCGCCAGCGCACCCAGCAGGGCGACGGAGGCGAGCAGCAGGGCGAGCGGTCGGCGGGCCACGAGCGTGGCGAGGGTGGCGGCGGCGCCGGCGCGGGGTGCGCGGGTCAGCGCCCGGGAGGGCCAGAACATGCGGCGGCCGCTGACCGCCAGCAGCGCCGGCATCAGGGTCAGTGCGGCCAGCAGCATGACGAGGACCGACACCGCGACGGCGGGGCCGAGGACCCGGAACTGGCCGAAGGTCGCGACGCCCAGGGTGGCGAAGGCCGCCACGATGGTCAGGGCCGCGGAGGTGATCGCGGTGCCGACGCGACGGCTGACGTCGGCGGCCACCCGGCGCGGCGGCAGCTCGGGACGGGCCCGCAGCTCCTCGCGGAAGCGGAAGAGGAGGAAGAGCAGGTAGTCCACGCCGATGCCGATGAGGACCACCCCGATGAGGCCGGGGGTGGAGGTGTCGAGCCGGATGCCGGTGAGCAGGGCGGTGCCGACGACGGCGCCGGTGGCGGCGCCGCCGATGACGGAGACCGCGAGCAGCGGGACGAAGGCGGCGAGCAGGCTGCGGAACACCAGGACGTGGATCAGCACGATCAGGCCGGTCATGACCAGCCCGACGACCAGCCGCGTCGGCTCCTCCGCGTCGGCAGTGTCGACGACGTCGGCCAGGCCGCCGGTGAAGCCGGCGCGCAGCCCGACGGCGTCGAACTCCGCCTCCGCCCGGTCACGGAAGGCCCGGTAGAGGTCGTGCAGGCCGGGGTCGGCGGTGTTGCCCCGCAATTGGACGGCGAGCAGGTCGAAGCTGCCGTCGGGGGCGGTCATGGCGGGGCGGACCTTCGGGGTCTGGGAGTGGTCCAGGGCCAGGAGGGACGGCCGGTCCTCGGACGTCGGCATCGGCACCCGCCGGCTGCCGAGGTGCGCGGCGGCCGCCCGTATCCGGCCGTGGTCGGCGGTGGTCAGGGGCCGGCCGTCGGGCCGGGCGACCAGCACCGTGACCGTGTCGGCGTCGGGCTCCACGCCGAAGCGGTCCTGCGCGATGCGCAGCGCGGCGGCCGAGTCGTACGTACGGGGCAGGAAGTCGGCGCCGGCGCTCCGGGTGACGCGCGGGACGAGTGCCTGGCCGAGGATGGTCAGGGCGATGCCGAGCACCGCCCACAGGGCGATCACCCGCCATGGGTTGCGGGTGGCGAACGCGGTCAGGGCGCGGATCACGGAGGGGCCTCCGGCGGTGGGGTGCGGTCGGCGCCGGGTCCGTCCCGGGGCCGGGCCGGGTCTCCCCCGGCCGCTGTCCAGCTCATCAGCGCGGACGGGTCGGATCGTCGGGGCCGGGAACGAGATCGCGGGTGGGAGCGCGGGCCCGGCCGAGCCGCCGACCAGGACCGTGCTCCCAGACGGGGACGGGCCCGGGGGCGGGGGACGCGCACGGCGGCGCGGTGTGAGAATGGATCACCGGGCGGGCCGTGAGGGGGACGAGGGACGATGCCGTGGACGCGCAACGACGCGCTGGTCGCGGTCGGGGCCGCGGCCGTCGACCTGACCGGCTTCGCACTCGGCAGCCAGAGCGACTTCGGGCGCGTGCCCGCCGTCGGCTGCCTGCTCATGGCGGTCTCGGCGCTGCCGCTGCTGGCCCGGCGCCGCGCCCCGCTGCCCGTACTGGGCGCCGTCCTGCTGGCCGGGCTGGTGCTCAACCTGAACGTGCCGATGGCCCAGCACTTCAACGCCGCCGTGGTCGTCGCCCTGTACACCGTCGTGCGTTCCCGGGGCCCGGCGGTCGCGGTGGGGGCGGGCCTCGCGAGCGCGGCCGTACCGCTGGTCGGGCTGACGCGGTGGCCGCCGCCGCTGGTCGACGTGGCGGCCGGCGCCGCCGCGGCGGTCCTGGTCGTCTGCGCGGCGCTCGTGGTGAACCGCTGGCAGCGCGACGCGGAGGCCCACCGCCGGCTGCTCGCCGACCGCGCGGTCGCCGCCGAGCGCCGGCGCATCGCCCGCGAGCTGCACGACATCGTCGCGCACCACATCACCACCATGCAGCTGATGGCGGGCGGCGCCCGGGCCAATCTGGCCGGCGACCCCGAGGTGGTGCGGGAGGCGCTGGTGGAGCTGGAGGGCTCCGGGCGGATGGCACTGCGGGAGATGCGGCAGCTGCTGGACGTCCTGCGGGCCGGGGACGAGCCGGAGTCCCTGGCCGGGGGCGCGCCCGGGCCGGCCGCGCCGGGGCCCCGGATCGACGCCCCGCAGCCCGGGATCGGGGACCTGCCGCGCATCGTCGCCGAGTCCTGCCGGGCGGGCCTGCCGACCTCGTTCGACGTACGGGGCGAGGAGCGCGCACTGCCGCCGAGCGTGGGGCTGGCGGTGTTCCGGATCGTGCAGGAGGCGCTGACGAACGCGCGCAGGTACGCGGGCGGGGCGCGGACGTCCGTGGTGCTGGCGTACGGCGCCGCGGAGGTGCGGGTGGACGTGGCGGACGACGGCCGGGCAGCGGGCCCCGGCGCCGCCGGATCCGCGACCGGCACGGCCCGGGAGCGGGCCGGCGGGTCGGGGTACGGGCTGGTCGGCATGCGGGAGCGGGTCGCCCTGCACGGCGGGACCCTCGACGCCGGGCCGGTGGCCGGGGGCGGGTTCAGGGTGGCCGCGCGGCTGCCGCTGGCACTCGCGGACGGGAGGGCGTCGTGAGCGGGGGACCTTCGGACCGGCGCGCCGGCGGGGCGCGGGTCCGGGTGCTGATCGCCGACGACCAGCCGCTGGTGCGCCGCGGCCTGGCCCTGATCCTCACGCCCGACCCGGCGTTCGAGGTGGTCGGGGAGGCGGCCGACGGGGCGGAGGCCGTGGAGCTCGCGCACCGGCTCCGTCCGGACGTGGTCGTCATGGACATCCGGATGCCGGTGCTGGACGGGGTCGCCGCCACCGAACGGCTCGCCCGGGAGCTGCCCGGCTGCCGGGTGCTCGCGCTGAGCACCTTCGACATGGACGAGTACGTGGTCGCCGCTCTGCGCGCCGGCGCCTGCGGCTTCCTCCCGAAGGACGTCTCGCCGGAGGACCTGGTCGCGGCGGTGCGGGTGGTGCACACCGGTGAGGCCGCCGTCGCGCCGCGGCTGCTGACCCGGCTCATCTCCGCGTACGTGCGCACCCCGCACCCTCCCGGGCCGCGGTCCGCAGCGGCGCCCGGGGACCTCACGCAGCGGGAGGCGGAGGTGTGGCGCCTGATCGCGACCGGCCTCGACAACGCGGAGATCGCCGCGGCGCTGGACATCAGCCCCTCGACGGTGAAGAACCACATCACCGGCGTGTTCGCCAAGCTCGGGGTGCGCGACCGCGCCCAGGCCGTGATCGCGGCGTACGAGACGGGGCTGGTCGCGCCGGGCGGCGGCCGCTGACGGGTCGGACCGCCCCCGGGAGCGGCGGGGCGTCCCCGGGGAGCGTCCACGGGGAGCGGCGGGGCGTCCGCGGTGAGCGGCCACGGGGAGCGGCGGGGCGTCCGCGGTGAGCGGCCGAGCGGGCGCGGGAACGCGAAAGGCGTCCGGCCCGGGCACGGAGCCCGGGCCGGACGCCCTGCGCTACGCCGTCACGGGGACGGCACGACCGGTTCAGGCCCGCGGGGCCGGGAAGGTCGGGTACTCGACACCCGAGACGTGCTGGACGACGCGGATGACCTGGCACGAGTAGCCGAACTCGTTGTCGTACCAGAGGTAGAGGATCGCGTTGTCGCCGTCGACCTTGGTGGCGCCGGCGTCGACGATGGAGGCGTGGCGCGAGCCGACGAAGTCCATCGAGACGGCGTCGGGGGCCGTGGTGAAGTCGATCTGACGCTTCAGCGGCGAGTTCAGCGAGACGTCGCGGAGGTACTCGAGGACCTCTTCGCGGGTGGTCTCGCGGCCCAGGCGCAGGCTCAGGATGGCGATCGAGACGTCCGGGACGGGGACGCGGATCGAGCTGCCGGTGATGGGCGCCTTGAGGTCCGGCAGCGCCTTGGCGACGGCGGAGGCGGCACCGGTCTCGGTGATCACCATGTTGAGCGGCGCGGAACGGCCGCGACGGTCGGCCTTGTGGTAGTTGTCCAGCAGGTTCTGGTCGTTCGTGAACGAGTGGACGGTCTCCACGTGACCGCGCAGCACGCCGTACTCGTCGTCCATGGCCTTCAGCGGCGGGACGATGGCGTTGGTCGTGCAGGACGCGCAGGAGATGATCTGCTCGTCCGGCTTGATCATGTCGTGGTTGACGCCGTGGACGATGTTCGGGACGTCGCCCTTGCCCGGGGCGGTCAGGACGACCTTCTCGATACCGGGGCGCAGGTGCTTGGAGAGACCCTCGCGGTCGCGCCACTTGCCGGTGTTGTCGATGAGGATGGCGTCCTTGATGCCGTACGCCGTGTAGTCGACCTCGGACGGGTCGTTGGCGTAGATCACCTTGATCGCGTTGCCGTTGGCGACGATCGTGCTGTTGGCCTCGTCGACCGTGATCGTGCCGTTGAACTGGCCGTGGATCGAGTCGCGGCGCAGCAGCGAGGCGCGCTTGACGAGGTCGGCGTCGCCGCCACCGCGCACGACGATGGCGCGCAGGCGCAGACCGTTGCCGGAGCCGGCCTTCTCGATCAGGAGGCGGGCGACGAGGCGGCCGATGCGGCCGAAGCCGTAGAGGACCACGTCGCGCGGCGCGCCGCGCTCGATCTTGTTCTCACCGGTGGCGCCGGCGACGGCCTCGGCGGTGAACTCCTCCACCGACAGACCGCGGTCGTCGGCCTTGTACGTGGCGGCGAGCATGCCCAGGTCGATCTGGGACGGGCCCAGGTCGAGGGTGGTGAGGGCCTGCAGGAACGGCATCGTCTCGGTGACCGAGAGCTCCTCACCGGCGATCTGCCGGGCGAAGCGGTGGGTCTTGAGGATGCTGACCACCGACTTGTTCACCAAGGAGCGGCTGTGCAGCAGGACGGTGACGTCCCGCTCGCGCTGCAGCTTCCCGATGATCGGGATCATCGACTCCGCGATCTCCTCGCGGGTCTTCCAGTTGGTGAACGAGTCGTCGTTGACAGTCACAGGATTATCTTTCGAGCTAGGCGGCGCTCATATGCTAACCCCTCCCATATTTGATCGATCAAGGGGTGTCCACCGAGCGATACGTCACAGGCTTCGCCCGGGCTTGTCCTCGTTTGAAGGGGGGCCGGCGGTGCGCGTCAGGGGGCGAGGACGGTGGCGCGGGTCGTGGGGGCCACGGCGGTTCCGCGTCCGGGTCGGCCGCCGTCCTCGTCGGCGTCGGAGCGGGTACCGTCGCGCAACGCCTTCAGGTAGGGGCCCATGGCTTCCCAGGAGGGGGTGGGGGCCATGCCCGTCACCGCCCCCGCGACCGCGGTGGCGAACACGGTCAGCACGGCCGCGACCTGGGCCCTTCCCACGGGGGAACCCCTCGTCGTACCGGTGGAACGCCAGCCGGCATCCGGTGCCGGGACCCCGCCCGGCGAGCCCCCGGGGGTGGATCCCGGCGCCACCCGAGACGGGTGACGCCGGTGCGGGGGCTCATCTCTCGGACGGACGGTCGGGCCGCACTCGACCGCGCGCGGAGCGGATCCGACGGGGCATCAGGTCAAGCGTCCCGGACCCTTGACTCTTTACGCGCCAGTAGCGATTCTCGGAGCGGATCTATGAGCGCGGACATGTCAAGAAGGCCTGTCGCGTCACACGACGCACGGCAGCGCCCCGCGTCCGCGCAGCACCGCCGCACTGCCCGTACCGCCGCACCGCCGTACCCCGCAATGCCGCAGAGCGTCCCCACCGCCCGAAGACATGGACGTACCCATGACCCCACACCCGCGCCCGGCGCCCCCGCGCCCGAGGGGCGCCCGCTCCCGTTCGACCAGGCGGCCGGCGGCCGTCCTGTCGGTGATCCTCGCCGTGGTGGCCGTACTCCTCGGCCCCGCCACCAGTTCGTCCGCGGACACCACCCAGGAGGGCTGGTGGAACCCCACCGCCCGCCCCGCCCCCGACTCGCAGATCAACGTCACGGGCGAGCCGTTCAAGGGCACCGACGCGGACGGCAAGGTGCGCGGCTTCGTCGACGACCACGTCCACCTGATGTCCAACGAGGGCTTCGGCGGCCGTCTCATCTGCGGCAAGCCGTTCTCCCAGGACGGCATCGCCGACGCCCTCAAGGACTGCCCCGAGCACTACCCCGACGGCTCCCTCGCCGTCTTCGACATGATCACCAAGGGTGGCGACGGCAAGCACGACCCCGCCGGCTGGCCCACGTTCAAGGACTGGCCCGCCCACGACTCGCTGACCCACACCCAGACGTACTACGCCTGGGTCGAGCGGGCGTGGCGCGGCGGCCAGCGCGTCCTCGTCAACGACCTCGTCACCAACGGGGTCATCTGCTCGGTCTACTTCTTCAAGGACCGCACCTGCGACGAGATGACCGCCATCCGCCTGGAGGCGCGCAAGACCTACGAGATGCAGGACTACATCGACAAGATGTACGGCGGCCCGGGCAAGGGCTGGTTCCGCATCGTCACCGACTCCGCGCAGGCCCGTGAGGTCATCAAGCAGGGCAAGCTCGCCGTCGTCCTCGGCGTCGAGACCTCCGAGCCGTTCGGCTGCAAGCAGATCCTCGACGTCGCGCAGTGCAGCAAGGCCGACATCGACCGCGGCCTGGACGAGCTGTACGGGCTGGGTGTGCGCAGCATGTTCCTGTGCCACAAGTTCGACAACGCCCTGTGCGGCGTGCGCTTCGACTCCGGGGCGCTCGGGGTGGCCATCAACGTCGGCCAGTTCCTGTCCACCGGCACCTTCTGGAAGACGGAGGAGTGCGCCGGTCCGCAGCACGACAACCCCATCGGCCTGAACGCCGCCGCCGCGCCGGCGGCCGTGAAGAGGCTGCCCGAGGGCGTCGCGTTCCCCGGGTACGCGGCCGGTGCGCAGTGCAACTCCCGCGGCCTGACCGACCTCGGCGAGTACGCGCTGCGCGGGATGATGAAGCGCAAGATGATGCTCGAGCTCGACCACATGAGCGTGAAGGCCGCGAGCCGGTCCCTGGACATCCTGGAGTCGGAGAACTACCCCGGCGTCATCTCCTCGCACAGCTGGATGGACATGGACTGGACCGAGCGGCTCTACAAGCTCGGCGGCTTCCTCGGCTCGTACATGAGCGGTTCCGGGGGCTTCACCGCCGAGGCCCGCCGCACCAAGCCGCTGCGCGACAAGTACCACGTCGGGATCGGCGTCGGCACCGACATGAACGGCGTCGGCGGCTGGCCGGCCCCGCGCGGGGCGAACGCGGCCAACCCGGTCACGTACCCGTTCCGCAGCGCGGACGGCGGGTCGATGCTCGACCGGCAGGTCACCGGCCAGCGCACCTGGGACTTCAACACCGACGGCGGCGCCCAGTACGGCATGGTGCCGGACTGGATCGAGGACATCCGGGTCACCGGCGGCCAGGACGTGGTCGACGACCTGATGAAGGGCGCCGAGTCCTACCTCGGGACGTGGGGGGCCTCGGAGCACCACCGGGCCGGGGTCGACCTGGCGGCCGGCGCCCCGGCCGCGGCCTCCTCCACGGAGTGGTGGAACCCGTTCGTGAGCTACGCGCCCGGCCGGGCCGTGGACGGCGACCGGGGCACCCGCTGGGCCAGCGAGTGGAGCGACGACCAGTGGCTCCGGCTCGACCTCGGCTCCACGCAGCTCGTCAAGAAGGTCGTGCTCGACTGGGAGCGGGCATACGGGCGCGGGTACCGGATCGAGCTGTCCACGGACGGCTCGAACTGGCAGACGGTATGGTCCACTTCCGAGGGCGACGGAGGCCTCGACACGGTCCGGTTCGCCGGTACCCCGGCCCGCTACCTGCGGGTGCACGGGGTGACGCGCGGCACCGGGTGGGGCTACTCCCTCTACGACGTGGGCGTCTACAGCGACTGACGCCGCCGCGAGACCCTGGGCCGGGGCCGGCCGGATCAGCACCTTGGATCCGGCCGGCCCCGGCCGCTTCGTACGGGGCCACGGCGCGGTCGGCGGGCACGGGAACGACAGCGAAGGGACCACGACATGGCACGCATGCCCTCGGCCGAGCGGCGCCGGCAGCTGACCGAGGCGGCGATCCGCGCGATGACCCGCGACGGGGTCCCGAACACGACCACCCGGTCGATCGCCGCCGAGGCGGGCGTGTCGCTCAGCGTCTTCCACTACTGCTTCGAGTCCAAGGAAGCGCTCCTGGAGTCCGTCATCGAGGCCATCACCGAGCACTACATCGCGGTGGTGCGCCAGGCCCTGCGCCCCCGCGGCACCCTCCGCGAGACGATCCGCGCCGGGTTCCAGGCGTACTGGGACCACGTCTGCGCCCGTCCGGGCGAGCATATGCTCACATATGAGCTGACCCAGTACGCCCTGCGCCGTCCCGGGCTCGGCCACCTGGCACGCCGTCAGTACGAGATGTACTCCGCGACGTTCCGCGAGCTGATCGAGGAACTGCGGGCGGCGACGGGCTTCGTGCCCCGGGTGCCCGTCGAGCAGCTGGCCCGCTACCTGGCGGCCATGACCGACGGGCTGACGCTGAACTTCCTGGTCCTCGGGGACGCGGCGGCCGCGGCGGACCTGCTCGACACGATCACGGACCACGTCGTGGGGCTGGTCGACGAGGGACCGGGGGCCGGGGCGGCGGGGGCCGGGGCGGCGGGGGCGGAGGGGGTCGGGTCGGCACGCTGTCGGTGATCTTGCGTAGGCTCGGGCCAGCGGTACGCGACCGCGAACCGCTTTTCTCACCCTGACCAGTTGAGGAGACCCGTGCGCCTGTCGATCGACCGACGCCTCGCCCTCGGTGCCGCCGTGCTCACCGTCGTCGCCGCGGCCGCCCCCGCCACCGCCGCCCCGGCCGCCGGGGGACGGCCGGCCCTGCCCGCCCGTACCGCCACCGCCCCGGCCGCCCCGGCCCCCGACATGGACGGTGTCTCGCAGGCCCTGCGCAACACCCTGGCCGCCGGCGCCCCGGGCGCCATGGCCCGCTTCACCGGCCCGGACGGGGTGGAGTTCCGCCGCGAGGGCGTGCAGAACCGCGTCACCGGCGCCGCGATGGACCGCAACGCGCGGTTCCGCGTCGGCAGCATCACCAAGACCTTCTCCAGCGTCGTCCTCCTGCAGCTGGTGGGCGAGGGCAAGGTGAAGCTGGACGACCCGGTGAACACCTACGTCCCGGGGCTGCTCCCCGACGACCGCATCACCGTCCGCCACCTGCTCACGCACCGCAGCGGCCTGTCCGACTACACCAACGCGATGTTCGCGAACACCGTCCCCGGCTTCGAGGCGGTCCGCAACCGGGTGTTCACGTACCAGGAGCTGGTGAACCTCTCGCTGGCCGAGCCGCGCACCACCCAGCCGGGTGCGGCGTACTCGTACTCGAACACCAACTTCGTCGTGGTCGGCATGATCATCGAGAAGGTCACCGGCCGCCCCGTGGCCAAGGAGTACGAGCGCCGCATCATCAAGCCCCTGCGGCTGTCGCACACCTCGTACGTCCACCCGGACACGGCCATCAAGGGCCGGCACGTGAACGGCTACCTGCACCCGGACGAAGAGGGCGCACCGCTGGTCGACTCGACCGAGCAGACCGTCTCCTGGGCCCAGTCGGCGGGCGCGATGATCTCCACCGAGGCGGACCTGAGCACCTTCATGTCCAGCCTGCTCAAGGGGAAGCTGCTGAGCGCCGACCTGCTCGACGCCATGACCACGGTGACCCCGACCGACGCCACCAACACCCGCTTCTACGGGCTGGGCCTGCGCCGGTACAACCTGTCGTGCGGGACCCAGGTGTTCGGCCACACCGGAACCGTGCAGGGCTTCTACTCGTACGCCTTCACCACGCGCGACGGCGAGCGGAGCCTGAGCGCCATGGCGAACACCTCCAACCGGGGCGCGGCCAACACCGCCCTGGGCGGCACGCTGGAGGCCGCGTTCTGCGGCAAGAAGACGGCCCCGTCGGTGGCCCGGCGCGGCTTCACGGTCGCCCCGGCCGAGGCCGACCTGCCCGAGCGCCGCTGACGCCTCCGCCGCGTCCCCGCGGTACGGGCGCCCCGTCCGGGCGCCCGTACCGCGGGCCGGTGCCGGCCGTCGCCGGGCCGGCTTCAGCCGTCGTCGCGGACCGCCACGATGCCGTTGAAGACGCCGACGTAGGCGGTGCCGTCCGGGCCGAGCGTGATCGGGGCCCAGTTGTTGTCGTACAGGGGGCCCGTGCCGGTCAGCCGGCGCCAGCGCCGCTCACCGGTGCGGAAGTCGACGGCGGTCAGGTACCAGGCGTCGATGCCCCAGACGTTGGGCTCCTTCTCGTAGAAGTAGAGCAGCCCGTTGGCGGTGGACAGCTTCGGCACGGTGGACGGGGAGCGGACCGCGCTCTCCCACACGGTGTCGCAGCCGCTGCCGTCGGGGCGGACGTCGATGCGGGTGACGCCGCCGGTCACGCTCCTGCCGAACAGCAGGCTGGTGATGTTCTCGTAGCCGTAGTTGTTCTCGACGACGAGGCTGTTGCCCCAGCTGATCAGGGAGTTGTCGGTGGTGGACGCCCCGGCGCCGAAGACCGGGACCCGGCACACCGGGCGGTCGGCGTCGGCGACGTCCGTACCGCGGCGGAAGACGAGGACGTTCATGCGGTCGTCGGCGTTGTCGGTGATCGCCACGTAGCCGCCGCCGGGCGCGGCGGGGTCGCCGAACAGGTCCGGGGTGGTGCCCGAACCCTGGTTGACCGAGCCGGGCTTGGTGCCGGTGCCGCGGTCGTACGTCTGCCGCCACTGGACGCGCGGGGTGCCGTCGGCGGTGGTGGCGAAGCTGTAGAGGGCGTGGTCGGTGACGACGGATACGCCGTCCTCGGCCACCGAGAAGGAGTTCTGGATCTCCTCGCCCGTCAGCTGCACGGAGCGGATCGCGGAGGTGCGGGGGTCGACGGTGCCGACCCGGCCGAGCCGGGTCACCCACCAGATCCGGCCCTGCCAGTCCGGCATCACGGAGGTGACGGGGTCGCAGGTGCCACTGGGCCACAGGTTGGTCCAGCCGATGCAGTCGTGCGGGACGACCCCGGTCAGGTCCCAGTCGTCCGCGACGGTGAACTTCCAGGTGCCGTCGGGGTCCTGCGAGTGGGCCAGGCGCAGGACGTGCTGGCGGGAGTCGGCGAGGACGGCCCGGTCCTGGTCGTCGAGGTAGAAGTACGCGCCGCCCGAGGTGTCCTTGAAGATCTTCGAGAAGTCGAGGCGGGTGACGGCCTCGACGGTCGAGGACCGTTGCGGCAGCGCGTACTCGGCGAGGGTGTCGAGCGTGCGCGGGTCGAGGAGCTTCACCTCGAAGCCCGCGAAGGTGCCGCAGACGGTGACGAGGCGGCCGCCGGAGTCGAACGTGGCGGTGGCGCACTCGCCGCCGAGGGCGGCGATCTTCCTGCTGGTCACCCGCGGGTTCCGGCCCAGCGGCCCGGACCAGGGGTAGGTGGCGCTGCCGGCCGCGTCGGCGTGCATGCCGCTGCGTCCGTTGGGCGCGAGGAAGGGGTGCTGCGGCGGGGCCTGGCCGGGGACGGGGGCCGCCGTCGCGGGCGCCCCGTCGTACTGGCTGACGAGGCGGTGGCCGGGGGCGTTGGGTATCCCGTCGGCATGGGCCGGGACCGCCCCCGTCAGGGCCGCGGCGACCGCCAGGGCCGGCACCACGGCGCAGTTCAGCGCTCTTCGGAACATCCGGGAATTCCTCCGTCTTTCGGGCGTACGGGGTCGCGCCGCCGCCCGACGGTAGAACTCGTTGCCCGAGGAATCCATACCGGCGAGTCATGATTCACGAACGCGCAACACGGGTGTCGTGAACAGGAGTTGCCGGCCTCAGGGCCGCAGGCTGCCCACGACGTCCGCGGTCGCGGACAGGCCGTCGTGGATGGTGGGCGCGATGCTGCTGCTCGCCAGGTAGAAGCCGAGCAGCAGGCACACGAGCGCGTGGGAGAACTTCAGCCCGCCGCTGCGCACGAAGATCACCGCGAGGATGAGGAGCAGCAGGATCACGGAGATGGAAACGGCCATCGGAACCTCCTACGCCGCATCGGCCACAGAGGAGGGGATCCGGGCGTGTCCGGCCCGTGCGGCCGGGCCCGGAGGATGCGGCATTCGGCCCACATCGTGGCGCAGTCGCGCGGCCCGACGGGGGAACGACGTGTCGGCCGTCCGGGTGGTTGACCGAGGGTGACGGGCGCGGCGCCCGCCGGCGGGGCCCGCCTCAGCCCCCGGACGCGGGGGCCCTGAGCAGGTCGAGGAAGCGGTCGAGGAGCGCCGACTGCCGTTCGGCGTGCCGGACCAGGTGCAGCGTCGTGACCGTGTCGGCGATGGGGCGCGGTGTCACGCCGACGCGGCGCAGCACCCGCATGGAGTCGGCCAGCACGGCCGCACCGAAGCCCGCCGCGACCAGCGCCAGGACCGTGGGGACGCTGCGTCCCTCGGCGGCGACCAGCGGGCTGACGCCGGCTCGTTGGGCGAGGGCGATGACCTCGTCGTACGAGCGGGGCGAGACCTCCCGCGGCCACAGCACCAGGGGCACCTCGCCGAGGACGTGGGCCGGCACCGGCGGAAGTGGCCGGCGGCCGCGGGCCAGCCGGTGCTGGTCGGGGAGGAAGAGGGTGAGCGGCTCGCGCCACCAGGGCTGCGTGCGCAGCCGGTTGTCCGCCAGGGGCAGGCGCTGGACCGCGACGTCGTACGTGCCGTCGAGGACGCCCCGCGACATCTCCTCGTCGTCGAAGCTCTCGATGAGCCGGAGGTCGACGTCGGGGAGTCGGGTGCGGACCGTGCCGAGCGCGGCGCCCAGCGGGCCGTTGATGCCGGAGCCGGCGAACGCGACGGTGAGCCGCCCGGTCCGCCCCTGCGCGGCCCTGCGCACGTCCTCGAGGGCCGCCTCGGCCCCGGCGAGCACGGCGCGGGCCCGCTGGGCGAGCGCCAGGCCGGCCGGGGTTGCGGTGAGGCCGCGCCCGGTCCGGACGAACAGCTCGGTGCCCAGGCGTCGTTCGAGGTCGCGGAGCTGTCGGCTGAGGGTGGGCTGGGTCAGGTTGAGGCGCCGGGCGGCGCCGCTGACCGTGCCCTCTTCCGCGACCGCGACGACGTAGCCGAGCAGCCGGAGTTCCATGTCCATTCCATGCCTCCCGGGCATGGATCGTATAGACCGGCATGCCCTTCGGGCGTCCGGGGCCGGATCGTGGCGGAAGGTGGAGACGTCCCCGGGCGGCCCGCCCGGGGGGACGACCACCGGGGAGGGACCCATGAGCACGACCACAGCGACCGCCACGACCACAGCGACCGCCGCGAGCACGACGACCACCGCCGCGACCGCCGTCGTGAACGCCTACTTCGACGCCTTCGGCGCCCGCGACGTCGACCGGGCACTGTCCCACGTGGCCCCGGACGCGGTCTGGACGGTCCCCGGCGACCCGCGGATCGTGCCGTGGGTCGGGGTCCGGCAGGGCCACGACGCCCTGCGGGACTTCTTCACGGAGCTGTTCGCCGCCAGCGAGCCCCTCGCGTTCGAGGTGCACGGCATGACCGAGGTGCCCGCCGGACCCGTCGGGCCCGGCACGAAGGTCGTCATCCCCGGCCGCTTCGCCTACCGCTTCACGGCCTCCCGGCAGATCCTGGACGACACCTTCGTCATGGTCTTCACCGTCGCCGACGGCCGGATCACCGCCTACGACATCTTCGAGGACTCCCTCGGCCTCGCCCGCGCGTACACCGGCGACCCCGCCCTCGGCCTCCCGGCCGCCCCGTGAGCGCCCCGGGCGCGCACCGCCGGGCCCTGCTGACCTGGCTGGCCGTGTACCCGGTCATCACCGCGGTGCTGGCGGTACTGGGGCCGGCCCTGGCCGGGCTCCCCCTGCCCCTGCGCTCCCTGGTGCTCACGGCGCTGGTGGTGCCGGTGGTGGTGTACCTGGTCCTGCCCTGCTACGCCCGTCTGGGCCTGGCGGTGGCGGGTCGGGGCCGCGGCCACCGGGGCCGGGCGTCCCGACCGCTCCTGCACCATCGATCGCCGTCGAACAGGACGTGACCGGACACGGCGGCGTCGGCGGCCCCCGGCGACCGCGGCGCGCGACGCCGCTCCGCGACGGAGCGGCGCCCGCAGGGTCTTGATGTGCCCACGACCCTCGTGTCATATATGTCTAGACCTTTGACCCCGGTCTCGGGAGGAGCTCGACGGGAGCTCGGAGTCACTCGACGGGGAACTCGCGAGGGAAGGAGGGCGGCCGTGCGACGCACCGTCGGCCCGGTCCTGGTCCTGTGCTGCCTCCTCTGCTCCGTCCCGCTGACCGCCTGCGGCGGTCCGGGCGCGGACACCGATCCGCCGCCCTCCCCCGCCGGGCTCACGGCCGAGTCCGGGAGCGCCACCTCGGCGCACGTGATGTGGGACGCCGCCGACCCGCGCGCGGGCGTCACCGCGTACCAGGTCTTCCGCGACGGGGTCCTGGTGCGCGAACTCCCCGCCGCGAGGACCATGGTGGACGTCGACGGCCTCTCCCCCGCCACCCGCTACGCCTTCACCGTCCGGGCCCGCGACGCGGCCGGGAACCTCTCGGACCCCACCGGCGCGGCCCGGGTGACCACCGCCGCCCGGGCGGCACGCGACGTCCTCGCCCCCAGCGCTCCGGCCCGCCTCACCGTCCGCGCCGAGGACGGCCGCACCGTACACCTGGTCTGGGCCACGGCCCGCGACGACACCGGCGTCACGGCGTACGACGTCTACCAGGGCGGGGTCCGCGTCCACACCGCAGGCGGCCGCGAGACCGGCACGCGCCTGACGGGGCTGCGCCCGCACACCGCGTACGTGTTCACCGTCAGGGCCCGCGACGCCGCCGAGAACTCGTCCCCCGACAGCCCCACCGCCCGCCTCACCACCCCCGCGGCGCCCGACACCGGCGGCACGGTCCCGGTGGACTTCCTGGCCACGGCCGCTCCGGGAACGGTCGAGCTCTCCTGGACCTGGCCGGACCCGGCCCACCGGCCCCGCGCGTACGAGCTCTGGGTGAACGGGCGTCCGACCACGGTCGTCCAGTGGGGCGCCGACGCGGTGCCCGTCGGCCGCACCGTCCACCGCCTCGACGCCACCGGGCCCGCCGGCACGGTCTGGACCGTGAAACTTCGAGCCCGGCTGCCCGACGGCGACTGGGGCGGCTTCTCTCCCGAACGATCGGTCACGCTCGTATCCACGGGATCAAACTGACCACCCGCTCGATGACTATTCGATCAACAACGATCACCTGGACTTGCCGGACCGGGCCTTTGAGACAGAATCTGACGCCGTGCTGGGGAACCTGCCGCCGGAGACGGCGAGCTTTGTCGGGCGGGACGAGGAACTGGGTCTGCTGAAGGCCCTCTTGAGGGAGAGTCGGCTGGTCACCCTCACCGGCGTGGGCGGCGTCGGGAAATCCCGGCTCGCCCTGCGCGCGGCCCGCGCGGCCGCCCGTACCGACCACCCGGACGGCGCCTGGTGGATCGAACTGTCCCCGCTGCGCGACCCCGCCCTGCTCTCCGCCACCGTGGCCCACGCCCTGGGCCTGGGCGAACTGTCCGGCCGCAGCCTCGACGAGAGCCTGTGCGAGTGGTGCGCCGAGCGGGACGTCCTCCTGGTGCTCGACACCTGCGAGCACCTGGTCGAGTCCTGTCGCCATCTGGTCGGCGAACTCCTCCAGGCGGCACCGGGCCTGACCGTTCTGGTCACCAGCCGCCAGCCGCTGGGCTGCTACGGCGAGACCGTCCGCGAGGTGCGCCCGCTGCCCGTCGGGGACGCCGACAGCGACGCCGTCGTGCTCTTCCGCGAGCGCGCCCTGGCCGCCACGCCCCAGCTCGCCGCGGCCTTCGCCGACCCGGGGCGCGCGGCCACCGCCGTGGAGGTCTGCCGCCGTCTCGACGGCCTGCCGCTCGCCCTCGAACTCGCCGGCGCGCGCCTGGACCTGCTCACCCTGGAGCAGGTCGCCGCGCGCCTGGAGACCCGCTTCGAGGTGCTCGCCGATCCGCGCGCGGCCGGCCGGCCGCCCCGGCACCGCACCCTGCGCACCGCGATCGGCTGGAGCCACGAGCTGTGCGAGCCGCTGGAGCGGCTGCTGTGGGCCCGGCTGTCGGTCTTCGCCGGGGACTTCGACCTCGCCGCCGCCCGGGCCGTCTGCGCCGGCGGCCCGCTGCCCGCTGCCCGCGTGGAGCGGGTCCTGGCGGGCCTGGCCGGCAAGTCGGTGGTCCGCCGCACCGTCGAAGGCGCGCGCGAGCGCTACCGGATGCTCGACACCATCCGCGAGTACGGCCGCCAGTGGCTCGGCGAGCTCGGCGAGGAGGCGGTGGTCGCCGACCGCCACGCCCACTGGTACGCGGCCCTGGCCCGGCAGGCCGACGCGGGCTGGCTCGGGCCCGAGCAGCTCGACTGGTACCGCCGCACCAGCGCCGACCACATGGAGCTGCGCACGGCGCTGGAACACCTGCTCGGCTCCGATCCGCGCACCGCCCTCGAGATGGCCGGGAACCTGTGGTTCTTCTGGTTCTGCTGCGGGCACCTCAGCGAGGGCCGCGGCTTCCTGGAGCGCGCGCTGGCCGCCGTGCCCGCCGACGACCCGGCGCACCGGCAGGGCGTGTGGGCCCTCGGGCTGACCGCCCTGCTCCAGGGGGACCTGACCACCAGTCTGGCGCGGGGCGAGCAGTGCGTCCGGGCGGCGGAGGGGTCCGCCGATCCCGAGACGCGGCTGCGGGCGACGTACCTGGTGGGCGTGTCGGTGCTGATGCCGGGGGACGCGGTCCGGGCGCTCGCCCTGACCGACGGACGGGCCCGGTCGGCGCACGCGGGCCGGCCGTACGGGCTGGGCCGGCTGCTGTGCCAGCTGGTGGCCGCGTACGCCCTGTCCGACCAGGGCCGCTACGAGGAGGCCACGGCGGAGGCGGCGGAGTTGCGGGACGCCTGTGCGGCGATCGGCGACTACTGGCTGCGCGCGTACGCCGACTACGTCCTGGCGGTGGCGGCGCTGGGGCTGGGACGGCCCGGCGAGGCGGCCCGGCACGTCCGCGCCATGCTCTCGGGCAAGCGGCTGCTGCACGACAGCTTCGGGATCGCCCTCGGCCTGGACCTGCTCGGGGCCGCCGTGGCGGCGCAGGGCGACGGGGAGCTGGCGGCGCGGCTGCTCGGCACCGGGCACGCCTGGTGGCGCACGGTGGGCCGGCCCCAGATGGGCTCGCCCTCCCTGCTGGCGCTGCGCGACGCGGGCGAGCGGCAGGCCCGGGCGGCCATCGGCGACGAGGCGTACGAGAAGGCCTTCCACGGCGGGGCGGAGTCACGGCCGCAGGTGGGCTGAGCCCGCGCCCCGGACACCTCGGGTCCCCCGTTCGTGGAGCCGCACTCCACGGCCGCTGTGTAGCCTGTCGATCTGTTCGAACGGGACGGGAGGCCGCGGGTGGACACCGAAGGAGCGCACGCCGCGATCCGGCTCCCCGAGGGGTCCTGGTGGGACTGGGACGTCGTCGTCTGGAACGCCGGAGGGCTCACGCTCGCCGCCGGGTACGACCTGGCGTACCACCACGGCCTGGAGCTGGTCTTCGTCGATGCGATGTTCGTCAGCTGCCCGTCCGTGTTCTACGATCCGGCCTTCCGCGCGCCGACGGCGGACGAGCTCCTGAGGATCACCCGCCAGCTCGGCGAGGAGCCGCCCGTCGTGGTCGCCTTCGAGGCCGACGCGGGCGGTCGGGAGCCGGTCTCGTGCCTCGTCGCCGCAGCGAGACTCGACATCGTGCAGGAGAACGTCCTGCGCTACTGGCGCGAGGACGCGGTACCCGGTCAGCGTTTCGCTCCGTGGGTACGGTCTCCGGACCGGTAGGCCGGTCCCCTCGGGTCGAGCCCGCGCCCCTCGGGCGCGGGCTCCCCCGGCAGCGGGCTCCCGTCAGTACGGGAGGGTTCTGCCCGACGGCGTACGCAGGTCCAGGTCGCGGGGCGCGGGGCGCGGGGCGGGCTTGCGGATCAGGGTCTGGCGCATGGTCTCCCCCTGTTCAGGCTCGGAGCAGGACGGGGCGGCGCGGCTCGACCACGCGCCCGTCGGGAAGTTGTTCACCGGTGTCGTCGAAGAGCACCACGCCGTTGCAGAGCAGGCTCCAGCCCTGTTCCGGATGGGAGGCCACGGTGCGGGCGGCGTCACGATCGGCGCTGTCGGCACTCGGGCACATCGGATGGTGGGAACACAACATGGCGCACCTCCTCGCGCTGCGGCGGCGGAGGGCCGGGCGGTCGTTGCCGGTCCGAGCCGCCGTCCACGGTGGCCGGAAGTATTACCGACCGCCGGTACCGGATGGAACCCATATTCGACATTCATCTCAGGTACCGGAAGGGGTTTTACGATCAGTACATGTCCGTTATGCAGATCGTGCACACCGCCGATGTACCGCTTCTTGAGGCGTGGCGCAGAGTGACGGACTGGGAACGGCACGGCGCGCAGGTCCCGCTGACCCGTACGACGGTGGCCACGGCCCCGCCCACGCGCGTGGGCACCCGGTTCACGGCCCGCACGGGCCTGGGGCCGGTCGGCTTCGACGACCCGATGGAAGTGGTCGCCTGGCGGCCGCCGGCGGACGGCCGGCCCGGGCACTGCCGGCTGGTCAAGCACGGCCGGGTGGTGTCGGGCTGGGCCGAGATCGAGGTGCGGCCGGCGCCGGACGGCCGCGGCGGCAGCGAGGTGCGGTGGCGGGAGGAGCTGCGGGTGCGCGGCCTGCCGCGTGCCATGGACCCGCTGACGGCCGCGGCGGGCCGGTTCCTGTTCGCACGGGCCCTGGCCGGGCTGCTGCGGGAGGCCCGCTGACGCGGCGGGGCCGGCCCCCGTCCCGCCACTGCGGGCGGTGGGGGCCGGCCCCGTGGGCGTACGGCTCCGGCTATCGGATCGGCATGCCGGAGAGGGTGCGGGCGATCACCAGCCGCTGGATCTCGCTCGTGCCCTCGAAGATCGTGTAGATGGCGCTGTCGCGGTGCATCCGCTCGACCGGGTACTCGCGGGTGTAGCCGTTGCCGCCGAGGATCTGGACGGCCTGGGCGGTGACCTTCTTGGCGACCTCGCTCGCGTACAGCTTGGACATCGAGCCCTCGGCCGAGGTGAACGGCTTGCCGGTGCTCGCCATCCAGGAGGCGCGCCAGACCAGCAGCCGCGCCGCGTCGATCTGGGTGCGCATGTCGGCGAGCTGGAAGGCGATGCCCTGGTTGTCGATGATCGGGCGGCCGAACTGGGTGCGGGTCTTGGCGTAGTCGAGGGCGACCTCGTAGGCGGCCCGGGCGGTGCCCACGGCCATGGCGCCGACGGCGGGCCGGGAGGCCTCGAAGGTGGCCATCGCGGCGTTCTTCACGCGCTCGCCGCCGGCCTTGGCCCGCTCGCGGGCGCGGGCGAGGCGCTCGTCGAGCTTCTCCTTGCCGCCGAGCAGGCAGGAGCCGGGCACCCGCACGTCCTCGAGCACGACCTCGGCGGTGTGCGAGGCGCGGATGCCGTGCTTCTTGAACTTCTGCCCCTGGGACAGGCCGGGGGTGTTCGGCGGGATGATGAACGAGGCGTGGCCCTTGGTGCCGAGCCCGGGGTCGACCACGGCCACGACGATGTGGACGTTGGCGATGCCGCCGTTGGTCGCCCACGTCTTGGTGCCGTTGAGGACCCACTCGTCCTTCGCCTGGTCGTACACGGCGCGGGTGCGCATCGATCCGACGTCGGAGCCCGCGTCCGGCTCGGAGGAGCAGAAGGCGGCCACCTTGACGTCGTCCGGGGTGCCGTACATCTGGGGGATCCAGGTGCCGATCTGCTCCTCGGTGCCGTTCGCCACGACGCCGATGGCGGCCAGGCCGGTGCCGACGATGGACAGCGCGATGCCGGCGTCGCCCCAGAAGAGCTCCTCCATGGCCATCGGGATGCCGAGGCCCGTGGGGTCGAAGAACTGCTGGGCGTAGAAGTCGAGCGAGTAGATGCCGACCTTGGCGGCCTCCTGGATGACGGGCCAGGGGGTCTCCTCGCGCTCGTCCCACTCCGCGGCCGCGGGGCGGATCACGTCGGCGGCGAAGCCGTGGAGCCAGTCGCGCACCTCCTTCTGCTCGTCACTGAGCTCCATGGTGAACTCCGCCATGTTCCCCTCCCGGCTGTAGCCTTGTCCGCATAGTGCCTTACTTGCGGTAACCGCGGCTTGTTACCTGCGGTAACGGCAGTGTGTTACTCGTCAGTAGGACATGTCAACCACTGCCACCGATTCGGCTCGGGGGGTGTGCGTGGTGTTACGTTGCGCCTGCGTCACGCAATCGCACGGGCGGGGAGAGAGCACGTCATGGAGACCACGCAGCAGGCCGACCACCAGGCCGACCACGAGGACGAGCGGCTGAGCACCGCCGACCGCAGGCGCCGCCAGCTGCTGGAGGCCGCCGACCGGGTCGTCCTGCGCGACGGCCCGAAGGCCTCCATGAACGCCATCGCCGCCGAGGCCGGCATCACCAAGCCGATCCTCTACCGCCACTTCGGTGACAAGGCGGGCCTGTACCAGGCCCTGGCCGTCCGGCACACGGACGCGCTGCTCGCCTCGCTGCGGGCCGCGCTGGACGCCCCGACCGACCGCCGGCACCGCGTCGAGTCCACCCTCGACACCTACCTCGCGGCCATCGAGGCCCGCCCGCAGGTGTACCGCTTCCTCATGCACCCCGCCGAGGACTCCCAGCCCACCGACCGCGGCTTCGACGTGGGCCGGCACTCGGCGCCGCTGCTGCGCCGGCTGGGCGAGGAGCTCGCCCAGGTGATCGCCGAGCGCGTGGACCTCGGCCCGGCCGGCGACCGGCTGGCCCGGGTCTGGGGCCACGGGATCGTCGGCATGCTCCACGCGGCCGGCGACTGGTGGCTGGGCGAGCGCCCCTGCACCCGCGCGGAGCTGGTGACCGACCTCACGGACCTGCTGTGGGGCCACCTGTCCACCGCGGGCGTCCTCGAGGGCGGCCCGGGCTTCTGATCCCGTACGCCGGCTACGCCGTGTAGGCGCGCGCCTGCTCCCGCTGTCCCCACGGCGCCTTGCGGATCCCCCGCTTCGCCCGGCGCAGCCTCAGGCCCGCGAGCCGGTCGACGTACACCGTGCCGTCGAGGTGGTCGCACTCGTGCTGCAGGCAGCGCGCGAAGAACCCGGTACCCTCGACGCGCACCGGCCGGCCCTCGCGGTCCACGCCCTCGACCACGGCCCGGTCGAACCGGGTCGTACCGGCCTCCAGACCGGGCAGGGACAGGCAGCCCTCGGGGCCGGTGACCTCGTACCCGTCGGCCTCGACGAGCCGTGGGTTCACCACGTGCCCGACGTGCCGGACGTCCTCGTCGTCCGGGCAGTCGTAGACGAACACCCGCTGCCCGACGCCGACCTGGTTGGCGGCGAGGCCCACGCCCTGGGCCGCGTACATCGTCGCGAACATGTCCTCGACCAGCCGGTCGAGGTCCGGGCCGAACTCCGTGACCTCCGCGCAGGGGGCGTGGAGCACCGGGTCGCCCAGCAGGGTCATGGTGCGGACGAGACCGGAATTGCCGGGGATCGGGCGCTGTCGCATGGCCGTAAGGGTACGTCGGGCGAATATATGAGGGATCCACCTGGGCGCCTGGTCAGGGCCCAGGCCGGTTCTGGATAGGCTGAGCCCGGACCGACGCAAGGAGGAGCAGGGACGATGGCAGGCAACACGGAGCCGCTTTCGCCGCGGGCCAAGCTGGCCGTGACGGCGGGCAAGGCCGCGGCGGCGGTGTCGCGGGCCGCAGGGCGGGGCAGCGGATCGGTGATCGGGGGCAAGGTCGCCCTCAGGCTCGACCCCGATCTGCTCAGCGCGCTGGCGCAGCACCTCGATGTCGTCCTCGTCTCCGCGACGAACGGCAAGACCACCACGACCCGTCTGATCGCCGAGGCCCTGCGGGCCAGCGGGCCGGTCGTGTCGAACGCGCTGGGCGCGAACATGCCGGCCGGCATCACCTCCGCCCTGGCGGGCGGCTCGGAGGCCAAGTACGGCGTCATCGAGGTCGACGAGAAGTACCTGGCGGGCGTGGCCCGGGACACCACCCCGAAGGCGATCGCGCTGCTCAACCTCTCCCGCGACCAGCTCGACCGGGCCGCGGAGACCCGCATGCTCGCCGAGAAGTGGCGGGAGGGCCTGGAGGGCACCAAGGCCGTGGTCGTGGCCAACGCCGACGACCCGCTCATCGTGTGGGCCGCCTCCTCCTCGCCGAACGTCGTGTGGGTGGCCGCCGGCCAGGAGTGGAAGGACGACGCCTGGTCGTGCCCCTCCTGCGGCGGTGTGATGCAGCGCCCGGGAGACGACTGGTTCTGCGGCGAGTGCGGCTTCCGCCGCCCGACGCCCAGCTGGGCCCTGTCCGGCGACCACGTGCTCGACCCGCACGGCAGCGCCTGGCCGATCCACCTCCAGCTGCCGGGGCGCGCGAACAAGTCGAACGCCGCCACCTCGGCCGCCGTGGCCGCGGTCTTCGGCGTGCCGCCGCAGGTCGCGCTCGAGCGGATGTACCAGGTGCAGGCGGTGGCCGGCCGGTACGACGTGGTGGACTTCATGAACCGCCAGGTGCGGCTCCTGCTCGCGAAGAACCCGGCGGGCTGGCTCGAAACGTTTTCCCTGATCGACCCGGCTCCGGCTCCGGTGATCCTCTCGGTGAACGCGCGCGGCGCCGACGGCACCGACACCTCGTGGCTGTGGGACGTGGACTACGGGCGGCTGGCCGGCCACCCGATCTTCGTGATCGGCGACCGCAAGCTCGACCTCGCCGTCCGCCTGGAGGTCGCCGACGTGGACTTCCGCGTCTGCGACACCCTCGACGAGGCCGTGCAGCTGTGCCCGCCCGGCCAGATCGAGCTGATCGCGAACTACACCGCCTTCCAGGACGTCCGCCGCCGCGTCGGCAACTAGTCCACGAGACCTTCTGAGGACAACGAGCATGAGCGACAACAGCCTGCGTCTCGTGTGGGTCTACCCGGACCTGCTCAGCACGTACGGAGACCAGGGCAACGCCCTCGTCGTCGAGCGCCGGGCCCGCCAGCGCGGCCTGGACGTGCAGCGCCTGGACGTGCGCAGCGACCAGCCGGTGCCCACCTCCGGCGACATCTACCTCATCGGCGGCGGTGAGGACCGGCCGCAGCGGCTGGCCGCGGAGCGGCTGGTGCGCGACGGCGGTCTGGCCCGGGCGGTGTCCAACGGCGCGATCGTCTTCTCGGTGTGCGCCGGCTACCAGATCCTGGGCCAGGAGTTCGTCAACGACATGGGCCAGCGCCAGGAGGGCCTCGGCCTGCTGGACGTCGTGACGGTCCGCGGCGAGGGCGAGCGGTGCGTGGGCGACGTCCTGGCGGACATCGACCCGAACCTGAACCTGCCGCAGCTGACCGGCTTCGAGAACCACCAGGGCGTCACGCACCTGGGTCCGACGGCCAAGCCGTTCGCCCGGGTGCGCCTCGGCCGCGGCAACGGCACCGGAGACGGCACCGAGGGCGCGTACAACGACACGGTCTTCGGCACCTACATGCACGGTCCCGTGATGGCCCGCAACCCCCAGATCGCGGACCTGCTGCTGAAGCTGGCGCTGGACGTGAACGCGCTGCCGCCGGTCGAGGACCGCTGGTACGAGGCGCTGCGCGCGGAGCGCATCGCAGCCGCGACGCAGCCCGCCTGAGAAGGTCGGACGCGGCCCGCCTGAGCGGGTCCGCGCTCGAACGATCGGGCCCGCCGAACGGCCCCGCCTGAGCGGGTGCCGCGCTCGGCTGAGCGCCTCCGACAGCTCGTCTGAGCGGGTCCGCGCACGGAAGAAAGCCCTGGCCAGGGCGCCTCACCCCAGAGGCGCCCTGGCCCTCGTTTTTTCGTACGAGATGCCTGCCGAGCCTGTGGAAGATGGTTCAGTCCACCGGGTTTCCGCTTGTAGGGTTGCGGTCAGATCCAACCGGACGACGTGGTCCGGTCGTCGGCCCACGTTGCAAAGGTTCTCTCCTGCCATGCGCATTGGTGTGCTCACCTCCGGCGGCGACTGCCCCGGTCTGAACGCCGTCATCCGCTCCGTCGTGCACCGCGCCGTCGTCGACCACGGCGACGAGGTCATCGGCTTCCACGACGGGTGGAGGGGGCTGCTGGAGTGCGACTACCGCAAGCTCGACCTCGACTCGGTGAGCGGCATCCTCGCCCTCGGCGGCACCGTCCTCGGCTCCTCCCGCGTCCAGCCCGCGCACCTGCGCGACGGCGTGGAGCGGGCCCGCGGCCACGTCGCGGACCTCGGCCTGGACGCGATCATCCCGATCGGCGGCGAGGGCACCCTGAAGGCCGCCCACCTGCTCTCGCAGGCCGGGCTGCCCATCGTCGGCGTGCCGAAGACCATCGACAACGACATCGCCGTCACCGACGTGACCTTCGGCTTCGACACCGCCGTCGGGGTCGCCACCGAGGCCCTGGACCGCCTGAAGACCACCGCCGAGTCGCACCAGCGCGTGATGGTGGTCGAGGTGATGGGCCGCCACACCGGATGGATCGCCTTGCACTCGGGCATGGCGGCCGGCGCGCACGCCATCGTGGTGCCGGAGCGGCCCTTCGACATCGCCGAGCTCACCGAGATCGTGGGCGCGCGCTTCGCGGCCGGCAAGCGGTTCGCCATCGTGGTGGTGGCCGAGGGCGCCAAGCCGAAGCCGGGCACGATGGAGTTCGAGGGCCGGGGCACCGACATCTACGGCCACGAGAAGTTCGCCGGCATCGGCAACGTCCTCGCGGTGGAGCTGGAGAAGCGCCTGGGCAAGGAGGCGCGTCCGGTCATCCTGGGCCACGTCCAGCGCGGCGGCACCCCGACCGCGTACGACCGGGTGCTGGCGACCCGGTTCGGCTGGCACGCGGTGGAGGCGGCGCACCGGGGCGAGTTCGGCATGATGACCGCGCTGCGCGGCACCGACGTCACGATGGTGCCGCTGGGCAGCGCCGTGGAGACCCTCAAGACCGTCCCGACGGACCGCTACGCCGAGGCCGAGACCGTCCTCTGACGGCCCGCCCGGACGTCCCCGGACGTCCCCGAACGGCCCGTCACGACGGGGCAGACCGTACTGTGACGTGATCAACCCGGACAGACCCGCCCCCGGAGACTTCGGCCTCCGGGGGCGGGTCTAGTGTGGGGGGGGCAGTACCGGCACCATCCCAGGGACGAGGACGACGAGGACATGGATCACAGCGGGCACGGCATGGACGGCATGCCCATGGACCTCCCGCCGTTCACGCTGGGGCGGGGCCTGGAGTTCTCCGCCGACCCCTTCTTCCTCGTCGGCTGCCTGCTGGGCCTCGGCCTGTACGGCTGGGGCGTGCTCCGGCTGCGCCGCCGCGGCGACGCCTGGCCGGCGGGCCGCACCGTCGCCTGGGCCGCGGGCGTGCTGAGCATCGCACTCGTGATGAACACGCAGCTGAACGACTACGGCATGGTCATGTTCAGCGTGCACATGATCCAGCACATGGTCATCAGCATGCTCTCGCCGATCCTGCTGCTGCTCGGCGCGCCGATGACGCTGGCGCTGCGCGCGCTGCCGCCGGCCGGCCGGGGCCGCGGCAAGGGGCCGCGCGAGCTGCTCCTGATGCTGCTGCACAGCCGCTACATGCGGGTCGTCACCCACCCGGCGTTCACGATCCCGATGTTCATCGCCTCGCTGTACGGCCTCTACTTCACGCCGCTCTTCGACACCCTGATGGGCAGCAAGGCCGGGCACATCGCGATGATGGTGCACTTCCTGATGGTGGGCCTGGTCTTCTTCTGGCCGATCATGGGCGTGGACCCCGGCCCGCACCGGCCCGGGTACATCATGCGGATGCTGGAGCTGTTCGCCGGCATGCCCTTCCACGCCTTCTTCGGCATCGCCCTGATGATGGCGACCGAGCCGATGGTCTCCACGTACGCCGACCCGCCGGCCTCGCTCGGCATCGACGCCCTCTCCGACCAGACCGCGGCCGGCGGCATCGCCTGGGCCTTCAGCGAGATCCCCTCGGTCCTGGTGCTGATCGCCCTGATCTACCAGTGGTACCGCTCGGAGCAGCGGACGGCCAAGCGCGTCGACCGCCGGGCCGACCGCGACGGGGACGCCGAGCTGGAGGCGTACAACGCCTACCTCGCCTCCCTCCAGACCCGGGGCCGCTGAACCCGCCCGCAGGTAGCGCGTTCCGCCCCGTAGGCGCGACCATGGGGGCATGAGCGGTTCGATGAAGTGGATGGCCGTTCTCTGCGTCGGCCTGCTGGTGGTGGTCTCCGCGTACTCGGCGGCCCTCGGCAGCAACGGCTGGCTCTGGTTCGGCTGGGTGGTCGTGTGCGTCCTCACGGCGGGCGTCGCCGCCTCGCGCAACACCTGACCCGCCGCCCCGGCACGCCCGCCGCGCCCCGTGTCCGACCGGCCGGGGCGCTGTCACAATGACCGGGCCGTCGTCGGGGCGCGAAGGGGGTCGGTCGTGTTCTACCACCTGCTCAAGCACGTACTGCTGGGACCGCTGCTGAGGCTGCTGTTCCGGCCGCGGATCGAGGGGCTGGAGCACGTGCCGGCCGAGGGGCCCGCGATCGTGGCGGGCAACCACCTGTCGTTCTCGGACCACTTCCTGATGCCGGCGATCCTCCGGCGTCGGATCACGTTCCTGGCGAAGGCCGAGTACTTCACGGGCACCGGGCCCAGGGGACGGCTCACCGCGGCGTTCTTCCGCAGCGCCGGGCAGATCCCGGTGGACCGCTCCGGCAAGGCCGCCGGGCAGGCGGCGATCCGCGAGGGGCTGGGCGTGCTGGCCAAGGGCGAGCTGCTGGGGATCTACCCGGAGGGCACCCGCTCGCACGACGGCCGCCTCTACAAGGGCAAGGTGGGTGTGGCCGCGATGGCGCTGACGGCCGGGGTTCCGGTGGTGCCGTGCGCGATGGTCGGCACCTTCGAGGCGCAGCCGCCGGGCCAGCGGCTGCCGCGCCCGAAGCGGATCACGATCCGCTTCGGCGCCCCGCTGGACTTCTCTCGGTACGCCGGGATGGAAGGCGAGAAGGCGGTGCTGCGGGCCGTCACCGACGAGATCATGTACGCGATCATGGCGCTGTCCGGGCAGGAGTACGTCGACCGGTACGCGGCCGAGGTCAAGACCGAGGCGGAGGAAGCGAGGAAGGCCCAGCGCAGGACGCGCTGAGCCTTCCTCAAGAGGTACCGACCGCGGGTGTTACTTCACGGCGGGCAGGTCCGCGAGGACGTCCTGGACCTTGGCACGGGCCGGGGCGGCGGGAACCACCGGGGCGGCGTGCGCGGCGCAGGTCACGTCGCGGGCGTCGATCTTGCCGCGCAGCAGGTACGCGTCGACGCGGTTGTTGATGCAGGGGTTGACCAGGCCGGTGACGCCGTGCGAGCCGGCGCCCTTCTCCGTGATCAGGCGCGAGCCGTAGAGGCGGTTGTGCAGCGAGACGGCACCGTCGTACGGGGTGGCGGCGTCACGGGTGGACTGGACGATCAGGACCGAGGGCAGGCCCTGGCCGCGGTTGACGCGGACCTCGACCGGGTTGGACTGCTTGGCACCCCAGGTGGCGCACGGCAGGTTCATCCAGGCGTTCGCCCAGGTCATGAACGGGTAGTCCTTGTGCAGCCGGGTGTTGTCACGGTCCCAGCGGGCCCAGCTGGTGGGCCACTTGGCGTCCGCGCACTCGACGGCGGTGTAGACGGCGTTGCCGTTCTCCGCGGAGATGTTGCCCGCGGTGTCCGACATGTCGGGGGAGGCGGCGTCGATCAGCCCCTGGGTGTTGCCCGCGACGTAGTCGGCCCAGGTCTGGGTGACCGGCAGCCAGGCGGAGTCGTAGTACGGGGCGCTCTGGAAGAAGTTGATGAGCTCGGCCGGGCCGACCTTGCCACCGAGGGGGGCCTTCTTGGCGGCGGCGCGCAGCTTCAGCCACTGGGCCTCGACCTTGGCCGGGGTGTTGCCCAGGTGGAAGTGGGCGTCGTTCTTGGCGACCCACTTCTTCCAGTCGTTCCAGCGCATCTGGAAGGCGACGTCCTGGTCCAGGTTGGCCTGGTACCAGATCTTCTCCTTGGACGGGTTGACCACGGAGTCGACGATCATGCGGCGCACGTGCGTCGGGAAGAGCTCGGCGTAGACGGCGCCGATGTAGGTGCCGTAGGAGACGCCCAGGTAGTTGAGCTTCTTCTCGTGCAGGGCGGCGCGGATCACGTCGATGTCGCGCACGGTGTTCGGCGTGGTCATGTGCGGCAGCATCCAGCCGCTGCGCTTCTTACAGCCGTCCGCGTAGTCGGCGGCGAGCTTGCGCTGGTAGCGCTTGTCGGCCGCGTTGTCCGGGACCGGGTCCTTCTTCGGGCCGGCCACGAACTTCTGCGGGTCGATGCAGGAGATCGGGGTCGAGTGGCCCACACCGCGCGGGTCGAAGCCGACGAAGTCGTACGCCTTGGAGGTGTTGACCCACAGCGGCGCCTTGTTGACCACGCGGAGCGGGAAGCGCATGCCGGAGCCGCCCGGGCCGCCCGGGTTGTAGACGAGGGCGCCCTGGCGCTCGGCCTTGGTGCCGGTGCTGAGCGCGCGGTCGACGGCGATGTCGATCTGCTTGCCGTACGGCTTGGTGTAGTCGAGCGGGACCTTCACCCAGCCACACTGGATCGGAGCTGCGAAGCCCCAGGCGGCGGGGCAGTCCTTCCAGGTGATGCCCTTGCGGCCGGCGCGGGCGGCCGCGATGGCCGCGCCGCGGGCGGCGGAGACGGTGGTGCTGCTGCCGGTCTGGGTGTCGGCCGCGGCGGCCGACGGGGCGACGAAGGCGCCCGCGATGAGCGTGCCCGCCATCAGAGTGCCCGCGCTGCCGAGCACCGCTGTGCGTATCACGTGGTATTCCCCCTGCGTCATGTGCGGCCGGAGTGGGCCGTGTTCGAACAGACTGCTGGGGGATCCTTTCGTCTGCGGGGTACCTGACAACAGAGTGCTGACCGCTTCTTTACCAACCCGATAACCGGATCGGTCTGTACCGCTCAGCGGTACAGAATCCGGTCAGAGTTCACCAACCGTACGCACGGCGGGCTTCGTCGAGCAGGACCCGCAGCCGCAGCCCGTCGGGCGCGAGCACCGTGACGAGCACCGCGGGCCCGGCCAGCGGGGTCACGGCCGCGTACTCCCCCAGCATCCGGGGCGCCACCGGGTCGGCCTCGAACCGGGGGTCCACGACCAGGAGTTGACCGACCGCCCGGTGTCCGCCGAGCACCGCGGGACCGTCCCAGCCGGCGGCCGCCCCCGGCCCGCAGGACAGCTCCTGGTCCAGCAGCGGCCGCCCGGCCCGGGTGACGCGGAGCCGGCTGGTGAGCAGGCCCGGTTCCTCGGCCGCCCGCCCCAACACCTGCTCCTCGCGCAGCAGGAGGCGGGCCGTGGGCGCGAGTTCGGCGACGGTGCGGGTGCGCAGCCGGCTGCCGCGGGCACAGATGAGGGGCTCCGGGAGCCAGCGCAGCTCGGCGCCCTCCTCGGCGGTCAGGCGTACGTCGTACCGGGCGGGGGCACCGTCCCGGCCCGGCAACGCGATGGTGGCGGCGGCGGAGGTGACGGTCAGGGCGGCTCCGACGGCCACCTCCGCCTCCACCGCGAGCCGGTCGCCGCCCAGCGGTGCGCTCATGGCGCCGACCAGGGTGACCTGTGCGCCGGTGGCGGGACCGCGGGTGCGCCGGAGCGCGAGCGGGCCCTCGCCGGCGAGCAGCGGCAGGGCGGTACCGCCCCGGCCGTCGGGGACGGCGCGGATCCGGGCGGTCGCGGACACGCCGTACCCGTGGGGGGCCGCCGGCCCGGCGGCGGGGGCCGGTAGGGCAGTGGGGGCGGGCCCGGCGGCGGGAGCCGGTACGGCGGCGGGGGCCGTCATGCCGGTACGCCCGCCCAGGCGGCCAGCCGCTCGCGGACCCAGCCCGCGACGGGCGCGACGCCGCCCTCGGCGGCCAGGGAGGTGAAGGCGACGGGGAGTTCGCCGCGCTGGGCGGCCGCGTCGCGGGCCATCCGGTCGAGGTCGGAACCGACGTACGGGGCGAGGTCGGTCTTGTTGACCACCAACAGGTCCGCGGTGGTGACCCCGGGCCCGCCCTTGCGCGGGATGTCGTCGCCGCCCGCCACGTCGATCACGAAGATCTGGGCGTCGACCAGGCCCCTGGAGAACGTGGCGGTGAGGTTGTCGCCGCCCGACTCGACCAGCACCAGGTCCAGCGGGCCGACAGTGTCCTCCAGGTCCTCGACGGCCTCCAGGTTGGCGGAGATGTCGTCGCGGATCGCGGTGTGCGGGCAGGCCCCGGTCTCCACGGCGGCGATCCGCTCGGGCGGCAGCACGGCCTCGCGCAGCAGGAACTCGGCGTCCTCGCGCGTGTAGATGTCGTTGGTGACCACGGCGAGGGAGAACTCCGCCCGCAGCGCCCGGCACAGTGCGGCCACGGTGGCCGTCTTGCCGGAGCCGACGGGGCCGCCGAGCCCGATGCGCAGCGCGCGGCGGCGGCCGTCGGGACGGGTCTCGGGGGCACCGTGGGTGTGGCGCTGGGGGTAGACGACCGGGTGGTCGAGGTGCATGGGGCCCTCCAGGGGCGGACGGGGGGAAGGAGGAAGAAGAGGAAGAAGAAGAGGGAGCGGGACGACGGTGCCCCGCGGCTCAGGAGGCGAACAGCCGGACCGGCCAGGCGGCGTGCGCCTGGGCCCCGATCTCGAGCAGCGGCGAGGCCGCCGCGGGCAGCGCCCCGGTCCCTTCCGTACGGGCGCGTGCGGCCGCGGCGGCGGCGCGCTCCGCGACCGCGTCCAGCTCGGGGGCGAGCCGGGCGAGCACCGCCGTGGCCTCGAAGGGGTCGAGGCCGAGCAGCCGTACGGTCGCGGTCGTCGGCCCGCCGATGCTCTCGTACGCCGCCACGTGCGCGGCGTCCAGCGGCCCGAGGCCGGCGGCCCGGGCCGCGAGCCCGAGGGCCACGGGCTGGTGGGCGCCGCGCGGGAACGCGGCGGACAGCGCCGCCAGCCCCGGGTCGCCCGGCCACACGGACCGCGCCGCCCGGGTGAGCTGACGGCCCAGCCGCCGGGCGGCGGTGCGCAGGGCGGGCGCGGGGGTGCGGGCGTCGGCCGCGGCGTCGAGGTCCGCCGGGTCGTGGCCGGCGGCGGCCGCCGCCGCGAAGGCGGCGGCGACCAGTCCCGCGGTGTGCAGCCGGCCCCGGCAGAACTCCTGCAAGGAGGCGGCGTCCGTGATGCGGCCGGCCTTGACGGCCGCCTCGGCGCCGCCGGAGTGGGCGTGGCCGCCGGCCGGGAACCGGCCGTCGGCCAGGACGAGCAGCGCGGCCCGGCCGCCGCCGGTGGGTGTGGTGTCCGTGTCCGTGTCCGTGTCCATGGGTGCCGTCAGAAGAGGAAGTACCGCTGGGCCATGGGCAGTTCGACGGCGGGTGCCGGCTCGACCGGCTCGCCGTCGATGGTCACGGTGAACGTGTCGGCGTCCACCTCGACCCGGGGCATGGCGTCGTTCTCGCGCATGTCCGCCTTGGTGACCCGACGGGTGTCCTCGATGGCGACGAACTCCTTCCCGAGACCGAGCCGTTCGGGCAGTCCGGCGTCCAGGGCGGCCCGGGAGGTGAAGTTGACCGAGTTCAGGCCCGGGGCACGGCCGAGGGCTCCGTACATGGGACGGGGCAGCACCGGCTGCGGGGTGGGGATGGAGGCGTTGGCGTCACCCATCTGCGCGTACGCGATCTGGCCCCCCTTGATGACGAGTTGGGGCTTCACGCCGAAGAACGCGGGCTCCCACAGGACGAGGTCGGCGAGCTTGCCGGTCTCGACGGAGCCGATCTCGCGGGCCAGGCCCTGGGCGACGGCCGGGTTGATCGTGTACTTGGCGACGTAGCGGCGGGCCCGGTGGTTGTCGGCGCGGCCGTCTCCGGGCAGGGCGCCCCGGCGCCGCTTCATGGTGTGCGCGGTCTGCCAGGTGCGCAGTACGACCTCGCCGACCCGGCCCATGGCCTGGGAGTCGGAGGAGATGATCGAGATGGCGCCGAGGTCGTGGAGGACGTCCTCGGCGGCGATCGTGGAGGGCCGGATCCGGGACTCGGCGAAGGCGAGGTCCTCGGGGACGGCCGGGTTGAGGTGGTGGCAGACCATCAGCATGTCGAGGTGCTCCTCGACGGTGTTGACGGTGTGCGGCCGGGTCGGGTTCGTCGAGCTGGGCAGGACGTTCGGCTCGGAGACCACGGTGATGATGTCGGGCGCGTGCCCGCCGCCGGCGCCCTCGGTGTGGTACGCGTGGATGGTGCGACCCGCGATGGCGGCGAGGGTGTCCCCCACGAACCCGGCCTCGTTGAGGGTGTCGGTGTGGACGGCGACCTGGGCCCCGGTCTCCTCGCACACCCGCAGGCAGGCGTCGATGACGGCCGGGGTGGCGCCCCAGTCCTCGTGGATCTTGAAGCCGAGGGCTCCGCCGCGCAGTTGGGAGTGCATGGCCTCGGCGGACATGGTGTTGCCCTTGCCCAGCAGGCCGATGTTGACGGGGTGGGCGTCCAGCGCGGCGAACATCCGGGCCGTGTGCCAGGGCCCGGGGGTGACGGTGGTGGCCTTGGAGCCCTCGGCGGGGCCGGTGCCGCCGCCGACGAGGGTGGTGATGCCGGAGGCGAGGGCCTCGTCCAGGATCGTCGGCGCGATGAAGTGCACGTGCGCGTCGATGGCGCCGGCGGTGAGGATCTTGCCGTTGCCGGCGATGACCTCCGTCTCGGGGCCGATGACGAGGTCGGGGTGCACCCCGTCCATGGTGTCGGGGTTGCCGGCCTTGCCGATCCCGGTGATCCGGCCGTCGCGGATGCCGAGGTCGGCCTTGACGATGCCCCAGTGGTCGAGGATCACCACGCCGGTGATGACGGTGTCGGGGGCGCCCTCGGCGCGGGTGGTGCGGGCCTGCCCCATGGACTCGCGGATCACCTTGCCGCCGCCGAAGACGGCCTCGTCGCCCGCGAGTCCCGGTCCGCCGCTGCGGTCCTCCTCGATCTCGACGAGCAGGTCGGTGTCGGCCAGCCGGATCCGGTCGCCGGTGGTGGGGCCGAACAGGGCGGCGTAGGCCTGTCGGGTGAGCTCAGCCATCGAGGGCACCGCCCGTCTCGCCACGCAGTCCGGGCACCGTGCGCAGGCCCGCCAGTGGTACGAGCTCGACCTCGACCGGGATGCCGGGCTCGAAGCGGACGGCGGTGCCGGCGGCGATGTTCAGGCGCCGGCCGCGGGCGGCCGCGCGGTCGAGGTCCAGACCGGGGTTGACCTCGGCGAAGTGGTAGTGGGAGCCGACCTGTACGGGGCGGTCGGCGGCGTTCAGCACGGTCAGACGGGTGATGGGGCGGCCCGCGTTGAGGGTCACGGGCCCGTCCGCGTGGAGGATCTCGCCGGGAATCACGTCGGGCCCCCTCAGACGATCGGGTCGTGGACGGTGACGAGCTTGGTGCCGTCGGGGAAGGTGGCCTCGACCTGGACGTCGTGGATCATCTCGGGGATGCCCTCCATGACGTCGTCACGGGTGAGGATCTTGCGCCCGGAGGCCATGAGCTCGGCCACCGTGCGGCCGTCGCGGGCGCCTTCGAGGATGTGCGAGGTGATGAGGGCGATCGCCTCGGGGTGGTTGAGCCGCAGGCCGCGGGCCCTCCGCTTCTCGGCCACGTCGGCGGCGACGTGGATGAGAAGCCGCTCTTGTTCGTGCGGTGTCAGTTGCACGGGGGGTCACCTCACTGCGGTTACGGATGATCAAGTGCGGAGCGAACCGGACCATATCCGCGGTCAACAACCTGTTGACCTTCCCTTGCCAACTGCTGGTGATGACTTGCCGCTCGCAGAGCTCTTTTTGGCCCTTCGATGACTACCGCTTTGCGCCAGCCGGGGACACGGACCGGGCCCCGCAGCGTAGGGCTCGCGCTTTTCCGTCGTGTTACCCCACGTTTCGGGCGGTCGCACGGTTCGGACGCGGGCCGCCGCGTGGACCGGCGGCCGCATGCGGGTGTTGCACGAGCGGGCCATGAACACCCAGCGTAGCCATGCCAGTACGCCTCGCGACCTGACGAAGCATCGACGTTCCGGCCAGAGTCACCCGAACGGGCGCCCTCCACTTATGCATTCTTGACGCAGTACCGGACAGACCGGCGCAGACCGCAACCGCGCAGGTCAGAGCATGCGTCCTTGTCACCTGAACGGCCGGAACCGGAGCCGGAAACCACAATTCCGGCATACGTGACGAGTCTCACATATCGCCGATTCGATGCGGTTTTCGGGCAATTCCTGGGTGAGGATCCCTGTCGACGACAAGCCCCCGCCACCACGGCGGGGCGGTCCGGGCGGACGCCGAGTCCTGCCGCCTCACCCGGATGACTGGTCGACAGGAATGCATCGGCAGGAGTGGAGGACCCAGCAGTACGGGTCGGCGGACCGTCAGGTCCGTTGCCGGCCCTTGGGGTGAAGCCGTACGTCGTCCCGTCCCGCACATGGGGACGGGGCGTTCTGCGGCCGGGCGAACTTCGCCGCCCGAACCCGACAGGTCATCCTTCACAGGCGGCTGACGAAGGGTTGCGCATGTCCGCGCTCACGAACGTCCCGTCCGTGCTGTCCCGAGCCGGGGTCACCTCGGCCCTCGCGCTCGCCGTGGCCGGGGCCACGCTCCTCGCCCCCGGCGCCCAGGGCGAGGCCGCCGCGGCGACGCCCGGCACCAAGGCGCTCCAGGTGGCCGCATCGAAGAGGGGCGCCCCGTACCAGTGGGGGGCGGTCGGGCCGCACCGGTTCGACTGCTCGGGCCTGACCCTCTACTCCTTCAAGAAGGCCGGCAAGTCGCTGCCCCGCACGGCGGCCCAGCAGTACAACCGCACCTCGCACGTCTCCGCGGGCTCCCGCCGGCCCGGGGACCTGGTGTTCTTCCACTACGGCTCGTCCGTCTACCACGTGGGCATCTACGCCGGCGCGAACCGGATCTGGCACTCGCCGAAGACGGGCTCCACGGTCCGCCTCGAGAAGATCTGGACGAACAGCGTGTGGTACGGCCGCGTGCGCTGAAATCACCGCCCCCCACGGGGTGTACGCGGGTAGGTTGGCGGATCCCGGCGCACCGGGCCGGGATCCGCCACCGAGGAGAGCCGTGTCCTTTCTCAACCCCGTCCGGCACATCAACTTCGACGCCCGCGACCCCTACCGGCTCGCCGAGTTCTGGGCCGCCGTCACCGGCTACGCCCTCGACCCGACCGAGAAGGGCGACCCGGAGGTGCTGCTCGACCCGCAGCAGCCAGGAGCGCCGGGAATCCTGTTCTGCCAGGTGCCCGAGGAGAAGTCCGGCAAGAACCGCGTCCACCTCGACATCCAGCCGCCCACCGGCACCCGGGACGAGGAGGTGGCGCGGCTCCTCGAGCTCGGGGCCCGGATCGAGGACGACCGCAGGACCTCGGAGGGCATGGGCTGGGTGGTCATGTCCGACCCGGAGGGCAACGAGTTCTGCGTGGAGCGCAGTGCCGTCGAGCGCGGACTGGTCTGAGCGCCCCGACGCCGCGTCAGCAGGTCCGTTCGGCGGGGGCGGGGGCCGCGGCCGCCGTCCACGGCAGCACGATCCACACCGTCTTGCCCCCGTCGGCGGTCGGGCTCACCGACAACCGGCCGCCCGCCTCCGCCGTGAGCCAGCGGATGATCACCATGCCCCGGCCGTTGTCCTGCTGGACGGCGGCCGGCAGGCGTCGGGGCCAGCGCGGGTGACTGTCGGTCACCCCGATCCGCAGCAGCTCGTCACGCTCCAGCCGCATGTCCACCGTGAACACCGGGGACCGGCCGAAGGTGTGCTGCACGGCGTTGGTGGCGAGTTCGGAGACGATCAGCCGGACGCTGTCGGCCTGGCCGGCGTCCTCGGGCAGGCCCCATTCGGACAGCACGTCCGCGACGTAGCGGCGGGCCGCGGACACCGAGGCGGGATCGCTCGGCAGAGTGACGGATGCTTCCTGGTGGTCTGCCATGGCGACACTGTCCCTTTCCCACCGGGGCCGGACTCCGACTCGTAGCGGATGACCTCGAGGACGGTCCCGGATCTGTGCTCCGCGCCAGACTGCCACTCATGGCGGCGCCGACGCTGGCGTTCCACCAAGATATGCATATATCTGTCGCTCAAAGCGGTGAACTCTGCTACGGAAGACCGTATTTGGGCGTAGGACTGGCGCGGGTGCGCCGGTGGAAGGAGGCCGGCATGCAGCACGGTCCCGCGGTGCGCCGCCGCAAGCTGGGCGAGGAACTGCGCGCGCTGCGCGACCGCTGCGGGTTCACCAGCGGGGAAGCAGCCCAGCTGCTCGGGTGGCACCAGTCGAAAATCAGCCGCATCGAGACGGGTCGAAGTGGCGTGAAACCGGAGGACGTCCGGCTCCTCCTGGACGCCTACGGCGTGTCCGACGCCCGGGAGCGCGCACTGCTGGAGGCGCTGGCCGTCTCGGCGGGCGACACCGGCCAGGCGCGGCAGTGGTGGCACGAGTACCGGGGCCTGCTGCCCCAGGAGTACCGGGACTTCATCAGCCTGGAGGCCTCCGCGAGCGCGGCCCGGACGGTGGAGCTGTCGGTGGTGCCCGGGCTGCTCCAGACCCCCGCGTACGCACGGGCGGTGACCCGGGCGGCGCTCGGGGGGATGCCGGAGCCGAAGGTGGACGCGCTGGTCGACGTACGGCTGGCCCGGCAGTCGGTGCTGCGCGCGGATCCGCCGCTCCAGCTGAGTGCGGTGCTCGACGAGGCCGTCCTGCGGCGGCAGATCGGCGGTCCGGAGGTGATGGCGGAGCAGCTGCGGCACCTGACGGCGGTCGCGGAGTTGCCCCAAGTCCGGCTCCAGGTACTGCCGTTCAGTGTGGGAGGCCATCTCGGCCTCACCGGGCCTTTCGTTATTTTCTCATTTCCGAACATCGCCGATCTGGACGTGGTTGTTCTCGACCATTTGACGAGTAGCCTCTATCTGGAGCGGAAAGAAGACCTCGAGGCGTACAGCGCCGCCTTCCGCACGATTCAGGCGCACGCCCTCCCGCCCCAGGACTCGTCGGATCTCATCAGCGCGATCGCTGACGGCGCGTAAGGAGGCACACCCCCATGTCCGCAAACCCCCGACCCCCGAGCGGACTTCTGAACAGAGCGACCTGGCGGCGCAGCAGCCGCAGCACCGGGATGAACAACTGCGTGGAGGCCGCCGAGCTCGGCCGCACGCTGCTGGCCGTCCGTGACTCGAAGCGGGTCGAAGGGCCCGCCCTCGTGTTCACGGACACGGCCTGGCAGGGCTTCCTGTCGTACGTACGGGCGGACCTGCCCGGTTCCGAGGGCTGACCCCCTCTCCCCCGGAACCGGCGGGCCGACCGTCTCAGCCCGCGGTCGGCGCGGTCCGCAGGATCGTGTCGACCGCGCGCGTGATCTCGGCCTCCGTCAGGTCGCCGCGCGCCGTCAGCCGCAGCCGCGAGATGCCGTCCGGCACCGACGGCGGGCGGAAGCAGCCCACCGACAGCCCCGCCCCGCGGCAGTCGGCCGCCCACTGCAGCGCCGCCGCCGGCGAGGGCGCCCGCACCGACACCACGGCCGCGTCGGGCCGCGCCGCCGTCAGGCCGGCCGCCGTCAGCCGCTCGTACAGCGCCCCGGCCACCTCGCGGGCCCGCTCGGCGCGGGCCGGCTCGCGGCGCAGCAGGCGCAGGCTGCCGAGGGCCGCGCCGACGGCCGCCGGGGCCAGTCCGGTGTCGAAGATGAAGCTGCGGGCCGCGTTCACCAGGTGCTCGATCACCTTCGCGGGACCCAGTACCGCGCCGCCCTGGCTGCCCAGGGACTTCGAGAGGGTCAGCGTCGCCACCACGTCCGGGTCGCCGGCCAGCCCGGCGGCGTGCAGCGCGCCGCGGCCGCCCTCGCCCAGCACGCCGAGCCCGTGCGCGTCGTCGACGACCAGCGCCGCGCCCTCGGCGCGGCAGGCCGCCGCGTAGCCGGCCAGCGGGGCGGCGTCGCCGTCGACGGAGAAGACCGAGTCGGTGACGAGGACCTTCCGGTCGCCGTCGTACGCGGCGAGGGTCTTGCGCGCGGTCTCGGGGTCGGCGTGCGGTACGACCGCCACCTCGGCGCGCGAGAGCCGGCAGCCGTCGACGATGGAGGCGTGGTTGCCGGCGTCGGAGACGACCAGGGAACCGCGGCCGGTCAGCGCGGTGACGGCGGCGAGGTTCGCGGCGTACCCGGAGGACAGGACGAGCGCCGCCTCGAAGCCGCAGAAGTCGGCGAGCTCGCGCTCCAGCTCGGCGTGCAGCGCCGTGCTGCCGGTGACGAGCCGGGAGCCGGTCGCGCCGCCGCCCCAACGGCGGGCGGCCTCGGCGGCCGCCTCGACCGTCTCGGGGTGGCGGGCCAGGCCCAGGTAGTCGTTGCTCGCGAGGTCCAGCAGGTCCGACTCCGCCGGGCGCGGCCGCAGGGTGCGGACCAGCCCGGCCCGCTCACGGGCGGCGGCGGCCCCGTCGATCCAGGCGAACACGTCCTCGGGCATCGGCCACCGTCCTCGTCTTTGTGGGCTGTCCACAGACCCTAGTCCCCGTCCGTCACAGGACTGGTGTGGTGATGCCCACACCGGCTTCGACTCTTCTTGTAGCTTCTCTCCTTGGCCGAGGGCCGGGGCGTGAGACAGGATCACGCCTATGGACCTGCTGAACACCCTGGTGGACAAGGGGCTGCGGCGCGAGCTGCCGACCCGTGAAGAGGCGCTCGCCGTGCTGGCGACGTCCGACGACGACCTGCTCGACGTGGTGGCCGCGGCCGGCAAGGTGCGGCGCAAGTGGTTCGGCCGTCGAGTGAAGCTCAACTACCTGGTCAACCTGAAGTCCGGGCTGTGCCCCGAGGACTGCTCGTACTGCTCGCAGCGGCTGGGCTCCAAGGCGGAGATCCTCAAGTACACGTGGCTGAAGCCGGAGGACGCGTCCAAGGCGGCCGCGGCGGGCGTGGCCGGCGGCGCCAAGCGCGTGTGCCTGGTGGCGAGCGGGCGCGGTCCGACGGACCGCGACGTCGACCGGGTGTCCAAGACCATCGAGGCCATCAAGGAGGAGAACGAGGGCATCGAGGTCTGCGCCTGCCTCGGCCTCCTGTCGGACGGCCAGGCGGAGCGGCTGCGCGAGGCGGGTGCCGACGCCTACAACCACAACCTGAACACGTCCGAGGGCACGTACGGGCAGATCACCTCGACCCACACCTACCAGGACCGGGTCGACACGGTGAACAAGGCGCACGCCGCCGGCCTGTCCGCCTGCTCCGGTCTGATCGCGGGCATGGGCGAGAGCGACGAGGACCTGGTCGACGTCGTGTTCTCGCTGCGCTCCCTGGACCCGGACTCGGTGCCGGTCAACTTCCTCATCCCCTTCGAGGGCACGCCGCTGGCGAAGGAGTGGAACCTCACCCCCCAGCGCGCGCTGCGGATCCTGGCGATGGTCCGCTTCGTCTGCCCCGACGTCGAGGTGCGGCTCGCCGGCGGCCGCGAGGTGCACCTGCGCACGCTGCAGCCGCTGGCCCTGGAGCTGGCCAACTCGATCTTCCTCGGCGACTACCTCACCAGTGAGGGCCAGGCCGGTCAGGCCGACCTCGACATGATCGCGGACGCCGGGTTCACGGTGGAGGGCGCGGACACCACGACGCTGCCCACGCACCGCTCCGAGGCCCGCGCCGGCGGCGGCTGCGGCTCGCACGGCGGGGGCGCCTCGCTGTGCGGTCCGCAGGACGGCGCGGCGGCCGGCTGCGGTTCCGGCTGCGGTGGCTGCGGCGCGCACGAGGAGCCGGCGGCCGAGGTCGCCGAGGCCCCGGCGGCCGAGGCCGACGAGCAGGAGCAGCCGACGCAGGCCGCGCCCGGCGAGGTGCGGCCGGAGCTGGTCGCCGTGCGCCGCCGCGGTGCCGGCACGGACCTCGCGCCGAATGCCTGACCCGCTGTACGGGGCCGCCGGGCCCGGGTCCGCCGGAGCGGGCCCGCGGTCCGGCGGACCCGGCTCCCTGTCCCCCGCCGACCTGCGGGCGCTCGACCGGCAGCACGTGTGGCACCCGTACGGTCCGATGCCCGGCCGCCAGGAGCCGCTGGTGGTCTCCTCGGCGTCCGGCGTCCGGCTGCGGCTGGCCGAGCCGGCCGAGGGCCACGACGAGTTGGTCGACGGCATGTCCTCCTGGTGGTCGGCCGTCCACGGCTACAACCACCCGGTGCTCAACGAGGCGGTGCGCGGCCAGCTCGACCGGATGAGCCACGTGATGTTCGGGGGGCTCACGCACGAGCCCGCCGTGCGGCTCGCGGCGAAGCTGGTGGAGATCACCCCCGAGGGGCTGGAGCACGTCTTCCTGTGCGACTCGGGCTCGGTCTCGGTCGAGGTCGCGGTCAAGATGTGCCTGCAGTACTGGCGTTCGCTGGGGTACACGGGCAAGACCAGGCTGCTGACCTGGCGCGGTGGCTACCACGGCGACACGTGGCAGCCGATGGCCGTGTGCGACCCCGAGGGCGGCATGCACGAGCTGTGGCAGGGCCACCTGCCGAAGCAGGTGTTCGCCGACGTCCCGCCCGCCGGCTTCGACGCCGAGCCGGACCCGGAGTACGTGGCCCACCTGCGCTCCCTGGTCGCCGCGCACGCGGACGAGCTGGCCGCGGTGATCGTGGAGCCGGTGGTGCAGGGCGCCGGCGGCATGCGCTTCCACTCCCCCGGCTACCTGCGGGTGCTGCGGGAGCTGTGCGACGAGTACGGCGTCCTGCTCGTCCTCGACGAGATCGCCACCGGCTTCGGCCGCACCGGCGCGATGTTCGCGGCGGACCACGCGGGCGTCACGCCCGACGTGCTGTGTCTGGGCAAGGCGTTGACGGGCGGCTACCTGACGATGGCCGCGACCCTGTGCACCTCGCGGGTGGCCGACGGGATCTCGCGGGGCGAGGTGCCGGTGCTCGCGCACGGGCCGACGTTCATGGGCAACCCGCTGGCCGCCTCGGTGGCCCTGGCCTCGATCGACCTGCTGCTCGGCAGCGACTGGGCGGGCGAGGTCAAGCGGATCGGGGCGGGGCTGCGCGAGGGGCTCGCCCCGGCCGCCGCGCTGCCGGGCGTCCGGGACGTACGGGTCCTCGGGGCGATCGGCGTCGTCCAGCTCGACCACGAGGTCGACATGGCGGCGGCCACCCGGGCCGCCGTGCGGGAGGGCGTCTGGCTGCGCCCGTTCCGCGATCTGGTGTACACGATGCCGCCGTACGTCTCGACGGACGAGGACGTGGCGCGGATCGGTCGCGCGGTGTGCGCGGCCGCACGGGAAGGCTGAAGGCTGACATGGGCGTCCTCGTCGTGTCCGGTACGGGCACGGAGATCGGTAAGACGGCGGTGACCGCGGCGGTCGCGGCGGCGGCACTGGCCGCCGGGCGGTCCGTCGCGGTGCTCAAGCCCGCGCAGACCGGCGTGGCTCCGGGCGAGCCCGGGGACGTGGCGGAGGTCGAGCGGCTGGCGGGGCCGGTGACGGGGGCCGAACTGGCCCGCTACCCGGAGCCGTTGGCCCCCGACACGGCCGCGCGCCGGGCCGGGATGCCGTTCGTCTCGCCGGCCGCCGTCGCCGAGGCCGCGGCGAAGCTGGCCGCCGAGCACGACCTCGTGCTCGTCGAGGGCGCGGGCGGGCTGCTCGTACGGTTCGACGCCGAGGGCGGCACGCTCGCGGACGCGGCGCGGCTGCTGGGCGCGCCGGTGCTGGTGGTGGCCCCGGCCGGGCTGGGCACCCTCAACTCCTGTGCGCTGACCGCCGAGGCCCTGGCCGCCCGCGGCCTGGCCACGCCGGGCGTCGTCATCGGCAGTTGGCCGGCGGAGCCGGACCTGGCGATGCGGTGCAACCTCGCGGACCTGCCCTCGGTGTCCGGGGTGCCGCTGCTGGGCGCCGTACCCCAGGGGGCGCCGGGACTGGACCCCGCCGTATTCCGCGGGGCGGCCGGCTCGTGGCTGGCCCCGGCGCTGGACGGGACCTGGGACGCCGCGGACTTCATGGCGCGCTGGGCCGCGTAGGCCGCCCCTTCTCCGGGGGCGGGGCCGTCCTCGCGCGCGGTGGTGCCGGACGGGGTGGGGCGGGGCGGGGGAAATCGCTCCGCCCCGCGCCCGTGCTCGGGGATAGCGGCCGCACACGGGGGGACACTGACGGTATGCGCCCGCCGTGCCCGCCCGTCCAAGGAGGCCCGCCATGACGCGCCGGACCCGCGCCGCCAGGGAACCCGTCCATCACCCCCTCTTCGCCCGCGCCTACGCCCGGATGAGCGCCCAGGCCGACGCCCACGCCGGCGTCGCCCGGATCCGCGCGGAGCTGCTGACCGGGCTCAGCGGCCGGATCATCGAGATCGGTGCGGGCAACGGGCGCAACTTCGCCCACTACCCGGCCGCCGTCGCCGAGGTGGTCGCGATCGAACCCGAACGGACGCTGCGCCGGCTCGCGGTACGGGCGGCGCTGCGCGCCGAGGTGCCGGTGGACGTGGTCCCGGGCGTCGCCGAGGCGCTGCCGGTCAAGAGCGAGGCCTTCGACGGGGCGGTCGCCTCCCTGGTGCTGTGCTCCGTACGGGACCTGCCGCGCTCCCTCGCCGAGATCCACCGGGTGCTGCGGCCGGGCGCGGAGCTGCGCTTCTTCGAGCACGGGCTCGCGCCGGGACCGAACATGGCCTCCTTCCAGAGGCTGCTGGACCGGACGGTGTGGCCGCGGCTGTGCGGGGGCTGCCACACCTCGCGCGATCCGGTGGCCGCCATCGAGGCGGCCGGGTTCGAGCTCCTCGCGCAGCGCTCGCTGCGGCTGCCGGAGCGGGGCCCGGCCTTCCCGGACTCGTACTGCGTCCTGGGGTCGGCGCGGCGGCCGTCGGTCTGACGGCGGGCCGGCCGGCCCGGCGGGTCGGGCCCGGGTCAGGCCGGCAGCGGCTTCACCCAGCGCGTCCACTGCTCCTGGGGCCCGTACCCGGCGGCGCGCCACGCGTGCCGGCCCCGCTCGTTCCGGTCGAGCACCATCGCGTCGCCGCGGCGGCCGCCCAGGCGTACGAAGCGTTCCTCGGCCGCGGCCAGCAGCGCGGAGCCGATGCCCCGGCGCCGGTGGCCGGGGGAGACGGCGAGCCGGTAGAGGTGGCAGCGCCAGCCGTCGAAGCCGGCGATGACGGTGCCCACGAGCTCGCCGCCGCGCTCGGCGAGCAGCAGGGCCTCGGGGTCGTGCGCGACGAGCCGGCCGACGCCGGCCGGGTCGTCGCTGATGCTCGTGCCCTCCGCCGCGTCGGCCCAGAACCGCAGGACGGCGTCGACGTCGGCCGCCGACGCGGCCCGTATCCGGAGATCATCCATGGCGCCACCCCATCACCGCGCGACCGCCGGCCGCCACCGGATTCCCACGATGCGGACGGCCGCCGCCCACCCGTCTGCTTTGCCGATCCTTTACCATGTGGGGACCGACCCGGCCCGCCCCTGCGGCCGATCCGACGACCGAAAGGCGTGAGCGTCCGCCCATGGGCGAGCCTCCCAGTACCCGACATCGCGCACGACGCCTCCCCCTGGCCGATCATGGGACGGAGGTGAACCGATGACCGAAGTGCTTCTGCTCGTGGTGGCGCTGCTGCTCTGCCTCGCCTGCGGCGTCTTCGTGGCGGCGGAGTTCTCGCTGACCACGATCGAGCGCGCGGACCTGGAGGCGGCCGTCGAGCGCGGCGACCGCGGCGCCGAGAGCGCCCTGAAGGCCGTCCGGAGCCTGACCTTCCAGCTCTCCGGCGCCCAGCTCGGCATCACCGTCACCGGCCTGGTCATCGGCATGCTCTCCGAGCCCTCCATCGCCGCGCTGCTGCGCGGCCCGCTGGAGGCGATCGGGCTGGGCGAGACCACGGCCTCCTCGGTGGCGCTGGTGCTCGGCACGGCCCTGTCCACCGTGGTCCTGATGGTGGTGGGCGAGCTCGTCCCCAAGAACTGGGCGATCTCCTCGCCGCTGTCGGTGGCCCGGCACGTGGCCACCCCGCAGCGGGTCTTCAGCATGGTGTTCAAGCCCCTCATCGGGCACCTGAACACCACCGCCAACCACATGGTCCGCCGCCTGGGCATGGAGCCCGCCGAGGAGCTGGCCTCCGCCCGTACCCCGCAGGAGCTGGTCGCGCTGGCACGGCACTCCGCGAAGGAGGGCGCGCTGGAGAAGGACACCGCCGAGCTGTTCGTACGGACGCTGAACCTGGCCGACCTGACCGCCGAGAACGTGATGACCCCGCGCGTGCAGGTCACCGCGCTGGACGTGCAGACCACGGCCGAGGACGTCGCGAACGCCACCCAGGCCACCGGCCTGTCCCGCTTCCCGGTCTACCGGGGCAGCCTCGACACGGTGGTCGGGACCGTGCACATCAAGGACGTGCTGGCGCTGCCCGCCGAGGACCGGCACCGGTACCCGGTGGAGCGCCTGCTGCGCGAGCCGCTGCTGGTGCCCGAGTCGCTGACCGTGGACCGGCTGCTGGACCGCCTCTCGGGCCGGCAGACGATGGCCGTGGTGATCGACGAGTACGGCGGCACCGCCGGCGTGGCCACGCTGGAGGACATCGTCGAGGAGGTCGTCGGCGAGGTCCGCGACGAGCACGACCCGCACGAGACGCCGGACCTGGCCCCGGCCGGCACCGACGCCGGCGGCCGCCGGCTCTACTCCGCCGACGGCGCGGCCCGCACCGACCAGCTGGCCCGGATCGGGCTGCGCGTGCCGGACGGCCCGTACGAGACGCTCGCCGGGCTCATCGCCACCGAGCTCGGCCGGATACCCGAGGTGGGCGACGGCCTGGAGCTGGACGGCTGGCGGGTGGACGTGGTGGACGCCGTGGGGCGCCGCGCCTCGCGGGTCCTGCTGCACGCACCGGTCGCGCCCGCGGTCCCGGCCGCCGAGGAGGACGGCCGGCGCCACCGGCGCCACCGGGGCGAGGGCCGGCACCGGGGCGCCGACCGGCCCGGCGGTGACGGACGCCGCGGGCGTGCGGACCGCCATGCGGCCGGTGGCCGCGACAAGGACGAGGAGGGAACGGACCGATGACCGCGCTGCAACTGCTGATCGGCTTCCTGACCCTGGTGGTCAACGCCTTCTTCGTCGGCGCGGAGTTCGCGCTGATCTCGGTCCGGCGCAGCCAGATCGAGCCGTACGCCGAGCAGGGCGACCGGCGGGCGCGCAGCGTCCTGTGGGGCCTGGAGCACGTCTCGGCGCTCATGGCGGCGGCGCAGCTGGGCATCACCCTGTGCACCCTGGTGCTGGGCGTGGTGGCCGAGCCCGCGATCGAACACCTGCTCACGCCGCTCTTCGAGCTCGTGGGCGTGCCGGCCGGAGCCACGCACGCGATCTCCTTCGTGATCGCGCTCGCCGTCGCGACGTACCTGCACATGCTCTTCGGCGAGATGGTGCCGAAGAACGTGGCGCTGTCCGAGCCGGTGCGCACCGCGCTGGCGCTCGGACCGCCGCTGGTGACGCTGACCCGGGCCCTGAGGCCGGTGATCTTCGCGGTCAACGCCTTCGCCAACGCGCTCCTGCGACTGCTGCGGGTGGACGCCAAGGGCGAGGTGTCCGCCACCTTCTCGGATGACGAGCTGGCGCGCATGGTGAAGGACTCCAGCGACGCCGGGCTGCTCGACGACCGGGCGAGCGAGCGCCTGCACGACGCGCTGGAGCTGGGGCGCCGGCCGGTGGCGGACGTGGTGCTGCGGGTGGAGGGGGTGGTGACCGCCCGGGAGGGGCTCACCCCCGCGGAGCTGGAGCAGCTGTCGGCCCGGTCCGGCTACTCGCGCTTCCCCGTGGTCGACGGGCAGCGGCGGATCCTGGGCTACCTGCACGTCAAGGACACGCTGGACGCGCCCAGCCGGGACGAGCCGTTCCCGGCGGACGCGCTGCGGCCGATCGCCCAGGTACGGGCCGAGACGCCGCTGGACGACGTGCTGACCGCGATGCGGCGCAGCCGTACGCACTTGGCGGCGGTGCTGGGGACGGACGGCACCCTCGCGGGTCTGGTGACGATGGAGGACGTACTGCGCGAGCTGTTCGGGAATGCGGCGAACACCTGAGCGGGGCGGACGAACCGCGCGGTAACATCGCACCGCCATGGAAATGAATGCCTCGTACACCAGTTTTGTCGCGGTCGGCGATTCCTTCACCGAGGGGATGTCCGACCGGCTTCCCGACGGGTCGTACCGGGGCTGGGCCGATCTGCTCGCGGCGCGGCTGGCCGCCCGCGAGCCGGGCTTCCGCTACGCGAACCTCGCCGTGCGGGGCAAGCTCATCGGCCAGATCGTCGAGGAGCAGGTGGACGCGGCGGCCGCGATGCGGGCCGACGTCGTCACCCTGGTGGGCGGGCTGAACGACGCGCTCCGGCCCAAGTGCGACATGGGCCGGGTCCGCGGGCTCCTGGAGGAGGCCGCCGGTCGGCTCGCCCCCTCGTGCGGTCGGCTGGTACTGATGCGCTCCCCCGGGCGCAACGGACCGGTCATGGAGCGGTTCCGACCGCGCATGGAAGAGCTCTTCGCGTTCGTCGACGAGCTGGCCCGCCGGCACGACGCCCTGGTGGTGGACCTGTACGGGGCACCGACCCTGGGCGACCAGCGGCTGTGGGACGTCGACCGGCTGCACCTGACGCCGGAAGGGCACCGCCGGGTGGCCGAGGCCGTCTGGCAGACGCTGGGCCTGCCGGCCGAGCACGACTGGCGGGCGGAGCTGCCGCCGGCGCTCCCGGCCGGCTGGGCCGAACGGCGCGTGGCGGACGTACGCTTCGCCCGCCAGCACCTCTTCCCCTGGATCGGCCGCCGGCTGACCGGCCGCTCCTCCGGCGACGGCCTGCCGGCCAAGCGGCCCGAGCTGCTGCCCTTCGCGCCCCTGCCGCAGGGGCCGCCGGCATGAGCGCGGCCCGGCCCGGCCGCGCCACGTGAGCCCGCTCTCGTAGCAAGCCACAATCGGGGGCGGGGCGCTGGCCTGCGCAAACCGACAGTAGAATCCCTACACGTGACAGCCAAGCCCCGCATCCCCAATGTCCTGGCCGGCCGCTACGCCTCCGCGGAGCTCGCCGTCCTGTGGTCCCCCGAGTACAAGGTGACGCTGGAGCGGCGGCTGTGGCTCGCCGTGCTGCGCGCCCAGAAGGACCTCGGCATCGAGGTCCCCGACGCGGCCCTCGCCGACTACGAGCGCGTCCTGGAGCAGGTCGACCTCGCCTCCATCGCGGAGCGCGAGAAGGTCACCCGCCACGACGTGAAGGCCCGCATCGAGGAGTTCAACGCCCTCGCCGGCCACGAGCACGTCCACAAGGGCATGACCTCGCGCGACCTGACCGAGAACGTCGAGCAGCTGCAGATCCGGCTCTCCCTGGAGCTGGTCCGCGACCGCACGGTGGCCGTCCTGACCCGCCTGGGCAAGCTGGCCGCGGAGCACGCCGAACTGGTCATGGCCGGCCGCTCCCACAACGTCGCCGCGCAGGCCACCACCCTCGGCAAGCGCTTCGCCACCGCCGCCGACGAGCTGCTCGTCGCCTACGCCCGCCTCGAGGACCTGCTGGAGCGCTACCCACTGCGCGGCATCAAGGGCCCGGTGGGCACCGCCCAGGACATGCTCGACCTGCTCGGCGGCGACGCAGGCAAGCTCGCCGAGCTGGAGCAGCGCATCGCCGGCCACCTCGGCTTCGCGCACGCCTTCACCTCCGTCGGCCAGGTCTACCCCCGCTCGCTCGACTACGACGTGGTCACCGCGCTGGTGCAGCTGGCCGCCGCACCGTCCTCCATCGCCAAGACGGTCCGCCTGATGGCCGGCCACGAGCTGGTCACCGAGGGCTTCAAGCCCGGCCAGGTCGGCTCCTCCGCGATGCCCCACAAGATGAACACCCGCTCCTGCGAGCGCGTCAACGGCTTCATGATCATCCTGCGCGGCTACGCCTCGATGACCGGTGAGCTGGCGGGCGACCAGTGGAACGAGGGCGACGTCTCCTGCTCCGTGGTCCGCCGCGTGGCCCTGCCCGACGCGTTCTTCGCGCTGGACGGCCTGATGGAGACCTTCCTGACCGTGCTCGACGAGTTCGGCGCCTTCCCGGCCGTCGTGGCGCGCGAGCTGGACCGCTACCTCCCCTTCCTGGCCACCACCAAGGTCCTCATGGGCGCGGTGCGGGCCGGTGTCGGCCGCGAGGTCGCCCACGAGGTCATCAAGGAGCACGCCGTCGCCTCCGCCCTGGCCATGCGCGAGCAGGGCGCGGAGCGCAACGAGCTCCTCGGCAAGCTCGCCGCCGACGAGCGCATCCCGCTGGACCGTGCCCAGCTGGACGCCCTGATGGCCGACAAGCTGTCCTTCACCGGTGCGGCGGGCGACCAGGTCGCCTCGGTCGTCTCCCGCATCGAGGAGATCGCCAAGCAGCACCCGGAGGCCGCCGCCTACACCCCGGGGTCGATCCTCTGACCCCCGAGGAACTGGCCGCCGCCCGTGACCGCGTCATCCCGGACGTGGTCGCGGGCGGTCTGCGTGTGCTCTTCTGCGGCATCAATCCGGGCCTGATGTCCGCCGCAACCGGCCACCACTTCGCCCGACCGGGCAACCGCTTCTGGCCCGTGCTGCACCTGGCGGGCTTCACCCCGCGCCGGCTCCTGCCGGCCGAGCAGGAGGAGCTCCTCGACTACGGCCTCGGGATCACCAACGTCGTGGCCCGGGCCACCGCCCGCGCCGACGAGCTCGGCGCCGAGGAGTTCCGCGAGGGCGGCCGCCTCCTGGAGCAGAAGGTCCGCCGGCTCCGACCGTCCTGGCTCGCGGTGGTCGGCGTCACCGCCTACCGCACCGCCTTCGGCGAGCGCGGGGCGAAGATCGGCCCCCAGGACCGCACCATCGGCGCCACCCGCATCTGGGCGCTTCCCAACCCCAGCGGCCTCAACGCCCACTGGACCGCCGAGTCCATGGCCGAGGAGTACGCCCGCCTCCGCGCCGCCGCCGACGCCCCCGTCACCCCCGACATCCCCTTCACCCCCGGCCTCCCCGACTGACCTCCGTCAGGGCGGGTCGGCAGTGGTGAGGGCGGCCATGAGGAGGTAGGGGTGCGGGCTGCCGGCGTCGATGACGTAGACCGCCAGCCAGTGCTCGCCGGCGCGCCACAGGTTCACCAGGTCCGTGCTCGCGCTGATCTCGCCCCAGGGCTCGGGTATCTCCTCCCCCGCGACCACGCGCTCGTGGACGGTCGCCGGGCTGAACACGTCCGGCCGGCCCCAGCGGTCGGTCAGGGCCTGGACCAGGGCGGTGCATTCGGCGTCGATCTGGTCGGCCGCCCCGGCCCGGTCGGAGCCGTCACCCTCCCAGAAGTCCTGGGTGCGGCCGAGCTCGACGAGGTGGTGGCCGGGCCCGTCCCGGTCCCCGCGCGACCCGCCGTGCCCCCCGGGATGCGCACCGGTCCGCAGCCGGTCGATGGTCTCGAGTTGCTCTGCCGTGGTCATGCCGTCAGTAAACCGCGGGCCACTGACAACTGGCCTGCCGTCAGGCGTCCCTGCGGCGCAGGACCGTCCACCCCGCGGCCAGGGCGGCCGCCGACCACAGTGCCGTGACGCCCAGGCCCGTCCACGGGCCCAGGGCACCCGGGGGGTGTTGGTAGAGCACCAGCTGTCCGGCCTGGTCGGGGAGGTAGGAGGCCGCGCCCCCGGCCATGTCGCCGACCACGAACGAGACGATGAGCACGAAGGGTATGAGGATGCCCAGCACCAGGGCCCCACTGCGCAGCACCGCCGTCAGGCCCGCGGCGAGCAGGGCCATGAGCGCGAGGTAGATCCCGCTGCCGACCACGGCGCGCAGCGCGCCGGGGTCGCCGAGCCCCAGGGCGTACGGGCCCATGAAGGCCTGCCCGCCGAGGAATCCGGCGAATCCCGTGGCGATGCCGGCGGCCAGGGCCAGGGCTCCGGTCACCGCGGCCTTGGAGAGGAACAGCCGGGACCGGTCCGGGACCGCCCCGAGGCTGACCCGCAGGGCTCCGTTGTGGAACTCGCCGGCGAAAGCGGTGGCACCGAAGGCGAGGGCCGCTATCTGCCCGAAGTTCAGTCCGTAGAACGCCCCGAACAACGGGTCGCCGCCCAGGTCGTCGGCCTCGGCCCGGCCCACGGTCGCGCTGGCCAGGACAGTGACGCCGACGGTGGCGAGGAAGATGCCGGCCAGGGACCAGAGCGTGGCCCGCACCGACCGTATCTTGATCCACTCCGAGTGCAGGACGGGGCGGGTGGGAAGGGCACGCATGGTCAGGCCTCCCGGGCTGCGCTCGAGATCGAGGTGGGGGTCGGGCTCACGGGCGGGGTCGAGGTGGTGGTCCGGGCCGCGGCGGAGGGGGGAGGGGCGGCGAACGGGGTGTGGGCGGCGGTGAGGTCGAGGTAGGCCTGTTCCAGGGAGGCCCGCTCGTCGACGAGTTCCAGCACGGGCACGCCCTCGCGGGCGGCGAGGGCGCCCAGTTCCTCCGCGCGTATCCCGTCCACGGCCCAGCACCCGCCGTCGGCCGGCACCAGCACCCGGCCGTCCCGGGCCAGGGCCCGCTCCAGGCGGCCGGGGTCCGAGGTCCGGACGCGGGCCCGGGGACTGCTGTGCAGGTCGATGAAGTCCTTCATCGACCTGTCGGCCAGCAACCGGCCCCGTCCGAGCACCACGAGGTGGTCGGCACACGCCGCGGTCTCCGCCATCAGGTGGCTGGAGACGAGGACGGTGCGGCCTTCGGCGGCCAGCCGGCGCATCAGCTCGCGGATCCAGATGATGCCTTCCGGGTCCAGCCCGTTGGTCGGCTCGTCGAGCATCAGCACGGCCGGCTCGCCGAGCAGGGCGGCCGCGATGCCCAGCCGCTGGCGCATGCCGAGGGAGAAGGTGCGCACCCGCCGCCGGGCGACTTCCGCGAGGCCGGTCTCCGCCAGCACCGCGTCCACCCGCCGGGGCGGCAGCCGACTCGCCGCGGCGAGCGCGAGGAGATGATCGCGCGCGGTGCGCGCGCCGTGTGCCGCCTGCGGGTCGAGCAACGCGCCGACGTGCCGCAGCGGCTCGTCGAGTGCGGTGTACGGGCGGCCGCCGATGGTCGCGCGGCCCGCGGTGGGGCGGTCCAGGCCCAGCGTCAGCCGCATGGTCGTGGACTTCCCCGCGCCGTTGGGCCCGAGGAATCCGGTGACCCGGCCGGGCCGGACGGTGAAGGTGAGGTGGTCGACGGCGCGGACGGTCCCGTACGCCTTGGTCAGTTCGTGGATCTCGATCGCGTTCATGCCCCCAGCGTCGCCGCCGCCCCCGCCCCGGCTCCTCCCCCGCCCGGGGGGATCGCCTCCCCCGTACGGGGGAGATGGCGGCGGCAGGGCCGCTGGCACGATGGCGGCATGTCCCATCTCCTCCGCGCGACCCTGCGGCCGGTCACGTACTCGCGCTGGCTGCACCTGTGCGTTCCGCTGCTCGCGGTCGCCGTCTGGCTCTACGTCTTCCCCCGGTACCCGTGGGGGCCGGCGCTGCTGATCCCGCCGCTCGGGCTGGTGCCGTGGGTGCGGCTGATGGAGGGTCTGCAGGCCCAGTTCCTGCTGACCCCGGCAGAGCGGGGACGGGCGGACGGGGCCATATCCACCGCGCGCGCGAGCACGTGGGCCGACCGTTGGCGGACGGCTCTGTGGCTGGAAGTGCGGCTGCTCGTCGGGGTCGTCACGGTGGGCGCCACGACGTGGCTGCCCTTCGCCGCGGTGGACCTGGCCGCCCAGGCCGTCGGCCACCCGCTCGGCGGTGGCCTGGCCCCCACGGCCGAGCTGCCCCGGTGGGTGGCGGCCGCCCTGGTGCCGGTCCCGCTGGCCCTGCTCTTCGCGGTGGTGGTGCTGCTCGGGCGGCTGATCACGGCGGTGGCGCGGCAGTTGCTCGGCCCGTCCGCCGCCGAGCGGCTGTCGGTGCTGGAGGAGCGCACCGAGCAGCTGTTGGAGCGGGCCCGGATCGCGCGGGAGCTGCACGACTCGATCGGGCACGCGCTGACGGTGGCCGTGATGCAGGCGGGCGCGGCCCGGGCGGCGGGGGACGCCGGGTTCACCGAGCGGGCGTTGGCCGCGATCGAGGACACCGGCCGGGCCGCGCTGGAGGACCTGGAGCGGGTCCTGCTCGTGCTGCGCGAGAGCGGGCCCCGGCCGTCGGCCGCGCCGACCCTGGCGGAGGCGGACCGGCTGCTGGAGTCGGCCCGCGGCTCGGGCGCGGCGGTCGAGGCCGAACTGACCGGCCCGTTGGACCGGTTGCCGGGCCCGGTGGCCCGCGAGGGGTACCGGATCCTGCAGGAGTCCCTGACGAACGTGCTGCGGCACTGCGGTCCGGTCCCCGTTCGGGTGAGGATCGTCATGGGCGCGGACGAGTTGGAGCTGGAAGTGGTCAACGCGCTGCCGCGGGTGGGGGCCCCGCAGTTCGCGGGCGGCGGCAGCGGCCTGCGGGGCATCCGCGAACGGGCCGCGCTCCTGGGCGGCGTGGCGGACACCGGCCCGTACCGGGGCCAGTGGCGGGTGCGCGCCCGGCTGCCGCTGGCGCCCGCACGCTGACCGGCCGCGAGCGCCTACGCTGGGCGGATGCCGGTCACCGTACTCCTCGTCGACGACGAGCCCCTCGTGCGCGCGGGCCTGCGCGCGGTCCTGGACGCCCAGCCCGACATCGAGGTGGTGGGCGAGGCCGCGGACGGGGCGGCGGTGGTCCCGCTCGTGCGGCAGCTGCGGCCCGACGTCGTCGCGATGGACGTGCGGATGCCGCTGCTGGACGGCATCGAGGCCACCCGGGCGGTGCTGAAGACCGTGTCCGAGCCGCCGAAGATCCTGGTGGTCACCACCTTCGAGAACGACGAGTACGTGTACCAGGCGCTGCGCGCCGGCGCCGACGGCTTCCTGCTGAAGCGGGCCCGGCCGGCGGAGATCGTGCACGCGGTGCGGCTCGTCGCCGAGGGCGAGAGCCTGCTGTTCCCCGCGGCGGTCCGGGCGCTCGCGGCGGAGTACGGCAACGGGGCCGCGCGGGCGGCCCTGCGGGCGGCCGCCCTCACCGACCGCGAGGAGGCGGTGCTTCGGCTGATGGCGCGAGGCCTGTCGAACGCGGAGATCGCCGCGCAGCTGTACGTCGGCGCGGAGACGGTCAAGTCGCACGTCAGCGCGGTGCTCACGAAGCTGGGCGCGCGGGACCGCACGCAGGCGGTGATCGCGGCGTACGAGTCGGGCTTCGTGACGCCCGCCTGACCGCCGGGCCGGCAGCCGGACACCGCGCGGGGGGACGGGGAACGGAGCGGAACGGAGCCGAGGCCCCCCTCGTCCTCGCCCGGCCCGGGGCGGCGCAGTACCATCCGCCTGAACAGGTGCACGAGCTGGGAGGAATCACGTTGGGGCAGCTGACCGGCGGGGATCCCTCTCTGCTCAGGCGGATCAACTCCGCCGTCGTCCTGCGCGCACTGCGCGCGGCGGGGGCACCGACCCTCACCGACCTCACCCGGGCGACCGGGCTCTCCCGACCGACCGTGGAGGGGGTCGTGGACGGCCTGACCTCCTCCGGACTCGTCGTCGAGGCCGACGTCGAGGAGGGGGCCCGGCGCCAGGGCCGCCCGGCCCGCCGGTTCCGCTTCCGGGCGGAGGCGGGCCACCTGCTCGGCATCGAGATCGGCTCCCACCGCGTGGCCGTCCTCATCTCCGGTCTGGACGGCCGGGTGATCGGCGCCGGCACCAAGGAGGTCTCCGAGACCGCCACCGCCGACGAGCGGCTGGAGAAGATCCGCGCGACCGTGGCGGACCTCCTGCGCCGGGCCGGGGTGCCGCGCGACTCGCTCCGCGCGGTCGGGGTCGGCAGCCCCGGCATCGTCGAGGCGGACGGCACGGTACGGCTGGGCACGGCGCTGCCCGGCTGGACCGGGCTGCCGCTGGGCGAGCGGCTGCGCCGGTCGTTCCGCTGCCCGGTGCTGGTGGAGAACGACGCGAACGCGGCGGCCGTGGCGGAGCACTGGAAGGGTGCGGCCAGGGGCACCGACGACGTGGTCTTCGTGATGGCGGGCCTGAGTCCCGGCGCGGGCTCGCTCATCGGCGGCCGGCTGCACCGGGGCTTCGGCGGCGCGGCCGGCGAGATCGGGGCGCTGCACCTGCTCGGTCGGGACGTGACGCCCGAGGCGCTGCTGTCCACCACCGACGAGCCCCTGCACCCGCTGGACGAGCAGGCCGTGGCCGCGGTCTTCGCCGAGGCCCGGGGCGGGGACGTGCAGGCGCAGGCCGCGGTGGAGCGGTTCATCCAGCGGTTGGTGCACGACGTGGCGGCGCTGGTGGTGGCCATGGACCCCGAGCTGGTCGTGGTCGGCGGCTGGGCCGCCGGGCTGGACGGCGTACTGGCCCCGCTGCGCGAGGAGCTGGCCCGCTACTGCCTGCGGCCGCCGCGGGTGACGCTGTCGATGCTGGGCGAGGCGGCCGTGGCCACCGGCGCCCTGCGGCTGGCCCTCGACCACGTCGAGGAGCAGCTCTTCGCCATCGAGAAGACGGTCACCGCCCGCCGCTGAGCCCGTCGGTCCGGGGGCGCGCGCCCCGGACACGCGGCCGCCCCGGCCGGGCGAACGCCGGACGGGGCGGGAATGGCGTCGCGCTGCGAGCCGTCGGATCGGTCGGATCAGGACGCGCGGCGCGCGTCGCCGTCGTGGATCTCGACGTCCGCGCCGCTGTCACCGAAGGTGAGGCGGCAGGTGTCGGCCCGATAGGTGGCCACCGAGACGGCCGCCGTGCCGTCCGCGGTCAGGTACCGCGTGGTGACCACGAGGACGGGGGCGCCGGGCAGCCGGTCCAGTTCCTTGGCGTCGTCGGCGCGGGCGGAGCCCAGCTCCACGGAGCGGTCCTGGCCCACCAGGTCCAGCCGGCGCAGCTCGCGCAGCACCGCGCGGGCCCGGGCCGGTCCGGCGGGGGCCTCTATCCCGGAGAGGCCGGGCACGGAGGCGGCCGGGACGTACAGGAGCTCGGCGGCCACGGGCTGCGCGTGCGAGACGCGGGTGCGGCGGACGGTGTGGACCCTGGTGTCCGCGTCGACGCCGAGCAGGGCGGCGAGCGCGGTGGTGGGCAGCGTCTCGGCGGCGTCGACGGCCTGCCAGCCCTCGGCGGCCTCGCCGGGCCAGTTGTCCCGTCCGCCGCCGACGGCCACGCCCACCCGCGGCGGCGCGACCGTGGTGCCCACGCCGCGCCGGCGCTGCAGCCGACCTTCGAGCTCGAGCTGCTCCAGCGCCTGGCGGAGGGTGGCCCGGGCCACGCCGAAGCGGGCCGCCAGCTCGCGTTCGTTCGGCAGCACCTCGCCCACGGCGAAGTCCTGATCGAGCGCCTCGCTGAGCACGGTCTTGAGGTGCCAGTACTTCGGCTCCGGCACCGTTTCGAGCTGCGTGGTCCCCACCCTGACTCCTCCTGCCGTCGCTGTCTCCAGCGGCAGTTCCGCGCCTTTGTTTATTAAAGGTTCCTGCACTAACCCTGCGACCATAGGGCGGCGCACCCCCTTGGTCAAGACCAATCCTCATACCTTTGCCGGGCAGACCGGGCATAGGTATCAGGCCGTTCACAGGATGTTCTTGCGCACTGCAAATGCGACGAACGGGACGACACGCCGCGTCGGGCAGGAGGCGCCGCCGCGGTCGGTCACTCCCGCACAGCGCCGCCGCCCCGGGCGGCGCACCGCGGCGGCACGGCCCTTGCGCGCCCCGGCTACCCGACGGTAATGATGGCTGACGGCGTGTCCAACTACGCGCCCGTGCCCGACCGTTCACGCGCAGCGAGGAGCAGCATGACCGCCACGGTCTCCTTCCCCGTCCCCTCTCCCCACGGCCCCCGCACGGCGACCGTCGCGTACGAGCGCCGCGGCGCGGGCGAGCCCCTGCTGCTCCTGCACGGCATCGGCCACCACCTCCAGGCCTGGCACCCGGTGCTGGACCTGCTCGCCGCCGACCACGACGTCGTCGCCGTCGACCTGCCGGGCTTCGGCGCGTCCGGGCCGCTGCCGGACGGCGTCCCGCACGGCCTCGGCAGCATCGTTCCCGCACTCGGCGCGCTCTGCGAGGCGCTCGGCCTGGACCGCCCGCACGTGGCCGGCAACTCCCTCGGCGGGCTGATCGCGCTGGAGATGGGCCGCGACAAGACGGTCCGCTCCGTCACCGCGCTGTCCCCCGCCGGCTTCTGGAACGAGCCCGAGCGCCGCTACGCGTTCACGACCCTGCGCGCCATGCGGGCCGGGGCCAGGGCCCTGCCGCGCCCCGCGGTCGAGCGGCTCGCCCGCACCCGTGCCGGCCGGGCGGCCCTGACCGGCACCATCTACGCCCGCCCGGGCCGCCGTTCACCCGAGGCCGTGGTCGCCGAGACGCTGGCCCTGCGCGGCGCGCACGGCTTCGCCGAGACCCTCGCGGCCGGCACGCGGGTGCGCTTCTCCGACGACGTGCCCGGGCTTCCCGTCACCATCGCCTGGGGCGACCGCGACCGGCTGCTGCTGCCCCGCCAGGGCGTACGGGCCAAGCGGACGGTGCCGGACGCCCGGCTGGTCCGGCTGCGCGGCTGCGGCCACGTACCGATGAACGACGACCCCGCACTCGTGGCCCGGGTCATCCGGGACACGACCCGGGCCGCCCGCTGACCGTCTGACGGTTGGTCATCTGTTCACCGGCGGTTCGTGCGCCGTAGGGGGTGGCCCGGTGGGTCGGCGGCACACTGGGCCACCCCGTCCACGCACGGCCCACGAAAGGCCCGCGATGCCGTCGCTGCCGCACCCCTCCGCCGCCCCGAACGCCGGCCAGCAGCCCGCGCCCGGCCGCCGCCCGGAGCCCGGGCCCGCCCGCCGCGCGCTGCTGCGCGGCTCGCTGGCCGCCACCGCCGCGCTCACCCTGCCCGCACCGCTGGCCGCGGCCCCCGCGTTCGCGCTCGCCGGCCGCCCCGAGGCCCGCTGGGGAGTCCAGGCCGGCGAGGTCACGGCCCACACCGCGCTCGTGTGGGCGCGCTCGGACCGGCCCGCGCGCATGCTCGTGGAGACCTCCCCCACCGAGACGTTCCGACACGGCCGCCGCCTCTGGTACGGGCCGCTGCTCGGCCCCGGCACCGACTTCACCGGCACCACGGCCCTGCACGGCCTGCCCGCCGGCACCCAGGTCCACTACCGCGTGCTGCTCGCCGACCCCGACGACCCGCGCCGCGCCTCGCGCCCCGTCCACGGCACCTTCCGCACCGCCCCCGCCGGGCGCCGCTCGGGGGTGCGCTTCCTGTGGTCCGGCGACCTCGCGGGACAGGGCTGGGGCATCAACCCCGACCGCGGCGGCCACACCGTCTTCGACGAGATGCGCGGCCTGGACCCCGACTTCTTCCTCTTCAGCGGCGACACCGTGTACGCGGACGGCCCCATCCAGGCCACCGCGACGCAGCAGGACGGCACGCTCTGGCGCAACGTGACGACCGAGGAGAAGTCGAAGGTCGCCGAGACCCTCGCCGAGTTCCGCGGCAATTTCCGCTACAACCTGCTCGACGAGCCGTACAGGCGCTTCCAGGCTCAGGTGCCGACCGTGGTCCAGTGGGACGACCACGAGGTCCGCAACAACTGGTACCCGGGCCAGCTGCTCGACGACCCCCGCTACACGGTCAAGGACGTGGACGTGCTCGCCGCCCGGGCCCGCCGCGCCTTCGGCGAGTACGTCCCGCTGGCGCCCGGCCGGACGCGGGGGCGGCCCGGCGGCCGGATCCACCGCGTGGTCCCGCACGGCCCGCTGCTCGACCTCTTCGTCCTGGACATGCGCACCTACCGCAACGCCAACTCCCCCGACCGCCAGGACTCCGACCCGGTCGGCATCCTGGGCGCGGAGCAACTGGCCTGGCTCAAGCGGGAGCTGTCCCGATCCCGCGCGGTGTGGAAGGTGATCGCCGCCGACATGCCGCTGGGCATCGTGGTGCCCGACGGAGCGGCCGACTTCGAGGCCGTCGCGCAGGGCGACCCGGGCGCCCCGCTGGGCCGTGAGCTCCAGATCGCCGAGCTGCTCCGTCACATCAAGCACCAGCGCATCACGGGCACCGTCTGGCTCACCGCCGACGTCCACTACACCTCGGCCCAGTACTACGCGCCCGAGCGGGCGGCCTTCTCCGACTTCGCACCGTTCTGGGAGTTCGTCTCCGGCCCGATCGGGGCGGGTGCCTTCCCGGCCTCCCGACTCGACGGCACGTTCGGACCGGAGTTCGCGTTCCTGTCGGCCCCCGCCACGCCCAACCTGTCGCCCGCCGAGCAGCCGCCGAACTACGGCGAGGTGGAGATCGACGGGGATTCCGGCGAGTTGACCGTCCGACTGCGCCGGGAAGGCGGCCGGGTGCTCTTCACGAAGGTCCTCCAGCCGGGACGTGTGGGACAGTAGCGTCAAGAGTGGCGGAGGGGGCGGAGAGCCCGGCACAACACGCCAGGAAAACAGGGCGAAACAGGCCAGATCCACCTTTTACCAGTCGGTCACAGTGCGTTCGTGATCAGGCAACACCACGCCGGAAGAGTGGTGGCATGACTGATCGCACTCCTGCCTCCGCCCGCCCCACCCGTCACCACTGGCGCCGCGACCTCGTCGAACTCGCCGCGCTCTTCACCGCGGTGGCGGTGGCCGACGCCCTCGCGAACCTCGTCGTGCACGGCCCCGACGGCCCGGTCCTGCTCGTCGCCTCGGCGGTGGCCCTGCTCGCCGCCTCCGGCTTCCACATGTGGTGGGCGCGGCGGCACAGCCATGCGCCGCCGCCCCCGCCCACCACTCCCGCCGCCGGAGCCGCACGGGCCCCGGCCGCCGGCCGCCGCACCCCGGCCGGCGGCACCCTGTGGCGGATGCGGACGACCGTACGGGACGAGCCCGGCAGCCTCGCCGCGCTGTGCGGCGCCCTGGCCCGGCACGGGGTCGACATCCTCACCCTCCAGACCCACCCGCTGGCCGAGGGCGGCACCGCCGACGAGTTCCTCCTGCGAGCCCCCCAGGAGCTGCCCGCCGCCGAGCTGACCCGGGCCGTGGCGTCCGGCGGCGGCCGCCGGACGTGGCTGGAGCGGGCCGACGCCCACGACCTCGTGGACACCCCGACCCGGGTTCTTGGCCTGGCCACCCGCACCGCCCTCGACGCCGCCGAGCTCCCCCTCGCCCTGCGCCAGCTGCTGGGCCGCTGCACCATCCACTCGATCCCCGCGACCACCCTCTCCGGCCGCCCGCACGCCGGCGCCGACACCCCCGTCGAGGGCGTGCTGGAGGAGACCGTGATGCGGCTGCGCGACCCGTCCGGCGGCGCCATCACGATCGAACGCCCCCACCTGCCGTTCACCCCGACCGAGTTCGCCCGGGCCCGCGCCCTGGTGGAGCTCGACGCCCGGCTCGGCCCGCGGGTCCCGCGCAGCCAGGACGTCCTGACGCTCCCCGAGGGCAACGCGATCACCGTCCGCCGCGCCGACACCACCGACCTGGACGCCGCGCGCGCGATGCACGACCGCTGCTCGGAGCGCACCCTGGCGCTGCGCTACCACGGACCCGTCTCCGACGCCGACCGCTACCTCGGCCACCTGCTCAGCCCCCGCTACGGCCGCACCCTCGCCGCCTGGACCGCCTCGGGCCGCCTGGTCGCCCTCGGACACCTGCTGTGGGACGGCGACGAGACCGAGGTCGCCCTGCTGATCGAGGACGCCTGGCAGCGCCGCGGCATCGGCTCGGAGCTGCTGCGCCGACTGATCGAGATGGCCGGCGAAGCCGGTTGCGACAGCGTGTACGCCGTCACGCGCGCCGCCAACACCGGCATGGTGGCCGCGATGCGCGGCCTGGGTCTGCCCCTCGACTACCAGATCGAGGAGGGCACCCTCGTGATCACCGCCCGGCTCGAGGCCGCCCCGGTGGACCCGGACCGTGCGCGTCAGGAGGTTCGCACCGAACGGTGGTGACGAGGACCCCTTCCGCGTACGAAGATGTCCGCATGTCAGACACCCAGCACGGCCATCAGCTGCCCCGAGAGGTCGCCGACGCGTACGTCGACGACCTCATCGCGCTCGACCCGATCACCGGCACCTACCTCGGCGTCGCGGAGAGCTCCTCCGCCCTCCCCGACTTCTCCCCCGCCGGCCGCGCGGCCGTCGCCGAGCTCGCCCGCACCACGCTGCGCAAGCTCGACGACGCCGAGCGGCTGCCGGGTGCGGACAGCGACGCCGAGCGCCGCTGCGCCCGCCTGCTGCGGGAGCGCCTGACCGCCGAACTGGCCGTGCACGACGCAGACGAAGACCTCCGCGCCGTGTCGAACATCCACTCGCCGGTGCACGCGGTCCGTGAGGTCTTCACCCTCACCCCGGCCGACACCGACGAGGACTGGGCGGCCCTCGTGCAGCGGCTGCACGCGGTCCCGACGGCCCTCGAGGGCTACCGGGCCGGCCTGGAGCTCGGTCTGGAGCGCGGGCTGTGGGGCGCCCCGCGCCCGGCCGCCACCTTCGTCGAGCAGCTCACCTCCTGGGCCGGCGAGGACGGAGAAGGCCAGGCGTTCTTCGCGGAGTTCGCCGCGGGCGGCCCCGACGCACTGGGCGCCGAGCTCGACGAGGCCGCCGGGGTGGCGACGGCCGCCGTGGTGGCGCTGCGCGACTGGATGCGCGACGTGTACGCCCCGGCCGTCGCCGGCAAGCCGGAGACGGTCGGCCGCGAGCGGTACGCCCGCTGGTCGCGCTACTTCAACGGCACGGACCTGGACCTGGACGAGGCGTACGCCTACGGCTGGGCCGAGTATCACCGCCTGCTCGCCGAGATGAAGACCGAGGCCGCCAAGATCCTGCCGGGCGCGGGTCCGTGGGAGGCGCTCAAGCACCTCGACGAGCACGGCACCCTGATCCCGGTCGACGAGGTCCAGGCCTGGCTGCAGGGCGTGATGGACGAGGCGATGGACGCCCTCGACGGCACCCACTTCGAACTCGCCGAGCGGGTGCGCCGGGTGGAGTCCCGCATCGCCCCGGCGGGCGGCGCGGCCGCCCCGTACTACACGCCCCCGTCGGAGGACTTCTCGCGCCCCGGCCGCACCTGGCTGCCGACCATGGGCCAGGCGGCGTTCCCCGTCTACGACCTGGTGTCGACCTGGTACCACGAGGGCGTTCCGGGCCACCACCTGCAGCTGGCCCAGTGGGTGCACGTGGCGGACCAGCTCTCCCGCTACCAGGCCACCGTGGGCATCGTCAGCGCCAACGCCGAGGGCTGGGCGCTGTACGCGGAGCGCCTGATGGACGAGCTGGGCTTCCTCAAGGACGCCGAGCAGCGGCTGGGCTACCTGGACTGCCAGATGATGCGCGCCTGCCGCGTCATCGTCGACATCGGCATGCACCTGGAGCTGGAGATCCCGGCGGACTCGCCGTTCCACCCGGGCGAGCGGTGGACCCCGGACCTGGCGCAGGAGTTCTTCGGGCTGCACAGCGGCCGGCCGGCGGACTTCGTCGAGAGCGAGCTGACCCGCTACCTTTCGATGCCGGGCCAGGCCATCGGCTACAAGCTGGGCGAGCGCGCCTGGCTGCTCGGCCGCGACAACGCCCGGGCGGCGCACGGCGACTCCTTCGACGCGAAGGCCTGGCACATGGCGGCGCTGTCGCAGGGCTCGCTGGGCCTGGACGACCTGGTGGACGAGCTGTCCAAGCTCTGACCCCGCACGTCACGACGGCCGCCCGTTCCCTCCGGGGAGCGGGCGGCCGTTCGGCGTACGGGCGGGTCAGCAGCCGCAGTCGTCCGAGTCCGTGGGCGCCGTCAGCGGGTCCGCCCCGGCGCGCCGCTCGCGGCCCTGCCAGGTCTCGACCTCGAAGCCCTCGCGGATCCAGTACTCGATGCCGCCCAGCATCTCCTTGACCTGGTAGCCGAGTTCGGCGAGCGCGAGGGCGGCGCGGGTGCCGCCGTTGCAGCCCGGGCCCCAGCAGTACGTCACGACGGGGACCGACCTGTCGAGGAGGTCGGGGGCCTGCTCGGGGATCAGGGCGGTCGGCAGGTGGACCGCGCCGGGGACGTGCGCCTGGTCCCAGGCGGCGGTGGAGCGGGAGTCGACGAGGACGAAGCCCGGGTCGCCCTCGGCCCCGAGCGCGGCGGCCACGTCGGAGACGTCGGCGTGGAAGGCGAGGCTGGCGGCGAAGTACGCGGCCGCGGCGGCCGGGGAGGCGGGCGGCACGCGGAGCACGGGGTTGGTGGGGGCGGGCGCCTGGCTGGGGTTCGTCTGCGTCGTCATGCCCGAAAATCTACAAAGCGTTGATCATGCCCGGAAGGGGGATTCCCCGGCACTCACCTTGATCGACCGGTGAATCCCCTGGTACTCCTGGCACATGACCGCCTATTCCCCTGACGCCACCGATTGGCGCATCCTCGAGGCCCTCCAGCGCGACGGACGGGCCAGCTACGCCGACCTCGCGCGGGCCGTCTCGATGTCGGCGAGCGCGGTGACGGAGCGGGTGCGCCGCCTCGAAGAAGCGGGCGTCATCACCGGCTACGCGGCGGTGGTCGACCAGGAGCGGCTGGGCCTGCCGATCCTGGCGTTCACCCGCCTGCGCTACCCGCACGGCAACTACAAGCCGTTCCACGACCTGCTCGAGAGCACGCCGGAGATCCTGGAGGCCCACCACGTGACGGGCGAGGACTGCTTCGTCCTGAAGGTGGCCGCCCGCTCGATGGCGCACCTGGAGGAGGTGGCCGGCCGGATCTCCTCGCTCGGGTCGGTGACCACGAGCGTGGTGTACTCCTCGCCGCTGCCCCGGCGGGCCATCAGCGGCTGAACGGCCCCCAGGGGCGCGGGTCCGCGCTCAGCCCGGTCCCCCGGGCCCGCCCGTGCGGTGCCGCACGACCGAGCCGCCCCGCTGCTTGAGCACCTCCAGCTGCGCCTGTACCCGGGTGCGCAGGTCCGCGACGTGGCTGACGATCCCGACGCTGCGGTCCCGTTCGCGCAGCGAGTCCAGTACGTCCAGCACCTCGTCGAGCGCCTGGTCATCGAGGCTGCCGAAACCCTCGTCGATGAAGAGGGTGTCCAGGCGCATGCCGCCCGCTTCGTCGGTGACGACGTCGGCCAGTCCCAGGGCCAGCGCCAGCGAGGCGAAGAAGGTCTCGCCGCCGGAGAGCGTGGCGGTGTCGCGGGTGCTGCCCGTCCAGGCGTCGACCACGTGCAGGCCCAGCCCGGACCTGGCGCCGCGGCGCGCCCGGGCGTCGGAGTGCACCAGCGTGTACCGGCCGCCGGACATGCGGTGCAGCCGTACGGTCGCGGCGGCCGCCACCTGTTCCAGGCGGGCGGCCAGCACGTACGACTCCAGGCCCATCCGGCGCTCGTTGTCCGCCGAGGTGCCCGCGGTCAGGCCGGCCAGCCGGGCGACCCGCTCGTACTCGGTGCGCAGCGGACCCAGGGCGCGCAGGCCGGTCTCGGCCTGCCGGGAGAGCGCGTCGAGTTCGGCGCAGCGGGTGCGGGCGGCGTCGGTGGCGGAGCCGGCGGTGCGCAGCCGGGCGGCGGCGGCCGCGAGCGCGCTCCGGGCCAGGTCGGGCCGGGCCGGCGGCAGCGCGGCCGCCGCAGTGGTCTCGGGGTCGCGGAGCCGGTCGGTCAGGGCGGCCTCCTCGGCGGCCCAGCCGTCGAGCCGCTGCCGGCCGGCCCGGGCCTCGGATTCGGGCAGCAGGGCGGCGACGGCCGCGTCGGCGGTGTCGAAGCCGGCCTTGAAGGCGGCGTCGGCGAGCCGGTCGTCGGCCTCCTTCAGGCGCTGGTCGGCGGCGTCGGCCCGGCGGGCGGCGTCGGCGGCCTCGGCGACGAGCCGGACCCGGGTCTCCAGGACGCGGGCGCGCTCGGCGACGCTGGGCGCGTCCCCCCGGACCCGGGACAGCTCCTCTTCCAGGGAGGCCCGTTCCTTCTCCAGGGCCTCGCGCCGCGAGACGGCCGCGGCCGCCGCCGCGCCCGCCTCTCGGCGGACCTCCTGGCGGCGGTCGTGCTCGCGGCCGGCCCGGGCCAGTGCTTCGGCGGCCGCGTGCAGGCCGCCCGCGAGGTTCCGGGCCTCGGCGTGCTCGGCCGTCAGCCGCTCGGCCAGAGCGTGGAGTTCGGCGGCGTCGGCCTCCCCCGCGGTGGCCGCGGCCTCGTCGCGGGCCTGCCGTACGGCGGCCAGGGCGCGCTCGCCGGCGGCCCGCTCGTCCTCCAGCCGCTCGTAGCGTTCCCGGGCGGCGTCCTCGGCGGCCCGGTCGACGTGGCCGGGGGCCGGCCGGGCGGGGACCGGGTGCTCGGGCGAGCCGCAGACGGTGCAGGGCTCGCCCGCCGTGAGGGCGGCCGCGAGTTCGGCGGCGATCCCGGCCAGCCGGGTCTCCTTGAGCTCCAGCCAGTGTTCGCGGGCGGCCCCGGCGCGCTCGCGCACGGCGAGCAGGCCGGCGGCGGCGGTCTCCGCCTGCCCGGCCAGTTGGTCACGGCGGCGGGCCGCGGCCAGGTGCAGTCGGGCGGGTTGGAGCCGCCCGGCGACGGCCTCGGCGAGGGTGGCGGCCTGCTGGGCGGTGTCGACGTGCCGTTGGAGGCCGGCGCGGCGGGACTCCCAGCCCTCCAGCCAGGCGGCGGCTTCGTGCAGGTGCTCCTCGGCGGCCCGGGCCTCGCGCTCCAGCGCGGCCAGCTCGCGTCCGATCTCGGTGCTGCGGGCCTCGGCGCGGGTGGCGGCGCCGAGCGCGCCCAGTTCCTCGCGCAGCCGCTGCTCGACGGTCGCCAGGTGTTCGGCGCCGGCCTCGGCCAGGCCGGCGGGCAGCCGGCCCCGGCCGTCGGCGGCGCGCTGCGCGGCCTGGCGGTGGGCGGTGGCGGCGGCGCCGCGCAGGTCGAGGGCGGGGGCGACGCGGTCGGCCCGGGCGGCCCGGTCGAGGCGTTCGCGGATCCGCTCGCGCGCGGGGGCCTCGGCGGCCAGGGCCTCGCGGCGGGCCAGCGCCTCGGCGTGCCGGCGCTGGCGCCGGTCGAGCTCCTGGGCGTCCTCCAGGGCGGTACGGGCGGCGTGGTGGGCACTCTCGGCGGCGGCGAGGGCGTACTCGGCGATGTCGCGCCGCTCCCGGGCCCCGACGCGGGCGACGGCCGCCCAGGCGCGGACCTCCGCCGCGAGCCCGGGGTCGCCGGCGGCGAGCCGGGGCAGCGGCCGGTCGCGCAGGTCGGGGCAGTCCCCGGCGGCCTGGGCCAGGCGGTGCGCGGTGGCCAGCACCCGCTCGTCGCCCTCCCGTACGCGCGCCTCGGCGGCCTTGCGCCGGTCGGCCAGGCGGGCTTCGACGGCCGCGAACCGGCGGGTGTCGAAGAGCCGGCCGAGCAGCTTGGCGCGGGCGTCGGCGTCCGCGCGCAGGAACCGCGCGAAGTCGCCCTGCGGGAGCAGTACGACCTGGCAGAACTGCTCCCGGCTCATGCCGAGCAGGGTCTCGATCTCCTCGCCGATCTCCTGGTGGGAGCGGCTGAGCGCCTTCCAGCCGTCGGCGGTGTGCTCGCGCAGCCAGGACTGGGCCTTGTCGCGGGTGGTGCCGGAGCCGCGCTTCTTGGGCCGTTCCTGTTCGGGGCGGCGGGTGATCTCCAGGCGGCGGCCGCCGACGGTGAGGTCGAGGCGCACCTCGGTCGCGGTGCCGGGGTCGGCGTGGTCGCTGCGCAGGGTGGTGCCGGGGCTCTGGCGGGCGCCGGGCACGGAGCCGTACAGGGCGTAGCAGACGGCGTCGAGGACGGAGGTCTTGCCGGCTCCGGTGGGCCCGTGGAGGAGGAAGATCCCGGCGCCGGAGAGGGCGTCGAAGTCGACCTCCTGGGCCGTGGCGAAGGGGCCGAAGGCGGTGACGGTCAGGCGGTGCAGCCTCATCGGACGGCGCCCTCCGGGTTCCGGTGCGCGAGGAGCCGGGTCGGGCCGGGCGGGGACCCCGTCATCGGGCGCCCTCCCGCAGTGCCTCGTCGGCGCGGACCTCGTCGAAGGCCCCGGCCAGGACGGTGCGTTCGGCCTCGTCGGGGGCGGTGCCGCCGCGCACGTGGGCGACGAAGTCCTCGGCGATCTGCTGGTCGGTGCGGCCCTTGAGCCGCTGGGCGTAGGAGGCGCCGCTGTCGGGGCCGCCGCCCTCGGGGTCGAAGACGAGGCTGAGGGTGCCGGGGAAGCGGGCGGCGATCCGGGCCATGGGCTCGGCGGGCCGCGTCGGGTCGGTCAGGGTGGCTTCCACCCAGGCGTCCTCGTGCGGGGCGAGGGCCGGGTCGGCCAGGAGGTCGTCGAGGCGGCCGCGGATCCGGGCGAGCGGGCGCGGGACGGGGGTCTCGAGACGCTCGGCGGTCAGCTCGCCGCCGGGGCCCAGGTCGACCAGCCACGTGGACTTGCGGTGGTCGGCTTCGGAGAAGGAGTACGCGAGCGGGGAGCCGGAGTAGCGGACCCGCTCGGTGATGCGCTGGCAGCCGTGCAGGTGGCCGAGTGCGACGTAGTCGATGCCGGCGAAGAGCTCGGCGGGTACGGCCGCCACGCCTCCGACCGTGATGTCCCGCTCGCTGTCGCTGGCCGCGCCGCCGGTGACGAAGGCGTGCGCGAGGACGACGGAGCGGGTGCCCGCCGCACGGCCGGCGAGGTCGGCCCGGATGCGGTCCAGGGCGGCGCCGAGCACCGCCTCGTGGCTGCCCCGCTCGGCGGCGAACTCGTCCTTGACCAGGGCGGGTTCCAGGTAGGGCACGCCGTAGAAGGCGACGTCGCCGTGGGCGTCCGAGAGCACGACGGGGTCGGCGCACCCGGCGGGGTCGGTGCGCAGGTGGATGCCGGCCCGGTCGAGCAGGCCGGCGGCGACGCCGAGGCGGCGGGCGGAGTCGTGGTTGCCGGAGATCATGACGGTGGGGACGCCGAGGGCGGCCAGTTCGTGCAGGGCCCGGTCGTAGAGCTCGACGGCCGCGAGCTGGGGCACCGCGCGGTCGTACACGTCACCGGCGACCAGGACGGCGTCCACCCGGTGCGCGCGGACGGTCTCGACGAGGTGGTCGAGGAAGGCGGCCTGCGCGTCGAGCAGGTTCACGCGGTGGAAGGCGCGTCCCAGGTGCCAGTCGGAGGTGTGCAGAAGTCTCACTGGCCCGCCCCCGGCTTCCGCCGCCCCACGTCCGCCTCCGCCTGCTGCCGCTTTCGTCCCGCCGTGCTGTGCACACCACGCTAACGGACCGCCGCCCCTTGACCGTCCCTCGTATCCTCGGCCGCATGTCTGTACTGCTGCGGAAGCTCGGCAAAGTGGGGCGAATCACTCTCGACCGCCCCGAGGCGCTCAACGCCCTGACCCACGAGATGGTCCGGGAGATCGCCCGCGCGCTCGACGACTGGGAGGCCGACCCCGCGGTCGGGGCGGTCGTCCTGGACGGGGCGGGCGGGCGCGGGCTGTGCGCGGGCGGGGACATCCGGGCGATCCGCGCCTCGGCGCTGGGCGACGGCGGGTGGGCGCGGGGGTTCTGGCGGGACGAGTACCACCTCAACGCCCGGATCGCCCGCTTCGGCAAGCCGTGGGTGGCGCTCATGGACGGGATCGTGATGGGCGGCGGGGTCGGCCTCTCTGCCCACGGCGACGTGCGGATCGTCACCGAGCGCTCGCGGGTGGCCATGCCCGAGGTGGGCATCGGGTTCGTGCCGGACGTCGGGGGCACGTACCTGCTGGGCCGGGCGCCGGGCGAGCTGGGCACGCACCTGGCCCTTACGGCGGCCGCGATGACCGCCGGCGACGCGCTGCTGTGCGGCTTCGCCGACGTGTACGTCCCCTCCGCGCGCCTGCCGGAACTGCTCGCGGCGGTGGAGCGCGACGGCACGGACGCGGTACGCGCCTTCGCCGAGCCGGCGCCGCCGGCGCCGCTGGCGGCGGAGCGCGGGTGGATCGACCACTGCTACGCGGCCGACACCGTCGAGGAGGTCGTCGAGCGGCTCTCCGGCAGCGGGGAGCCGGCCGCGAAGGAGGCCGCGACCGTGCTGCTGGCCCATTCGCCGCACTCCCTCAAGGTCACGCTGGAGGCGCTGCGGCGGGCCCGGCGGCTGGACTCCCTGGAGGCGGTCCTGGAGCAGGAGTGGGCCGTGTCCCTGGCGGCCCTGTCCCACCCGGACCTGGCCGAGGGCGTCCGTGCGCAGGTGGTCGACAAGGACCGCACGCCGCGGTGGTCGCCCCGGACCCTCGCGGGGGTCGCGGCCGAGGACGTGGCGCGGCACTTCGAGCCCCCGGCGGCGGGGCCCCTGTTCTGAGTCGCGCGGGGCGTGACAGCCGCATGACGCACCCATGTCAAGTACGTGATGACCGGATTGCCGCCCTTGCCCGCCCGCCCCGGCCTTGCTTGGCTGCACGACATGCCGATCAAGCGCCCCGCGCTCCTCAGCCTCGGATCCGCCCTGCTGCTGGCCGCCACGGCCGTGCCCGCGCAGGCCGGCACGCCCGCGCCCGGACCGTCCCACGACCGCGCCGCCGTCGTCACCCGCTGGTACGACGTGACGGCGGAGACGGTGGCCGCCGCCGGCGCACCGACACAGATCACCAACAGCCGTACCTGGGCCATCAGCTGGCTCGCCGCCGCGCGCGCCGCGGGCCAGGCCCCGGCCGGCCGCGGCCGCGCCCCGTTCCAGGACGCGGCCGTCGCCTCCGCCGTGCACGACGCGCTGCGCGCGCTGGCCCCCTCACAGGCGGCCCGGCTCGACTCGGCCCTGGCCGCCACCCTGAAGGGGATCCCCGACGGGCGGGCCGAGCGGGCCGGGGTCGCGGCCGGCGCCCGCCAGGCCCGCCGGGCGCTGGCCGCCCGCGAGGGCGACGGCCTCGACCCGGCCTCGGTGAACGCGCCCTTCCCGGTGCCGCCCGCGGCACCCGGTGTGTGGCGGCCCACCCCGGCCGGCTTCGCCCCGGCCCAGCAGTACGGGAACCGGCTCGCGAAGCCCTTCCTGCTCGACTCGCCCGCCGAGTACCGGCTCGGGCCGCCGCCCGCGCTCGGCTCCCGCCGCTACCGGGCCGACCTCGCGGAGGTCCGTGCGTACGGGGCCGAGGACAGCGCGGTGCGCACGGCCCGTCAGACCGAGACCGCCACGTTCTGGTACGGCGGCTCGCTGCCGCTCTTCACCGGCCCGCTGCGGGTGGCCGTGACCCGCTCGGCCGCCCCGGCCGCGGAGCGCGCCGCACTGGTCGCCCTCTTCCACGCGGCCCTGGTGGACACGCAGATCGCGACCTCCGACAGCAAGTACACCTACCTCCGCTGGCGCCCGGTGACGGCCCTGCGGACCGGGTCGATCGGTACCGACCCGGCCTGGACGCCGCTGCACGAGACCCCGGCCCACCCGGACTACCCCAGCGGTCACGCGACGTACGCCGGCGCGGCCGAGACCATCCTGACCGCGCTGACCGGGGCCCGGACCGCCCCGTTCCGGCTCACCAGCCCGACGGCGCCCGGGGTGATCCGGACGTACACCGCCTGGCGCCAGCTGACCCGTGAGAACGTCGACGCCCGGGTCTGGTCGGGCATCCACTCGCGCTCCGCCGACGAGGCCGGCGTCCGGCTCGGCACGGCCGTGGCCCGGCACGCGCTGCGCCACGCCGACCGGCTGCTCTCGGCGCGCTAGGCAGCCGGCGGGGCCGACCGGGAACGGCCGGCCCCGCCGGGCACCGCGGTCAGCTGCCGCAGGCGCCGAGGCAGACCCTCGGCGCCTTCTGCACGTGCACCTCCAGCGCGTAGTCCCAGTCGTCGGCCCGGGCGTCGACGGTGGCGTCGGCCCAGCCGTCCAGGAAGCGGGCACCGCCGTACGGGCGCACCTCCCCCTCCCACGGCACCGACCTGCCGGCCGTGCAGTCGACGCTCTCCACCAGCCACCCGGTCACCGTCGCCGCGCCCTGCTGCTGCTCCAGGTGGGCGGCCACGTTGACGGACGACGTCTTGGTGCAGCGCACCGTGCCGTGCAGCACGGCCCTCCCCCCGGGCGTGACGCCGCCGGTCCGGGCGCCCGAGACGGAGAGCTTCAGGACCGGCGGGGCCGGGGTGGAGCGGATGTGGAAGTACCCGCGGGACGCGCCCGTGCTGCCCTTGCAGCGCTGCTCGAAGCGGGCGTCGACGGAGTTGAGCCAGCCTTCCTCGGTCCAGTCGACGGCGGTGACGGTGAAGCTGCCGGTCAGAGCACCCTGGGAACACCAGCGCCCCGCACCGCTGAAGTCGAGTCCGGGCCGGTCCCCGTGGAAGGGGAACTGCGCGACGTCGGTGTAGGTCCCGGCGGTGAGCTTCCGGCCGCCCGGCGCGCCGAGGTCGACGCCCCACCACGTACCGTCCGGGGCCTTGGCCTCCACGAGGAGCATGTTGCTGTGACTGCTCCGCTGGACGATGAAGCTCTGGTCCTCGGCTCCGTCCCAGTTCTCCGAGAGCCCCTGGGTGACCTCGTCGCCCGCCTCGCCCGTGAAGCCGAACGTGCCCTCCACCACGGGCTGCTGGAGCGTGGGCAGCTCCGGCACGTCGTCGTCGGCCGCGGCTCCCCCGGCCGCGAGCCCCACCAGCAGTCCGGCCGTGGCGACGGCGCGGAGGAGTAAGTGCCCGATCCTGCTGCGTGCCATGCGGATTCCCCCCTGGAGTCCGGTCATGTGTCCGGTCCGCCGCAGCGTAGGCGGCCACGGCCGGTCGGGGGACGGCATGGCCGGGACTGGGCGGTGGGCGTCCGGAAGGCGCCGGCGCCTCCCGGACGCCCACCCGCCTCAGCTCACGCGCCGCCGCACCTCACGCGTCGCCGTACGCCTCGCCGCCGAGCTCGAAGCCGGCCGACCCGGCCGTGGTGTCGGCGAGCCAGGCGCGGAAGGCCTCGACGTCGGCCTCCGGCAGGCCGATCTCGATGTCCACGGCGTCCCCGTAGCGGACGTCGAGCACGGCCCGGCCGGTGGCGCGCAGGTCGTTCTGGGTCTTGCCGGCCCGCTGGTGGTCGACGGTCACGGTGGCCAGCCGGTAGCGCCGCCGCGTGAGGGTGCCCAGCGCGTCCAGGGCCTCGCCGACGGCTCCCCCGTACGCGCGGATCAGGCCGCCCGCGCCGAGCTTGACCCCGCCGTAGTAGCGGGTGACGACGGCCACCGCGTACCGCACCTCGCGGCGCATCAGCATCTGGAGCATCGGCACCCCGGCCGTGCCGCCCGGCTCGCCGTCGTCGCTGGCCTTCTGGACGGCGGCGTCGGCGCCGATGACGTACGCGAAGCAGTTGTGCGTGGCGGTCGGGTGCTCGCGGCGGATCCGCGCGACGAACTCCTGCGCCTCCTCCTCGGTCGCGGCCGGCGCGAGCGCGCAGATGAAGCGGGAGCGGTTGATCTCGATCTCGTGCACGCCCTCGCGGGCCACCGTCACGTACTGGTCTGCCTTCACCCACCCACCCTAATCGGCCTGGGGGAATGCGTCGGGCGGGCGGCGGGGTTGGGTAGACGACAGCCGCGAGACGGCACCCCCGGACGCCCACCGGACGGACCCGGGGCAGACGACGACAGACGGACGACGGGAGACCGCACGTGTACGGCGATCCGGCCACCATCCGCAAGATCCTCACCGAGCTGGGCGACACCTGGGCCGTGGTGGGCCTGTCCTCCAACCAGGACCGGGCCGCGTACGGCGTCGCCCGCGTGCTGCAGCGGTACGGCAAGCGCGTCGTGCCGGTGCACCCGAAGGCGGAGACCGTGCACGGCGAGCAGGGCTACCCGTCGCTGGAGGCGATCCCGTTCGAGGTCGACGTGGTCGACGTGTTCGTGAACAGCGGCCTGGCCGGGGACGTGGCCGACCAGGCGGTCAAGATCGGGGCCGACGCCGTCTGGTTCCAGCTGGACGTGATCGACGAGGCAGCGTACCGACGCACCCGGGAGGCCGGGCTGGAGATGGTCATGGACCGCTGCCCCGCCATCGAGATCCCGGTCCTGGGCTGAGCCGCCGGCCCCGTCCGCGGGTCAGCCGGCCGGGGCGTCCGCCGGCCGGTGGCGGCTGACGGGCGGGATGGAGACCGCGAGGGTCATGCGCACCGGTTCCGCGCCGCGGTTGTGGTAGCCGTGGCCGAGGTCCGCCTCGAAGGTCGCGGCGGACCCGGCGGGCAGGGCGTACTCCCGGTCGCCCACGACCAGCGTCAGCTCGCCCTCGGTCACGTGGATCATCTCGACGGTGCCGGCGAGGTGCGGGTCGGAGTCCGTGCCCTCGCCGGGGGCGAGGTCGTAGGACCACATCTCCAGCGGGCCGCGCCGGTCGTCGCCGACGAGCATGGTGGACGCGCTGCCGCCCTCGGTGGACCACATGCGCACCCCCTGACCGGGCATTACCACCTGGACCTCAGGTCCGCGGTCGTGGTCGAGGAGGGTGGTGATGCTGACGCCGAGGGCGTCGGCGAGCTTGACCGTGGTGCCGACGCTGGGGTTCGTACGGGCCTGCTCGATCTGGATGATCATGCCCCGGCTCACTCCGGACCGGGCCGCGAGGGCGTCCAGGGTGAAGTTGCGCTCGGTGCGCCACCGCTTGAGGTTGCGGGCCAGCGCCTGTGTGAGCTGTTCGAGGTCCGACACCGTTCCGCTCGTCCTCCCCGTGCCGTGCGTGGCCACGAGGCCCCGCACAGTCCAATATTTTGGATGACACAGTCCAACTGAGTGCACTATCGTGCACTGCACCACCGTGTTCACTGCACTGTACTGCGAGGCCCGCCATGACCACCCTGCTCGCCCTGGCCACAGCCGTGCTCTGGGGCTTCGCCGACTTCGGGGGCGGGCTGCTCACCCGGCGGCTGCCGGCGCTCACCGTGGTCGTCGCCTCCCAGGTCATCGCGGTGGCGGTGCTCGGCACGGTGGTCGTCGCGACGGGGGCGTGGCGGGAGGCCGGGCCGCAGCTGTGGTTCGCCGTGGCCGCCGGCCTGGTCGGCCCGGTCGCCATGATCGCCTTCTACCAGGCCCTGGCACTGGGGCCGATGGGCGTGGTCTCACCACTGGGCTCGTTGGGCGTGGTGGTGCCGGTGGGCATCGGCCTCGCCGTCGGCGAGCGACCCGGGGTCGGTCAGATCGCGGGCGTCGTGGTCGCCGTGGCCGGCATCGTGCTCGCCGGCGGCCCGGAGCTGCGCGGCGCGCCGGTGCAGCGCAGGGCCGTGCTGCTGACGCTGCTGGCGGCCTTCGGCTTCGGCGCCGTGATGGCGCTGATCTCGCACGCGTCGACGACGGTGACCGGGCTGTTCCTCGCCCTGTTCGTGCAGCGGGTGACCAACGTCGCGGCCGGCGGCACGGCCCTGTGGCTCTCCGCCCGCCGCGGGCAGCCGGTGCTGCCCGCCGGGTCCGGCCCCTCCGTGCTGTGGGCGGCGCTGCCCGCCCTCGCCTTCGTCGGCCTGGCCGACGTCGCGGCGAACGGCACCTACGCGCTGGCCGCCCAGCACGGTCCGGTGACGGTGGCCGCGGTGCTGGCCTCGCTCTACCCCGTGGTGACGGCGCTGGCCGCACGCGGGGTCCTCAAGGAACGGCTCAGGGCCGTGCAGGCGGCGGGCGCGGGCCTGGCACTCGCCGGCACGGTGCTCCTGGCCACAGGCTAGGGGGCTTGGTCAGGTTCATTCGTTGGTGGCGCGTCCGGTTGAGGGCCGTGTCGTTGCCTGGTGTGTGACACCGGGGGCCGCACACCCCGCCCCGCAGCGGCCGCGGGCGCCCGCCCCGGCCGGCCTACTCGCGGTTCGAGGCGCTGCGGATCCGGCCCGCTGCACGCGAGATCCACAAGGCTCTGGACCGGCGCCTGCCACGCCTGTCACCGCGACATACCCACGGCGATACCAACCTGACCAAGCCCTGCTGGGACGGGTCCCGATCCGATATGGCCGGCATGGTGGAGCAGTATTTGAATTCCGGTCGGATCAGCGCGCGGCGTCATGGGGGAGCGCGATCACAACACGGCGAACGTGCGGGCGCCAGAATCCGCACCTGACCGGGTTCAGAGCGAATGGCCTGCCCCTGCTTGCGAGCTATCACCGGTGGTCCCATACTCATAATCGCCATGCTTTCTGCCACCAAGACAGGGACAGCGCGCTATGCCCATGACGATCAAGCTGCAGGTTGTTGAAATCGTCGGCAACTTTACGTCCGCGGTTCCCGTAATGACCATCACGGGCAACCTTTTCGGGGTGTCCGATTCTGCCCAGCGGGACATCTTGGAGTTCCCGAGTGGCGGCATCACCGTTCGCAAGGGGGAGCCTGTAAGAGTCTCCGAATTGGTTTCGGAATTCCAGATGGAGGAAAGCTTCACGATCGGAACCTCGCTCGATCCTCCTTTTATTTCGAGAACCATACGCTACGGTGGGACTTTGCAGTCCATCGATACCGACGACACTTTCGGTGAGGTGTTCAGAGAGCTGACAAATCTGACAGCACCCACGGTCGGCCTACCGGCGCGCGAGCGGGTCCTTACGTTCATCGGCGGCAATCAATCGATTGCCGTGCACTTCACAGAGGAAACAACCAACGCATTTTGAGCTCGTTGGCGCGCTGCATGATCCGCCGCACTCCAGCAGAGCCCGGTCACGCTCGCACCCCGTCCTTGCCGGCGGTTCCGGTGTGCTGCCGCGACAGACAGGCCGACGCGTCGCCGTCCTTGAGGAAACTCGTGGGCCGGCGGCGGGCCCGACCGGTGGGGACGGCCGGGGGCCGTCAGCCCTCCAGCGCGTCCAGCAGCCCGGCGCGTTCCGCGTCGGCGAGGGCCCGCAGCTGGCCGGGGGTGACGCCGTCGGGGATCGGCACCGGCGCGGGCGTGCGCAGCGGGGGCTGCCAGCCCGTCTCCGGCTGCCAGCGGCGTACGACCTTCGCGGGCGCGCCCGCCACCACCGCGTGGTCCGGCACCTCTCCCCTGACGACGGCGCCCGCGGCCACCACGACGTTGCGGCCCAGCTTCGCGCCCGGGAGGATCACCGCGCCGGTGCCGAGCCAGCAGCCGGGGCCGATCTCGACCGGCTCGCTGCGCGGCCACTGCCGGCCGACGGGCTCGTGCGGGTCGTCGTAGCTGTGGTTCGTGGACGTGATGTAGACACCGGGGCCGCAGAAGACGTCGTCGGCTATCCGGATGTGGGTGTCGGCGATGACGTGGCTGCCGCGGCCGAGGACCACGCCGTTGCCGAGGACGAGCAGCGGCTCGCTGCCGAGGTCGAGGTCCGGCATCATCCCGGCGGTCAGCGTGACCTGCTCGCCGATGATGCAGTAGTCCCCCATCCGGATCCACCGCTCGCCGAAGATCGTGCCCTGCGGGAACGCCAGCCGCGTACCGGTCCCGATCGCGCCGAAGCGCAGCCGTCCGGGGGTCTGCGCGGTGACGGCCCCGGCCTGCTGCATCCAGCGCCAGGCCGCGTGGACGGCGCGGTTGGCGGCCCGCTGCCGCCAGGATGAGAACGTGTTTCTGTTCTTCGGCACCCCGACACGGTAATGGCCGCCGGCCCGGGCGTCCGGGCCGGCGGCCTGTGATCTTCACCCCACCGGCGTGCCGTCACCCGGCCGGCAGGCGCGCCCGCGGGCGGTGGGTGGGGGTCAGCCGCCGAGCGCCTCGCGGTGCCCCTTCACCAGCTCCTGGTACATCAGCGCGTTGAGCTTGATGCCCTCGCGCTCCTCGTCCGTCAGCTGCCGCCGCACCTTCGCGGGCACACCCGCGACCAGCGAACCGGGCGGGACGACCATGCCCTGCGGGACCAGCGCCTGGGCGGCCACCAGCGAACCGGCTCCGATGTGCGCGCCGTTGAGGACCGTGGAGCCCATGCCGATGAGGACGTCGTCCTCGACCGTGCAGCCGTGCAGGATCGCGTTGTGGCCGACGGAGACCCGCTCGCCCACGGTCACCGGGAAGCCGGGGTCGACGTGCACGGTGCAGTTGTCCTGGATGTTGCTGTCGGCGCCGATGACGATCGGGCCGCAGTCGGCGCGCAGCACGCCGTGGTACCAGACGCTGGCGCCGGCCGCGAGGGTGACGTCGCCGATCACGACGGACGTGGGGGCGGTGAACGCCTCCGGGTGGACCTGGGGCTCCTTGCCCCCGACTCCGTGGACCAGTGCCTGCTGCGCCATCGCCTTCTCCTTGCCGTACCGCATCGGTTTCTCGCTGCGCGCCCACCTGCACGGTAGGCGATGGGGGCGCGGCGTCGTCGGCCGGGGCGGCGGCGGCCGGGACCGCCGGTCGCGGGACGGCTACTCGGCGGGCGCGGCCGCGGGCTCGACGGTGCCGGGCGTCGCTCCGGCCTCCGCCTCCGCCTCCGCGGCGGCCTTCTTCGCCCGCTGCTTGATGACCAGCATCGACGTCAGGCCGACGAGCACCGCCAGCACCAGGCCGAGCCACGAGAAGCGCTTGAGCCACGCCTCGGCGACCACGCCGACGTAGTAGATCACCGCGGTGGTGCCACCGGCCCAGACGATGCCGCCGAGCACGTTGGCGGTCAGGAACTTCCAGTAGGGCATCTGCAGGACGCCCGCCAGCGGGCCGGCGAAGATCCGCAGCAGGGCGACGAAGCGGCCGAAGAACACGGCCCACATGCCCCACTTCTGGAACGACCGCTCGGCGGCGGCCACGTTCTGCTCGCCGAAGTGCTTCGGGAAGCGGCGCCCCAGCCGCGCGAGCAGCGGACGGCCGCCCTTGCGGCCGATGGCGTAGCCGATCGAGTCGCCGATGATCGCCCCGGCGCTGGCGCAGGCGCCGAGCACGAGCGGGTCGATCTGGTGGTTCTGGGAGGCGAGCAGCGCCGAGCTGACCAGGATGATCTCGCCCGGCAGCGGGATGCCCAGCGACTCCAGGCCGATCACGAGTCCGACCAGGACGTAGATGCTGACCGCCGGTACGGTCTCGAGCCATTCCTGGATGTGCACCGGTAGGTCCTCCGCTTCGCTGGGGCGCGGCCCCGGTGCGCGCCCCTGCGGCACCTCCGGCAGCCTACCTGTTCGAACCCCGGGCGCCCGGCGCCGGCCGTCAGCGGTCCGGCGCCTCCCGGACGACGGCCCTGGCCCGCAGCGGCAGCTCCCGCGAGGAGCGCCCCACGTACACGGTGCGGGAGCCGGTGCCCAGCACCCAGGCGTGCCGGGCGGGGTCCCAGGACGAGAGGGTGCGCGGTTCGACGGTGACGGCCACGCGCCGGGCCCGCCCGGGTGCGAGCGTGAGCCGGTGGTAGCCGGCCAGCACGCGTACGGCCTGGTCGAGGTGGAGGTCCGGGGAGGGTCCCACGTACACCTGGGCCACCTCGGTGCCGCGCCGCTTCCCGGTGTTGCGGACGGTGAACTCCACGCGCAGCCCGCCCGGCCCGGGCAGCAGCCGCAGGTCCTCGTAGCGGAAGGTCGTGTACGACAGCCCGTGCCCGAACGGGAACAGCGGGGCCACGCGCTGGGCGTCGTACCAGCGGTGGCCGACGTGGATGCCCTCGGTGTACTCCTGCCGGCCGCCGACGCCCGGGTAGCGCACGGGGTCGCCGGCGACCGGGTGGACGCCGTCGGCGGTGGGGAAGGTCTGGGTGAGGCGGCCGCCGGGGTCCTCGTCCCCGAAGAGCACGGCGGCGGTGGCGGCGGCCCCCTCCTGGCCGGGGTAGTACATCTGGAGCACCGCTCCGGTGGCGGCGAGCCACGGCATGGTGGTGCTGGACGAGGTGTTGAGCACCACGGTGGTGCGGGGGTTGGCCGCGGTGACGGCCTCGATCAGGCGCTGCTGGCCGCCGGGCAGGGCGAGGGTGGTGCGGTCGCGGCCCTCGGTGGCGTCCTCGTACGCGAAGAGCACGACGCTGTGCGCCGCCCGGGCCGTCCGCACGGCCGCGTCGAGGTCGGCGGCGCGGGTGGCGCCGCTGGTGTGCCGGAGCCGGAAGCGCTGGCCCGCTGCGCCGCCCTGGGCGGTGACGGTGAGCCGGTGGGTGCCCTTGGTCAGGCGCAGGGTGCTGCGGCGGACGGTGAGTCCGTCGGGGGCGGTGCCGAGCAGGCCGCCGGCGAAATGGTCTGCGACGCCGGCCCGGGCGGGGAAGACCTCCTTCCCGTCGAGGGTGACGGCCGGCCGGCGCCCGGTGTAGTGGACGAGCAGGGTCCACTCGTCGGCGGCGGGGAGGCCGAGGACGCCCTCGTACGTCCAGGTGCGGCCGGCCGCCACGCGCCGGTCGTCGAGCGCGGGAGCGGGGCTGAGCGCGGCGGCCGGCAGCGGCCTGCCGTACAGGTCCTCGCCGAGGGCGTACGTGACCTTCGCGTCCTTCACGGCCCGGGCCGCCCGGGCCCGGAGGGCGGTCAGCGGGCCGTCGGCCCGGTCGGGCACGACGTGGGCGCTGCCGCCGCCGCTGACGAAGGGCACGCCGCCGGTCGGGCCGATGACGGCGAGGCCGCGGGCCGCCGGCCCGGCGAGCGGCAGGGTGCCGCGTACGTTGCGCAGCAGGACGGCGCCGGCGACCGCCACCTTGCGGGCCGTCCGGGCGCCGGCCGCCGCATCGCGGACGGGCCGGGCCGGCGGCGTGCCGTCGAGCAGCCCGAACCGGTCGAGGGTGGTCAGGATCCTGCGGACCGAGCGGTCGAGGGCGGTCACGGGGACGGTGCCGTCGGTGACGGCCTTCTTGAGGCCGGCGCCGAAGTGCGTGCCGCCGGGCATCTCCATGTCGAGTCCGGCGGTGACGGCGGCCGTGCTGTGGGTGGCGTCCCAGTCGGACACCACCCAGCCGGTGAAGCCCCAGCGGGTGCGCAGCTGCTCCTCGAGCAGCTGCCTGTTCTCGCACGCCCAGGTCCCGTTGACCTTGTTGTAGGCGCCCATGACGGAGCCGCAGCCGGCGGCGACCGCGGACTCGAAGCCGCGCAGCTCGGTCTCGTGCAGGGTCTGCTCGGAGGCGACGACGTCGACGGAGGTGCGGCCCTGCTCCTGGTTGTTGAGGGCGTAGTGCTTGACGGTGGCGACCAGGCCCTCGTCCTGGATGCCGCGGACCACCTCGGCGACCAGGTCGGCGGTGAGTTTGGGGTCCTCGGAGAAGGTCTCGAAGTTCCGGCCGGCGTACGGGGTGCGGATGAGGTTGACCATCGGCGAGAGCAGCACGTCCTGGCCGAGGGCGCGGCCCTCGCGGCCGATCACCCGGCCGTACTCGCGGGCGAGGCCGGGATCGAAGGCGGAGGCGAGCAGCACGGGGGCGGGCAGGGCGGTGGCCCGCGCGGTGACCCGGACCCCGGCCGGGCCGTCGGCGAGCCGCAGGTCCGGGATGCCGAGGCGGGGGACGCCGGGCACGTACCCGGCCTGCCCCAGCGGCGCGGGGTCGCGGGCGCCGTGCAGGAGGCCGATCTTCTCGTCGAGGGTGAGCTTCTCGAGCAGCGCCGCGACCCGGGCCTCGCTGCCGGGCCCGGCCGGTCCTGCAGCGGGACGGGCGGCGCGGCCGGCCTCCTCGGCGGGTGCCGCGCGGGTGCCGGGGCCGGGGTCCGGGAGGGGCGCCCCGCAGGCGGCGGCCCCCGTCACGACGCCGGCGGCGCCGAGCAGGCGCATCGCGGTACGGCGGGACACGGCCTCGGCCATCGGCGTTCACTCCTCGCGCTGCCTGCCACCGCGCCACCACGCGGCGGTACGGCACGGAAGTGCGGGCAGCCCCGCGCCGGAACTCCCCGCGCGGGCCACTGTGCTCCCCGGCCGGCGGCCGACACGGTCGGCGCCCCGGGCAACGCACGGTCGGGCTCCGGGATTAACCCGACTGACGGGCACGCGCGCCCCCCGCGCGGGCGCCCACCAGATCCCGCACGCCGGGCAGGGCCGAGCCAGGCCGGGCAGCGCAGGGCAGTGCCGAGCCGGGCAGGGCCGAACCGGGCAGGGCCGAGCCAGGCAGGGCCGAACCGGGCAGGGCCGAACCAAACAAAACGGAACCGAACAGAATCGAAATGGGGCACGGCCGAACCGAAGCGAAATGGGAACGAACGAACCGAACCGAACCGACGGCAGCATCTCCACCCCCGCGCCGCCCCGTGGTGTGTGGGGCAGGCGCTTGAACCGGTATGGCAGGCTGGTCCGGAGGCAGGCCCGGGCCGGAGGTGGCCGAAGGCCAGGCCGAAGGCCCAAAGCCTCCGGGGTGGGCCTGCCGCAGGGCCTGCAGGCCATACCGGCTCAAGCGCCGCGGGGACCCACACACCGCGGGGCGGCCCACGAAGCGAGCCCACCCCGACACCGGATGCCCCTACGAACGGCGGCACCCGTCACGCCCCCACACCCGCACCCACCCACACCCGCACCCACACGCACCCACCCACACCCGCACCCGCCCTTGCCCCGCCCCCGACGCCCCCACACACACCACGAGCCCCCACCCCGGGACGCCCCGGACGGCGGGGGCGCCCCGACGGCGGGGGCTCGTGGCAGACCTGCACCGCAGGATCAGGAGTTGGGCCGCAGCGTCCAGATCACGGTCATCTCGCCCGACACGGCCTCGTCCTCGCGCCGGATCTCGATCTTCACCGGGAACTCGGGACGGCCGCCCGCGTCCAGCTCGGCGACGACCTCGGCGGCCGGCCGGCCCAGGGTGGCGGTGGCGGTGACGACGCCCTTGGCGACCTTCTTGTAGCCGATCTCGGCGCGCACGGCGAGCGGCACGGCGCGCGAGAGCTGGTCGCCGAACGCGGCGATGACGATCGCACCACTGGCGGACTCGGCCAGCGTGAACATGGCGCCCGCGTGCGGGCCGGCGATGTGGTTGTGGTACTCCGGCTGGTCCGGCAGGCGCAGCACGGCGCGCTCCGGCGTGGTCTCCAGGAACTCCAGGTTCAGCGTCTTGACCATCGGCACGGTGGCCGCGAGCAGTTCGCCTACGTTCATCTGATCTGCGCTCATGGGCGTGGATGTTACCCACGAGTAGGCAGCGTTGGCCAGACCTGGTCCGGGGGCGGCCGTAGCCCCTGTCACCGGGCCCCTCTATGGTTACGAGCCATGTGGCCAGGACAGCAGCCGCCCGGGGGCGAGCAGAACCCGCAGGACGGGAACCAGAACCAGGGCGGGACCCAGAACCCGCAGGACGGGAACCCGAACCCGTACCAGCAGCCCGCCCAGCCCGGGTCGGACCAAACCCCGAACCCCTATCAGCAGCCCGCCCGGCCGGGCGGTTACGGCTACCCGCAGCAGCCGCCGGCCCCGCCCCAGGGCGGCGGTTACGGCTTCCCGCAGGACCAGCCCCCCACCCCGCCCCAGGGCGGCGGTTACGGCTTCCCGCAGGACCAACCGCCCGCGCAGGCCGGCGGATACGGCTTCCCGCCCCAGCAGCCGCCCGCGCAGGCCGGCGGTTACGGCTACCCGCAGCAGCCGGACCCGACCAACCCGTACGCCCAGCCGCCCGGCTTCGACCCGGCGAACCCGTACGCCCAGGGCGCGCCGCAGCCGCAGACGGTCGAGGGCTGGCAGTACGCGCAGCCGGGCTACGACCAGGGCGCCAGCGTCCCCTCCGGCCGCCGCAAGACCACGATGGTGGCGATCATCGCCACGGCCGTGGTGGTCGTGGCCGGCGCCGTGATGGGCGCCTACGTCCTCACCCAGGACAAGGACAAGGACAAGAACGAGGCGGACGGCAAGCCGAGTGCCACGCCGTCGGCCAGCTCCCCCGCCTCGCCCACCGCGAACCCGCGCGCCGGCGGCGAGGTCAAGCCGGTCATCCCGGGCTGGAAGGTGGTCGTCAACCCGAAGTACGGCACGGCCTTCGACGTGCCGCCGGAGTGGCGGGTCGCCAAGCCCGACACCTACTCCGGCTTCGCCGACGAGAAGAAGAACGACGGCCTGCCCGTCATCAGCTTCTCCGCACCCGCCTTCTACAAGGAGAAGTGGTGCGAGGTCGACAGCGACAAGGACGGTGACACGGAGGACTACTCCCTGGCCGGCACCGGCACCAAGGGCGCCCAGGGCGCCAAGGACACCGCCACCGCGGCCTACAACGAGGCCGGCAGCTGGGTGTGGGCGGCGTACGCGCAGAAGGCGCCGAAGGGCACCGTGAAGGTCGCCAAGGCCAAGCCGTTCACCACCAAGTCGGGTCTGACGGGCCACTACGCCACGGCCAAGGCGAGCAAGCTGAAGAAGGAGCACAAGTGCTCCACCGACGGCAAGTCCATCGCCTTCAGCTTCCGCAACGCCAAGGGCGACTTCTCGACCTGGGTCCTCTACGGACCCGACCACGTCAAGGACGAGCTGTCCGGCACCGTCATCAAGAAGATCCTGAGCAGCGTCCGGCTCACCACCGGATGAGTTCCGCAGGTCGCTTCACCGCGGCCCGCCCCTCCTGGGCGGGCCGCAACTACACCCTGCTGACGGCCGCCGCGGTCGTGACGAACCTGGGCTCCCACGGCGCCCTGATCGCGGCGGCCTTCGCCGTGCTCCAGTCCGGGGGCTCGGGCGGTGACGTGGGCCTGGTGGCCGCCGCCCGCACGCTCCCGCTGGTCCTCTTCCTGCTGATCGGCGGGGCACTGGCCGACCGGATGCCCCGGCACCACGTGATGGTCGCGGCCAACGCCCTCAACTTCCTCTCGCAGGGCGCCTTCGCGCTGCTCGTGCTCGCCGGCGAGCCGCGGCTGTGGCAGATGATGCTGCTCTCCGCGCTCGGCGGCACCGGCCAGGCCTTCTTCAACCCCGCCGCCGAGGGCATGCTGCTCTCCAGCGTCTCCGGGGAGCAGGCGGGTCGGGCCTTCGCGCTCTTCCGGATGGCGATGAACGGCGCCGGCATCGGCGGGGCCGCCCTGGGCGGCGCGCTGATCGCCGCGGTCGGCCCCGGCTGGGTCCTGGCGGTCGACGCGGCGGCCTTCGCGGTGGCGGGCGCGCTGCGCGCGTTCCTCGACGTCAGCCACGCACCCGAGCGGGCGGCCGGCGGCGGCATGCTGGCCGATCTGCGCGAGGGCTGGCAGGAGTTCGTGTCCCGGCCGTGGCTGTGGAGCATCGTGCTCCAGTTCTCCGTCGTGGTCGCCGTCGTCGGCGCGGCCGAGTCGGTGTACGGGCCGCTGGTCGCCCGGGACCACCTCGGCGGGGCGGGACCCTGGGGGCTGGCGCTGGGCACCTTCGGCGCCGGGACCATCGCCGGGGCGCTGCTGATGACCCGTTGGAAGCCGCGGCGGCTGCTGCTGGTCGCCACGGTGTGCGTGTTCCCGCTGGCGTTGCCCTCGGCCGCGCTGGCGGTGCCGGCGCCGGTGGGCGTGCTGTGCGCGGTGATGTTCGTCAGCGGTACGGCGATCGAGGTGTTCGGCGTCTCGTGGATGACGACGATGCACCAGGAGATACCGGAGGAGAAGTTCTCCCGGGTGTCCGCGTACGACTGGTTCGGCTCGCTGTCGATGCTGCCGCTGGCCACCGCGGTGGCCGGGCCGGTGGAGTCCCTGGTCGGCCGGACCTCGGCGCTGTGGGGGTGCGCCGCGCTCGTGGTGACCGTCACGGCCGCGGTGCTGGCGGTGCCGGACGTACGGCGCATGACGCGGCGCACCGTTCCGGCGCCGGTGGCGGGCGGGGGCCAAACGGCTACCGAGGACGTCGCCGGATCGGCCGAAGGCTGGACCGCGGACGGGTCCGGCGGAGGCGCCACGACGAGCCGCGCGCCGGGCACCGCGCCGAGCGCCCTGCCGGGCACCACACCGAGCGCCCCGCCGAGCACCCCGCCGGGCGGCGCGTCAGCCGATGCCGAAGGCCCCGTCCGGCGGCTGGGGTGACGGGGCGGCCGCCGCGTCGTCCACCGGCCGGGCGCCCGCGATGAACCGGGTGACCGCCGCGCCCTGCTCGACCCGGGCGGGGAACGCGTCGGCCGCGCACCACCGGGCCACCGGCGCGAGGTCGCGCTCCGTGTGGGCGGCCAGCAGGACGGCGTTGCCGAAGCGGCGGCCGCGCAGCACCGCGGGCTCCGCGATCAGCGCGACGTACGGGAAGGCGGCGGTGAAGTTCGCCAGTTGCGAGCGCAGGAAACCGAAGGGCGCCCCGTCGGCGAGGTTGGCCGCGTAGATCCCGGTGGGGCGCAGCACGCGGGCGACCTGGCGGGCGTACTCGACGGACGTGAGCTGCGCGGGCACGCGGGAGCCGCCGAAGACGTCCGCCACGATCACGTCGGCGCTGCTGCCGGGGGCCGCCTCGATCCAGGCGCGGGCGTCCTGGACGTGGACGGTGGCCCCGCTGAACGGCAGCCGCTCCTGGACCAGTTCGATCAGCGCCCGGTCGTACTCGACGACGTCCTGGCGGGAGCCGGGGCGGGTGGCCGCCGCGTACCGGGGCAGGGTCAGCGCCCCACCGCCGAGGTGGACGAGGTCCAGCGCGGTGCCCTCGGGCGCCGCCCAGTCGATCACGTGGGCCAGCCGGCGGGCGTACTCGAACTCGACGTGCCGGGGGTCGTCGAGGTCCACGTACGACTGCGGAGCGCCGTCGAGGGTGAGCAGCCAGGCCCGCTCGCGGTCCACGTCGGGCATGAGCTTGGCCGTGCCGCTGTCCACTTCGCGCATGACGGGTACCGGTTCGTCCACCCGGCCATTGTCGCCGGTCGCGGCGGCGCGCCGGTACGGGCCCCGGTCCAGCACGGAGCGCGGCACCGCGGTGCCGAGGCCCTGCCCCTGGAAGTCCGTCACGCCCGATCCGTCCACAGCACGGCGGCCTCGGCGGCGTGCTCGGCGGCCTGGGCCAGGCCGGCCCGGGCGGCGGGGGCTCGGTGGGCGGGGTCGAGGACGTTGCGCCCGAAGGCCCGCTTCGCCTCGCGCGAGGGCGTGATCAGCAGTACCCGCGAGCCCTGGGCCCGCAGCTGCTCGGCGTGCGTCCGTGCGGACGTCAGCACCCCGCCGCCCGCGGCGATCGGGGCCAGGATCACCACGCGCCGGTAGCCGGCGGCGAGGTCCGCGTTGGTGCCCGAGCGGGTGCCGCCGTCGATCCAGCGGCGGCCCAGGGCGGTCACCGGGGGCCACACGCCCGGCACGGCGCAGCTCGCGCCGACGGCGGCGACCAGACCGGCGCCGCTCTCCCGGTCGAAGGCGCGGAACTCCCCGGTGAGCGCGTCCACGGCCGTCACGAGCAGCCGGCGCTCGGGCCACTCGTGGGAGACCAGCCGGTCGCCGATCACGGCGAGTCGCTCGGCCTCGTCGGCGGTGCCCGCCTCCAGCGCCATGGCGCCGATGGTCGCGCCGTACGCCTCGGGGGTCCTGGAGCGCAGCACGGCGACCGCGTAGCGGGCCAGCAGGCCCGGGCCCATCCGCGCCGGGATCTCCCCCGACGGGTCGCCCAGCTGACGCTCGTACAGCTCGGCCGGGGTCAGCAGGCCGGAGGCGAGCTGCGCGCCGACCACCGAGCCCGCCGAGGTGCCGACGACCAGGTCGGCGGTGGAGAGGTCGGTGCCCGCCGCGGCGAGCCCGTGCAGGATGCCCGCCTCCCAGCCGACCCCGGTGAGCCCGCCGCCGCCCAGCACCAGTGCCGTCCCGCCCATCCCGGCCCCCGTCCGTCCCGTCCGCCGCCGTCCCGGCCGCGGACCACCGTCTGCGTACGCCCGCAGTCTCGCGCACCCCCCTGTCCGCGGATAGCCCGGGGTCCACGGCCGCCCCGCTCCGGCCGCGGCTCAGAGGTTCTTGAGCGCCTCGCGGACCGAGAGGGGCGAGAGCCGGTCGCGCGCACCGTCCACGAACGCGGCCACCGCCGCCGGGTCGGTCTTGGCGTACTCCCGCAGGCTCCAGCCGATCGCCTTGCGGATGAAGAAGTCCGGGTGGTCGGCGCGGCGCAGGCAGTACCCGAAGAGGCGGTCGCGGTCGGTGGCGGCCTGGTAGCGCAGCTGGTGCAGGAGGGCGGTGCGGGCGAGCCAGAGGTCGTCGTCCTCGATCCACGCGTCCATCACGGCGGTCAGCGCCGGATCGGCGGCCACGAGCGGCCCCACGGTGTGGGCGGCGAGCAGGTCGACGGTGTCCCACCAGGGCACGGTGACGATCAGGTGCCGGACCACCGGCAGGAACCCGGACGAGCAGCGGCTCGCGTACCGGCGCAGGTAGTCGACGGCGAAGTACTGGTACTCGCGCTCGGGCAGTCCCCAGCAGCGCAGCGCGATCGCGGCGCAGTCCGCTTCGGTGGGGCGGGCGGTGCCCAGGAGCACCTCGCGCGAGAGCGTGCGGCGCAGCGGCGTCGGGATGCCGAGGAAGGGCGCGACGTCCTTCATGTACGCGGCGGCCGAGGCGGCCCGTACGGGATCGGCCGCGGTGGGGTAGACCGCCGTCAGGCGGGCCAGGACGATGTCGGCGAGCCCGCTGGCGGGGACCGTGGGAGCCGGGGCTGCGGCGTCGCGGGCCGGTCCGGCGGGGGTCGGCATGAGGTCCAGGTTACGGCGGCCCCGCGGTGGCTTCGGCTAGCCTGCCCGGATGCCCCTCCCCGCCGCCCGGCCGCCGGTCGACGCCCCCGCCCGTACCGCGGCCTCCCCCGCGGCGGGGCGGCCACCGTCCGTACGCACGGCCGCCGCCCCGGCCGGCGCCGCCCCGAGCGCCGCCGACCCGGCCGGTGCCGTCGCGGTCGACGCCACCGCCGCGGCCGACGGGGCGTCCCACGACTCCCTCGTCACCGGCGCCACCGACGCCACCGACGCCCCCGGCCCGGCGGGACCGTCCGCGCGCTGGGCGCGGGTGCTGCTCGGGCCCTGGTGCCGGCTGGGGCTGCTGGTCCTCGTGCTGGCCGCGGCGGCGGTGGGCGCGGTCGTCTACGAACCCCAGCGCCTCCTCTCCGAGGGCTGGCCGCCGCCGCAGGTGGGCGGCGCGGGGGCGGTGCTGCTCTTCGCCGCGGGCTACGGCGTGTGCACGGCCGCCTTCGTGCCCCGGCCGCTGCTGAACCTGGCCGCGGGCGCGGTCTTCGGCACGTTCGGCGGCCTGGCCTCCGCGGTCGCCGGCACCGTCCTGGGCGCCGCGGCGGCCTTCGGCCTGGGCCGGCTGCTGGGCCGGGACGCGCTGCGGCCGCTGGTCCGCGGGCGGTGGCTGACCGCCGCGGACGGGCAGCTGAACCGGCACGGCTTCCGGTCGATGCTCGCCGTACGCCTCTTCCCGGGCCTGCCGTTCGCCGCCGCCAACTACTGCGCGGCGGTCTCGCGGGTGGGCTGGGTTCCGTTCCTCGTCGCGACGGCGCTGGGCACCGTGCCGAACACCGCCGCGTACGTCGTCGCCGGCAGCCGCGCCGCCTCGCCCGGCTCCCCCGTCTTCCTGGCGGCCACGGGCTTCATCGCCGTCTCCGCGCTGGCCGCCACCGCCGTGGCCTGGCGGCACCGCCACCGGCTGCCCTCCGGGTCTCAGAAATGACCATCTGATGAACAGCTGACGGCGCCCGGATGAAGAACGATCCGGCTGCCGTGCACGATCACGGACGGCGCGCCCCTGCGGTCAAAGATCACCCGAACGGGCCCTAGCATCGGACGCGACCCGCCCCACGATCACAAGGACGAGCGCACCCCGTCATGAGCTGGTTCGAATCCTTCATCCTCGGTCTCGTCCAAGGGCTCACGGAGTTCCTGCCGATCTCCTCCAGCGCCCACCTGCGGCTGACCGCGGCGTTCGCGAACTGGCACGACCCGGGTGCGGCCTTCACCGCGATCACCCAGATCGGCACGGAGGCCGCCGTGCTGATCTACTTCCGCAAGGACATCGTGCGGATCGTCTCCGCCTGGTTCCGCTCGCTCACCGACCGGTCGATGCGCTCCGACCACGACGCCCGCATGGGCTGGTTGGTGATCGTCGGATCCATCCCCATCGGCGTCCTCGGCATCACGCTCAAGGACGCGATCGAGGGTCCGTTCCGCGACCTGCGACTGACCGCGACGACCCTGGTCGTCATGGGCGTCGTGCTGGGAGTCGCCGACCGGCTCGCCGCCCGCGACGAGGCCGGCGGCCGGCACCGGGCGGTCCGGGAGCGCAAGACGCTGCGCGAGCTGGGCGTCCGCGACGGCCTGGTCTTCGGCGTCTGCCAGGCGATGGCACTGGTCCCGGGCGTCTCCCGGTCCGGCGCCACGATCAGCGGCGGCCTGCTGATGGGCTACACCCGCGAGGCGGCGGCCCGCTACTCCTTCCTGCTCGCCATCCCGGCGGTGCTGGCCTCGGGCGGCTACGAGCTGAAGGACGCGATAGGCGAGGGCCACGTGGCGTGGCCCCAGACCATCTTCGCGACGGTGATCGCCTTCGTCGTCGGCTACGCGGTGATCGCGTGGTTCATGAAGTTCATCACCACGAAGTCCTTCATGCCCTTCGTGATCTACCGCATCCTGCTCGGCCTGGCGCTCTACGTCCTCGTCGGCACCGACGTCCTCAGCCCGCACGCCGGCGAGTCCGGCCAGTAGCGGTCCCCCCGACCCTCGGCCCCGGCCCTCGGCCCGCGCCCCCGACCCCGGCCTCCGGACCCGGGACTCACCCCGCCCGACCCCCGCCCGGCCCGAACCGGGCCCGGTACGCCGACGGCGTCAGCCCCGTCTCCCGCCGCATCAGGGCCCGCAGGTTGGCGGCCGTACCGAGGCCGCTGCGGCGGGCCACGACCTCCAGCCGCGGCTCCCCGCGCTCGATGAGCCGGCAGGCCAGCGCCAGCCGCTCGGCGGTGAGCCAGGCCAGCGGGGTCGTGCCGAGCTGGGCGCGGAAGCGCCGGTGCAGGGTCGCCTGGCTCACGGCCGCCCGTACGGCGAGGTCGGCCACCTTCAGCGGGGTGTCCAGCCGCTCCTGCGCCCAGGCCACCAGCGGCCCCAGCGACTCGTCGCGCGGCTCCGGCACCGGCCGCTCGACGAACTGCCGCTGGCCGCCGTCGCGATGCGCCGCGAACACCAGCCGCCGGCTGACCGAGTTGGCCACCTCGGCGCCGTGGTCACGGCGGACCACGTGCAGCCCGAGGTCGAGCGCGGCGGCGCTGCCGGCCGACGTGAGGACGTCCCCGTCGTCGACGAACAGCACGTCGGACTCCAGGTGGACGGCGGGGAACCGGGCCCGGAACTCGTCCGCCCACTGCCAGTGCGCCGTGGCCCGGCGCCCGTCGAGCACCCCCGCCTCCGCGAGCGTGAAGGCGCCGCTGCAGAAGCCGATCAGCCGCGCCCCGCGCGCGTGCGCCCGCCGCACGGCCGCCAGCACCGCCGGCCGGCGCGGCACCTCGGTGTCCGGCCGGTTGGGGACGATCAGGGTGTCGGCCTCCTCCGCCGCCGCCAGCGGCGCCACCCCGGACAAGGTGAAGAACCCGTCACGCATCAGGGTGCCCGGTTCGGGCGCGCACAGCCGGAAGTCGTACAGGCGGTCCGGGCCCAGCTCGGGCCGGCGCAGCCCGAACACCTCGGTCGCGCACCCGAGCTCGAAGGGGTTGGAGTTCTCGTCGACGATCACGACCACCCGGTGCGGGGACTGCGAGGATCCTTGCGTCATGTGCGATTCCTAGCACTCACGCCGGGCCCCGGCCAGGCCGGACCCTGGAGCCATGACCGACGAACGCACCGCCCCCGCCCCTGCCCCTGCCCCCGGTCCCGTCTCCCTGGCCGCCGCGCTCGACTCCTTCGAGGCCCTGTGGAGCCCCCGCATCGTCACCCGCGTCAACGACTACGACGTCCGCGTGGCCAAGGTCGCGGGCGAGCACCTGTGGCACGCGCACGACGACACCGACGAGTTCTTCCTCGTGCTCGACGGCGAGTTGTGGATCTCCCTGCGCGAACCGGCCGGCGAGCGCACCGTCCACCTCCCCGGGGGCTCGGTCTTCACGGTCCCGCGCGGCACGGAGCACAAGCCCCACGCCCCCTCGGGAGCCCGCCTCCTCCTCTTCGAGCCCACCGGCACCCGCACCACCGGAACCCGCCACGGAACCGTCCCCGCCCACGTCGACGCCACCACCGGCCACCCCCTCTGACCCGCCGGGCGGGTGAACCCGGGCCCCGCGCACGACGACGCGCCGGAGTACGGGAACGTTCCCCGGCAGGCTTGGCGTCGTTGTGCCCGGGGAGGCGGTGCGCAGCGGTGCGGCCGTCGCGAGGAGCCTGGGGGTGCCCGATGGGTGGCCGAGTGGTACTGGAGCGGTTTCCGGCGGGTAGTCCGCACGGGAGCTGGCCCGCGGAGGAGTACGCGGCCGAGCGGATGCGGGAGGGGGTGGCCGCGGAGGTGGTGATGGACCTCGCCACCGACGCGTTCCTGGTCGTCGTACGGCAGCGGGACGCGCTTCCCGGGGGCTGACCGCGCGGTCGACCGGGCACGTCGGGCCGCCGGGTCCCCCGGGAGGCGTCGGGGGCGGTGTCCGGACGGCGCGACGATCCGGGGTCGCACGGGCCTTGGCCTCGACGCCGGGGTGTCCCATGATGACCCGATGACGCAGCGTGTGGACCTCGCGACCGTGATGGACCGACTGGCCGTGGACGCCCTGGTCACCGGGTACGCGAACGCCGTCGACGACGGCGACTGGGCGGCCTACCGCGCCCTGTTCACCCGGGACGGCCGGGCCGACTACACCTCCGCGGGCGGGATCGAGGGCCCCGCCGAGCAGGTCGCGGGGTGGTTGGAGCAGACCATGCTCATGTTCCCCGTGCGCCAGCACCTGATCGTCAACCGCCGCATCGAACTGGAGGACGCCGGCGGCTCGCCCGGCGACCGGGCCGAGGTGCGCGCCGACTTCCTCAACCCCATGCGGCTGAGGGAGCCGGAGGACACCGACACCGCCCCGAACTTCACCGCGGGGGGCCGCTACACGTTCCTGCTGGCGCGCACCGCCGACGGTTGGCGGCTGCGGTCGGTGACCGTGCACGAGAAGTGGCGGCAGTTCGCGCCCCCGGAGCCCGCGACGGCGCGCTGATCCCGACCCACACTGGTAGGGGAGGCGCCTTATGGGGCTCATGCGGTGGTGGCGGTCCGGGCGGGCGCGGGCACTCCTCGCCTCCCCCTGGTGGCGTGGCGCGGCCGCGCTGCTGGCCGGCGCGCTGCCGGCCCTCGCGTTCCCGGCACCGGGACTGTGGTGGTTCGCGTACGTGGCGCTCGTCCCGTGGCTGCTGCTGGCGCGCGGGGCGCCGACGGCGCGACGGGCCGCGCTGGACGGCTGGCTCGGCGGAACCGGCTTCGTCCTCGCCGTGCACCACTGGCTGTTGCCGAGCCTGCACGTGTTCCTGCTGCCGCTGGCCGCGCTGCTCGGGGCGCTGTGGATCCCGTGGGGGATGCTCGCCCGGCACCTGCTCGCCGGCTCCCCCGGGCCGGGGCGGGCCGCCTGGGCGCTGCTCGTGCTGCCCTCCGGCTGGCTGCTGTCGGAACTCGCCCGCTCCTGGCAGGGGCTGGGCGGCCCGTGGGGGTTGCTGGGGGCCAGCCAGTGGCAGGTGCCGGCGGCGCGCCGACTGGCGTCGGTGGGCGGGGTGTGGCTCGTCAGCGCGGTCGTGGTCGCGGTCAACTGCGCGTGGGTGCTGCTGCTGGCCCGGGAGCCGGGCCCGGGCCCGCGCGGCCGCCGGACCGCCACCGTGGGCCTCGGCGGGGTGACGGCGTGCGCGGTGCTCACCGGCGCGGTGTGGGCCTGGGCGCCCCGGCCCGAGGTGTCGGGGCTGGTCCGGGTGGCGCTCGTACAGCCCGGGATGATCGACGGCCCCGATGCGGCGGACGTGCGGTTCGCGGCCCAGGAGCGGCTGACGCGGCAGCTGGTCGGGACGCACCCGGACCTGGTGGTGTGGGGCGAGTCGAGCGTGGGCGCCGACCTCGCGGCCAGGCCCGACCTGGCCCGGCGGCTGGCCCGGCTGTCGGCGGAGGTGGGCGCGCCGCTGCTGGTGAACGTGGACGCGCGCCGCTCGGACCGGCCGGGGATATTCAAGTCCTCGGTGCTCGTGGGGCCCTCGGGCCCGACCGGGCAGCGGTACGACAAGATGCGGCTGGTGCCGTTCGGCGAGTACGTGCCGGCGCGGTCGCTGCTCGGCTGGGCCACCTCGGTCGGCCGGGCGGCCGACGAGGACCGGCGCCGCGGCAGCGCCCAGGTCGTGATGCGGCTGCCCGCCCGCGCCGCCGGGCAGGACGGGGCCGGCGGCGCGGGCCGGTCCGCCGGGGCCCCGCGGGCCGACGCGCGGCCCGGCACCGGCACCACTCCCGGAACCGCCCCCGACACGGCTCCCGCCGCCGGGCTGCCCGTCGGCCCGTTGGTCTGCTTCGAGTCCGCCTTCCCCGACATGAGCCGCCGGCTGGCCCGCGACGGCGCGGCCCTGCTCGTGGCCCAGTCGGCCACCTCGACGTTCCAGGACAGCTGGGCCCCCGCCCAGCACGCCTCGCTCGCCGCGCTGCGCGCCGCCGAGACGGGCCGCCCCTTCGTGCACGCCACCCTGACCGGCGTCAGCGTGGTCCGGGGCCCGGGCGGGGAGCAGATCGGCGCCCGCCTCGGCACCGACCGGCGTGCCGCGGCCGTCTACGACGTCCCGCTGGCGCACGGCACGACCCTGTACGTGCGGCTGGGCGACTGGGTGCCCTACGGGGCGCTGCTGGTGCTGGTGGCGCTGTGCGGGCGGGAGGCCCTGCGGACCGTACGGCCGCTCAGGCCGCCTGCTCCAGCGCTTCCCGCACCACCCGTTCGCACAGCTCGTGGGTGAGCAGCGCGTCGCGGGCGCTCAGCACGGCGCCCATCTCGACCGCGGCCAGGAAGTGGTCCACGATCTGCTCGATGCCGCGCTGGCGCGCGACCGACACCCAGTCGCCGCGGCGCCGCACGCTCGGCTGGCCCTTGTGGTCGATCACCTCGGCGAGGTTCACGACCTGGCGCTTGGTGTCCTGGCCGGAGACCTCCAGGACCTCCTCCGTGGAACCGGAGAGGCGGTTCATCACGCCGATCGCGGTGAAGCCGTCGCCGGACAGCTGGAGGACGACGTGCTCCATCAGCCCGTCGCGGACCCGGGCCCGCACGGTGACGTCGTCGGGCCGGCCCGGCACCAGGAAGCGCAGGGTGTCGACGACGTGGATGAAGTCGTCCAGCACGAGGCTGCGCGGGTCCTCGGGCAGGCCGACCCGGTTCTTCTGCATGAGGATCAGCTCGCGCGGGTGCTCGGCGCACTGCGCGTAGCCGGGCGCGAAGCGGCGGTTGAATCCGACGGCCAGCGAGACCTCGCGCTTCTCGGCCAGTTCGACGAGGTGCCGGGAGGCGGCGTACTCGTAGGCCAGCGGCTTGTCCACGTACGTGGGCACGCCGGCCTCCAGGAGGCGGGCGACGATCTCGGGGTGGACCTCGGTCGGGGCGTGCACGAAGGCGGCGTCGAGTCCCTGGTCGAGCAGCGCGTCGAGGTCGGAGTGTCGCTGCGCCGCCGGCACCCGGTACGTGGCGCCGACCCGGTCGAGGGTGGCGGCGGTGCGGGTCTGGAGGTGCAGTTCGAGGTCCGGGCGGGCGGCGAGGACCGGAAGGTAGGCCTTCTGCGCGATGTCGCCGAGTCCGATGCAGCCGACCTTCACCGGGGCGCCTCCTGAGCGTGGGTACCGGGGGGGGGACGCCGCCAGCTTAATCCCTGGCGTTCGCCGCGGCGTTCGATGAGGATGACGGCCATGACGAAGATCGAACGCCAGGAGCCCTCGACCACCGCCGCCGAGCGCGAGATGCTGGACGGCTGGCTGGACTACCACCGCGCCACCCTGGCCGCGAAGTGCGAGGGCCTGACCGACGAGCAGCTGCGCCGGCCGGTCCTGGCTCCCTCCGAGCTGACGCTGCTCGGGCTGACCCGGCACATGGCCGAGGTGGAGCGCTGGTGGTTCCAGCAGGTCACCCTCGACCTGGACCTCCCGGACCTGTACTGCACCGAGGAGGACCAGGACGGGGACTTCCACGTGACCGAGGAGCACACCTACGAGGAGGCGGAGGCGGCCCGCCAGGAGGCCATCGCGCGGGCCCGCGAGATCGCCGCGTCCCGGTCGCTGGACGAGCTGTCGGTGCGCCGGAGCCGGCGTACCGACGAGCCGTACAGCCTGCGCTGGGTGTACACCCACATGATCGAGGAGTACGCCCGCCACAACGGGCACGCGGACCTGCTGCGCGAGCACGTCGACGGGTCGACGGGCGACTGACGCCGGGTCCCGGACGGTCCCCGCGGGCCGCGCCGGGCAGGGCGTCGACCGGCCGCGTCACCCCGGATCGCCCGGTCACCCGTGCGGGGTGAATTTCGCCTCCTGGTTTCCGCATCGGGGGGCGGGCACAGCAGAGTTGCGCGAGTGCATCCCACCCGAACCACGACAAAGCTGCTGCTCGGAGTCGCCGCCGCGGTCTCGGCCGTCTCCGGCTGCGTGAACGTGAACCCCGATGCGCTCCGGCCCGCGGCCACCGCGGTGCCGCCGGAGCAGCAGGCGGAAGACCCGCGGTACGAGCCCCGCGGCGGTCCCGGGGACGCCCCGGTGGTCGTCCGGGCCCCGGCCCTGGAGGCGCTGGAGGCGGCGCCGGCCGAGGAGCGCGCCGCCCCGTCGTCGGGGGCCGGCGCCGCGGCCGACGCGAAGCCCGCGGACGGGGCGGTGGCCGCCGCCCGGCGGCCGGGAACGCGCCCGGGCTCCCGCGCGGAACCGGAACCCGGCCCGGCGCCCGTGGAGGCGCCCGCCGACGAGCTGGAGCCCCCCGCGGCGGCCGCACCGGGCCGGGGACACGCCAAGGAGCCGAAGCACCCGCACGCGGGCGGCCGGGGCCGCCCCGAGGCCGCGCCCCCGGTGCCGCTGCGACCGGCCGACGTGTGCGCCGTGGGGCGGCGCTTCGGCCAGTGGAAGAAGGACGGCCCGGAGTCGCGGATCTGCTCGGACGTCTACGGCGAGTAGGGCCGCCCCTCCTCGCCCCGCAGCCGCAGTTCGAGCCGCTCGATGGCGGCCCGTACCCCGTCCCCGTACCCGTCGTCGCCCAGCGCGTCGGTCGCGGCCCGCGCCCGGTCCAGATGGGACCGGGCCGCGTCCGGCCGGCGGAGCTTGAGGTAGTCGGCGGCGAGGTTGAGGTGCAGCGAGGGGTAGAAGGCGCGCACGACCAGCGCCGGCTCGTGGCGCGCGAGCCGGCCGTCGCCGAGCCCCTCGGCGGCCGTCAGGGCCCGCAGGTCCCAGGCCAGCTCCGCCTCGGGCTCGTCCTGGGCGTCGGCCATGTAGTGGGCCAGGGTGCACCGGTGCAGCGGGTCGCCGTCGTGGCCGATCTCGGTCCACAGGTCGGCGAGCCGGTCGCGGGCCTCGGCCCGGTCGCCGGCGTGCAGGAGCATGACCGCCTGCCCGATCCTGGTCATGACGGCGTCCTCCGACGCCTGCTGCTGGTCCGTCACCGTGGCCTCCCGTGCCCCGTACACGCGCGATCACCCGAACACGTGCGAAAAAACCGAAACGGGCGATCACCGGGGCCGGAGTGATCGGCCCCGGTGATCGCCCCGACGCTATCCGTCACCGGGCGGAGTTGCCGCGCAGACGCTCAGGCGCCCGCGCCGAGGTCCGGGATACGCCAATCGATCGGCTCATGGCCCTGGGCCGCGATGGCCTCGTTGATCTGCGTGAAGGGGTGCGAGCCGAAGAACTTCTTGGCGGACAGCGGGGAGGGGTGGGCGCCCTTGACGACCACGTGCCGGCTCTCGTCGATCAGCGGGAGCTTCTTCTGGGCGTACGCGCCCCACAGCACGAAGACGGCCGGGTCGGGGCGGGAGGCGACGGCGCGGATCACGGCGTCGGTGAACTTCTCCCAGCCCTTGCCCTTGTGCGAGTTGGGCTCGGCCTCGCGGACGGTGAGCACCGCGTTGAGCAGCAGGACGCCCTGCTCGGCCCACGGCATCAGGTAGCCGTTGTCCGGGACGGGCAGGCCCAGCTCGGCGTTCATCTCCTTGTAGATGTTGCGCAGGGAGGGCGGGGTCTTGACGCCCGGGCGCACGGAGAAGCACAGGCCGTGGCCCTGGCCGGCGCCGTGGTAGGGGTCCTGGCCGAGGACGAGCACCTTGACGCGGTCGTACGGGGTGGCCTCCAGGGCCGCGAAGACCTGCTCGCGCGGCGGGTAGACCGGCCCGTTGGCCCGCTCCTTCTCGACGAACTCGGTGAGTTCCTGGAAGTAGGGCTTGTCGAGTTCCTCGCCGAGGACGGGGAGCCAGGACTCGGGCAGCGACACGGTCACGTCAACAACCTCCGGTGCACATTCTGTGAGCACGTACAGAGCGTTCTCTGTACTGCCCCAGAACCTACCGGCGACCACTGACAACGCGTCGGCCGAGTCCCGGACTCCCCGCCCGGGGCGCGACTACCAGCTGGTCTTGCGGGAGAACTCCCACATCTGCATGACGGTCTGCGGGTCCAGGGCCCGCTCGGCGCCGGCGACGTCCTCGCCGGCCGCCACGTACAGCTTGCCCTGCCAGAGCGGGAGCAGTCGCACGTCCTGGGCGAGGATCTCCTGCGCCCGCTCGAACTCCTTGCCGACCGCGCCACGGTCGCTCTGGCGGCGCGAGCGGGGCAGCAGCTCGTTGGTGATCTCCTTGGTGTCGTACGGGGTGCCGACCGCGTTCTCCTTGCCGACGAACGGCGCGACGAAGTTGTCCGGGTCCGGGAAGTCGGGGAACCAGCCGCGGCCGAAGACGGCGTAGTCGCCGTTCTTGTAGCCCTGCTGGAAGACCTTCCACGGCTTGCCCTGCAGCTTGATCTTGAACAGGCCGCTGGCCTCCAGCTGGCGCTTGAGCTCGGCGAACTCGTCCGCGGTCGAGGAGCCGTACCGGTCCGTGGTGTACGACAGGGTCAGCTGGACCGGCTCGGTGATCCCGGCCTCGCGCAGGATCGCCCGGGCCTTGGTGCCGCTGGGCTGGCCGAAGCGGTCGTAGAACGGCGTCTTGTGGGTGGCCACGCCCTTGGGGACCATCGAGTACAGCGGCTCGGCGGTGCCCTGGTAGACCGTGGAGACGAGGGTGCCGCGGTCGATGAGCTGGGCGATGGCCTTGCGCACGGCGGGCTTGGCCACGGTGCCGTCGGCCGGGTTGAAGACCAGGTAGCGGATCTCGGAGCCGACGCCGTCGACGACCTGGATGCCGAGCTTGCGGGCGTCGGAGCCCTGCAGGTCCTTGACCTCGGCGGCCGACAGACCGCGGTAGGTGGCGTCGATGGTCTTGGCCTTGAGCGCCGCGACCATCTTCGTCGACTCGTCGAAGTACTGGATCGTCACGGCGTCGTTCTTGCGCTCGGCGAAGCCCGAGTAGCCGGAGTTGCGCTCCAGCTCGGCGTGCTGCTTGTCGTAGCCCTTGAGCAGGTACGGGCCCGAGCCGGTGACCTTGCCGTCGGTGCGCAGCTTGTCGGCGGGGTACAGGTTCGGCGCCACCAGCGAGGCGGCCGGGGAGCCGAGCACGAAGGGGAAGGTGGCGTCGGGCGTCTTGAGGTGGAAGACGACCGTGAGCTCGCCGCTGGTCTCGATGCGCTCCAGGCTGCCGAAGAGGTCCTTGGGGCCGAGCTTGTCGTTGATCGTGCGGATGCGGTCGAGGGAGTGCTTGACGGCCTTGGCGTCGAGCACCTCGCCGTCGGAGAACTTCAGGCCCTTGCGCAGGACGCAGCGGTACGACTCGTTGGCCGCGTCGGTGAACTCGCAGCTCTGGGCGGCGTCCGGCTGCGGCTTGCTGGAGCCGGTGGGGAAGGCCAGGAGGGTCTGGTAGATGTTCCGGTAGAGCTCCCAGGAGCCGTCCCAGGCGGCGGCGGGATCGAGGTTCGTGGGGCGGCTCGTCGTACCCACGACGAGCTTCTGATTGCCCTTTTCGTCATCTTCCGAAAACACGCCGCAGCCGGCGAGCAGGGATATGGACGCAAGGGCCGCAGCGATCTGCAGGCATCTGGTCCGGTTGAACACGTGCACGCTCCTCGATCAACCATGGGATCCGGCCGACCATATCGCAGTGCCCCACCGATCCAATGGTCAGGATCGATGGGGCTTTTGATCAATTACTCGTCCGATTAGATGGGTGTTTGTGACCCTTTAGGGAAGAAATCCGTCCGGATATCGGTCACCCAACTCCGGCATTGAGAAAGATTCCCCCATCAACGACCAGTGTCTGACCCGTGACCCATTCCGACTGCTCCGACGTGAGAAAAGCGGCAGCTCCACCGATGTCCGACGGAACGCCCAGCCGGCCCAGCGGGTAGGCCGCCGCGGCCTCCGCTTCGCGGCCCTCGTAGAGCGCCTGGGCGAACTTGGTCTTCACCACGGCCGGCGCGATCGCGTTGACCCGGACGCCGGGGGCCATCTCGTGCGCCAGCTGGATGGTCAGGTTGATCATCGCGGCCTTGCTCATGCCGTACGCGCCGATGAACGGCGAGGGCGAGAGGCCCGCGATCGAGGCGATGTTCACGATCGCCCCGCCGTGGTCCTTCTGCCAGGCGTGCCAGGTGCGCTGGGCGAAGCCGAGGGCCGAGATCACGTTCGTCTCGTACACCTTCCGGGCCACCCCGAGGTCCATGTCCGCGAGCGGTCCGAAGACCGGGTTGGTGCCGGCGTTGTTGACCAGGAAGTCGACCCGGCCGAAGGCCTCCATGGCCCGGTCCACCGCGGCGGCCTGGTGGGCCTCGTCGTGCGCCTTGCCCGCGATGCCCACGACCCGGTCGGCGCCGAGCCGCTCCACGGCCTCCTTGAGGGCGTCCTCGTTGCGCCCGGTGATCACGACCCGGTCACCCCGGGCCACCAGGGCCTCGGCGACGCCGTAGCCGATGCCGCGGCTGGCGCCGGTGATCAGCGCGACCCGGCCGCTGTCGGGGCGCCGCCCCTGCTCCTGCGCCCGGTCGCGGGTGTGCTCCTGTGCCTCTTCCGTCATGCGCGTGCCTTTCGTCCCGTGCGTGGCTGTCTGTCGGAGCGGGCGCCGGCTAGTCGAGCGGGCCGCCGGCCACGTACAGCACCTGGCCGGAGACGAAGCCCGCGGCCTCGGAGGTGAAGAAGGCGATCGCGTTGGCGACGTCCTCGGGGCGGCCCACGCGCTGGACCGGGATCTGGGTGGCGGCCGCCGCCTGGAAGTCCTCGAAGCCCATGCCGACCCGGGCGGCGGTGGCGGCGGTCATGTCGGTGGCGATGAAGCCGGGGGCGACGGCGTTGGCCGTGACACCGAACTTGCCGAGCTCGATGGCCAGGGTCTTGGTCAGGCCCTGCAGACCCGCCTTGGCGGCCGAGTAGTTGGCCTGGCCGCGGTTGCCGAGCGCGGAGCTGCTCGACAGGTTGACGATGCGTCCGAACTTCGCGTCGACCATGTGCTTCTGGACGGTCTTGGCCATCAGGAACGCGCCGCGCAGGTGCACGCTCATGACGGTGTCCCAGTCGGACTCGCTCATCTTGAAGAGCAGGTTGTCGCGCAGCACGCCCGCGTTGTTGACGAGGATCGTGGGCGCGCCGAGGGTCGCGGCCACGCGCTCGACGGCGGCTTCGACCTGGGCGGCGTCGGAGACGTCGCAGCCGATGGCGACGGCCTTGCCGCCGGCGGCGGTGATGGCCTCCACGGTGTCCTTGCACGCGGTCTCGTCGAGGTCCAGGACGGCGACGGCGCGGCCCTCGGCGGCAAGGCGGACGGCGGTCGCGGCGCCGATGCCCCGGGCGGCCCCGGTCACGATGGCGACGCGCTGCTCGGTGGTGGACATGCTGGGATCTCCTCGCCCTTGGGTGCGGCGCCCGGTGCCCGCGCGGTGCGGCGGCGACCTCTGAGCAACCGCTTAGTAGGTTCAGCTGAGCTGACGCTAGAAGCCCTGGCACCCGGTGTCAACGGCACCGTGCGCCAGGGCCGCCGCACACGCGCCGATCAGCCCACCGTCCGGCCCCGGCGGCGGGCCCCGGTACGCGGCCTCAGCGCACCAGCAGGTCGAGCAGGCGTTCCACCTCGGCCTCGGGGTCGGCCGTCAGACCGGTGTGCACGGGGCCCGGCTGGACGACGGTGCTGCGGGGGGCGATCAGCCACCGGAAGCGCCGCCCGGGCTCGTCCCCGGCGGCCTGGCCGGCCCGCTCGCCGCCGGCGCAGATCCCCTCGACGGCCCGCAGGGCGGCCCGTACGCCGGCCACGTCCGCGCCCGGGTCCAGGGCCAGCAGCTTGGCCTCGTCGAGGTGGGTCCGGGCGGCCACGTAGGACTTGGCGCGGCAGTAGAGCACCACGCCCGCGTTGAAGAGCTCGCCGCGCTCGACCCGGGGGACCACCCGTACCAGCGCGTACTCGAAGACGTCCCGCTCGTTCACTTGCCTTCGCTCTTCTTCTTGGTCGGGTGCGGCCAGTCGGTCAGGTGGTCGGTGAGCCAACCGGGAGGCCCCTGCGGGGCCTTGACCGGCTTCTCCATCGAGATCCGCTCGTGGATGGTAGCGGCCCGCGGCAGGAGGACGTCGACGTACGCCCGGCGCAGCGCGTCCGTGGAGTCGAAGCCGGGCTCGTCGACCAGCCACTCGTCCGGCACGTCGGCGGCGACGTCCATGAGGAGGTCCAGGGTCACGCGGGGGGCGAGTTCGGCGGCCGCGGCCGCGATGTCCGGGCCCACGGGGGCGAGGGCGTGGTCGTGGGCGTTGTACGGCTTGTCCGCCGCCGCCCCGGCGGTGGGCCAGTTGTGGTGCCAGATCATGGTGGCGCCGTGGTCGATGAGCCACAGCTCCCCGTGCCAGACCAGCATGTTCGGGTTGCGCCAGGACCGGTCGACGTTGTTGATCAGCGCGTCGAACCACACCACGCGCCCGGCCTCGACCGGGTCGACCTGGTAGGCCAGCGGGTCGAAGCCGAGGGAGCCGGGCAGGTAGTCCATGCCGAGGTTCAGGCCGCCGCTCGCCTTGAGCAGTTCCTGCACCTCCTGGTCCGGCTCGCCGAGCCCGATGACCGGGTCGAGCTGGATCTGCACGAGTTCGGGCACCCGCAGCCCCAGCCGCTGCGCGAGGCGGCCGCAGACGACCTCCGCGACCAGGGTCTTGCGCCCCTGGCCGGCGCCGGTGAACTTCATGACGTACGTGCCGAGGTCGTCGGCCTCGACGATGCCCGGCAACGAGCCGCCCTCGCGCAGGGGCGTCACGTAACGGGTCGCGGTCACTTCTGTGAGCATTCGCACAGGCTAACCGCAGGAGCCGACCGCGCTCGATCAGGGAAGTGTCCAGATCTGCGTCGTCATGAGGAAGAAGACCACGACCCAGAACACCGTGGCCGCGGCGACGATCCCGAGGCCGATCCGGTTGTTCCTCGCCGGCGGCTCGCCCGGGGGCGGTCGCAGCCACCGTTTGAGCAGCCGGTTCACGTAGAAGGGCATCGTGAGGAAGGTCATGAGGAGGCTGGACAGCAGGTTCCCCACCAACATCCCCAGCCAGAACGGCATGTGGAGCGGCGACAGGGCGAGCGTCAGGAACACGACGGTCGGGTACAGGCCGACCCAGACGGCGATGGCGGTCTTCGTCTCGGAGGGCGCGGGCGCCGCCGTGCCGTTCTCCTCGAAGGCGAACCAGCTGCCGAACGAGTTGTCGATCGCCGTCAGCTGGAAATCGCTGAATTCCCGGCCCTCGGCCAGGAGTTCCCGCCGCTCGGTCGAGGTGATCCAGGCGTCGAGGTGCTGGGCGCTGTCGAAGCGGTACAGCGTCGTCCATTCGTCCTGAAGACCCTCGATCGGCCTGAACATCTCGGTTCCGCGAAATCCCTCGAACCTGCTCTCCGCCTCACTCATGCGACGCTGCCACGTGAGGAAGTCGTCCACGCGGTCCGGTGGGACCCGGTGCGTGATCACCGCGGTCACCAGCGGATCGGGGGCCTTGGTGTGGCCGCTGAGGACGCGCTGGGTTCCGGGGCCGTCGAGATACGTGTCGCCGACCTCCAGCAGCTGCTGCCTGGTCGCGCTGTTGATCCACGCCTGGAGGTGGGGGATGGAGTCGAACCGGTAGACGACGACCCATTCGGGCTGCAGGGGTGTCGGCCGGGAGACCTCCACCCCGAGGTACCCGGGGTAGCGGGCCGCTGCGGCGTTCACCTCGTCCTGCCAGGCCTCGTACGCGCCCTCCCGACCGGGCAGGACCTTCTGGCCGATGATGGCCGTCGCCACGGCGTCGTCGTGCTTGTCGGTGTCCATGACTCAGGCCTTGGGAGCGGGCTGCTTCTGGCCGAGCAGGCGGTAGATCCGTTCGGGGGTCAGGGGCAGCGCCCGGTAGCGGACGCCCGTGGCGTCGTGGAGCGCGTTGGCCAGCGCGGGGGCCACCGGGTTGATGGCGCACTCCGCCATGCCCTTCGACCGCAGGGGGCCGACGGAGTCCGCCGAGTCCACGAGGAGCAGCTCGGTGCGCGGCACGTCGGCGTAGGTGGGGATCCGGTAGTTGCGGAGGTTCGGGTTCACCACGGCCCCGTCGGCGTCGAGGAGGAAGTTCTCGGTCAGCGCGAAGCCGATGCCCTGGGCGACGGCGCCCTCCACCTGTCCCCGTACCTGCTGGGGGTTGATGACCACGCCCGCGTCGGTCGCCTGGACGCTGTACAGGATGCGGATCTCCCCCGTCACCCGGTGGACGGCGATCCGGAACCCGTGGGTGTTGGAGGTGACGCTGCGGGGCGAGCCGTAGGCCCTGCGGGCGGCGGTGAACCGGATGCCGCGCGCTCGGGCCAGTGCCACGAGCTCGGCCAGGGACACGCGCCGGTCACCGCAGGTGACGCCGTCGTCGTCCATGGAGCACATCACGACGTGGATGCCCGTGTGGGCGGCGGCGAACTCCAGGATGCGGTCGCGCACGGCGTTGGCCGCCCGCAGCACCGCGTTGCCCGACACGAACAGACCCGCGCTCGCGAAGGCGCCGGTGTCGAATCCGGTGCGGTCGGTGTCGGACTGCACCAGGCGGATCCGGGAGGGCGTGGTGCCCAGTTGCCCGGCCGCGATCTGGACGTGCGCGGTGGAGGTGCCCTCTCCGAACTCGGTGGTGCCGACGGCGACTTCGTAGATGAGGTCGTCGCCGAGCGTGACCCAGGCCTCGGAGATGTGATCGGTCGGGGGCGCGGTCTCGTGCATCGAGCTCGCGACGCCGGACCCGATGAGCCACTCCGGGCCCAGGTCCGGCTCCTCCGCCGAGCGGGCCATGGCCCGGTCCACCAGGTCGATGCACGTCGCCAGTCCGTCCTCGGTGAACGTCACGTCGTCCGGGCCGTCGTGCAGGGCGACGAGCGGGTCACCCGGCCGCACGATGTTGCGCCGTCGCAGTTCGAGCGGGTCCATGTGCAGGGCGAGGGCGAGTTCGTGCATGGCGGACTCCATGGCGAACGCCGGCTGCGTCATCCCGTAGCCGCGCAGCGCTCCGCTCGGCACGGTGTTGGTGTAGACCGAGTACGCGTCGTACTTCTTGTTGGGGCAGCGGTAGATCATGACGGCGGCGCCGCCGGCGTACAGCGTCTCGCCGCCGTGGTTGCCGTAGGCGCCGGTGTTCGACACGTTGCGGACCTGGAGGGCCGTGAGCGTGCCGTCCACCCGGGCGCCCAGCTTGATCGTCAGTGTCATGGGGTGCCGGGGCGAGGCGGTGGTGAACTCCTCCTCGCGGGTGTACTCGAAGCAGACGGGCCGCCCGGTGTCCAGCGTGGCGAGCGCCGCCAGGTCCTCCGAGATCACCTCCTGCTTGCCGCCGAAGCCGCCGCCCACGCGCTTGCAGAACACCCGGAGCTGGTCGGGGCGGAGCGCGAAGAGATGGCTCAGCTTGACCTTCGCGATCGACGGCGACTGCGAACTGGTGCGGACGTTCAGCCTCCCGTCCTCCATCCAGGCGATCGAGCCGTGCGTCTCCAGGTGTGCGTGCTGCACGCGGGGTGAGGAGTACGTGCCTTCGTGGATCACGTCGGCCTCGGCGAAGCCCGCCGCCACGTCCCCGATGTGCGCATGGAGTTCGAGCAGGATGTTGTGGACCGGATCGTGGGCGAAGGGGTCCTCCGTGCCGCCGTGGACCGCCGGAGCCCCCTCGGCCATGGCCTCCTCGGGGTCGAACACCGCCGGCAGCGGCTCGTACTCGACGACCACCCTGCGGCAGCCCTCCGCCGCCGCGCCGGGCGTGTCGGCCAGCACGGCGACGACGCGCTGGCCCACGAAACGGACCGTGTCGTCGAGGATGAAGGTGTCGTCCGGGTCGACCAGGTGGTCGGTGTGGATGGCCGTGGTGAAACGTCTGCGCGGCACGTCCTCCCAGGTGTAGACGCGGTGCACGCCGGGGACCGCGAGGGCGGCGGTCTTGTCGATCGAGAGGATGCGGGCGTGCGCGTGGGGCGAGTGCAGCACCTTGAGGTGCAGCATCCCCTCCATGTGGGTGTCCATCGTGAACTCGGCCCGGCCGGTCACCACGTCGTTGGCCGCGGGTGCGCCCACGCTCGTCCCCACGGCCCTTCCCGGCTCGGCCGTCTCGACGCCGACGACGCCCTTCACCGCGTCCTCGATGGCCCGGTAGCCGGTGCAGCGGCAGAGGTTGCCCTTCAACGCCCGGGGCAGGTCCGCCTTCTGGGCCTCGGTGAACGCCGCCGAGGTCATGATCATCCCTGCGGTGCAGAAGCCGCACTGGAATCCGGGCGCGTCGCGGAACCGGCGCTGCACCGGATGCAGGTCGCCGGGTGATCCCAGGCCCTCGATGGTGGTCACCTCGTGGCCCTCCGCGCGGAACGCGGGGGTGATGCAGCTGTGGACGGGGCTGCCGTCCAGCCACACCGTGCAGGCGCCGCAGTCGCCCGCGTCGCAGCCCTTCTTGACGCCGAAGTGCCCGAGCGAGCGGAGGAAGGTGCGCAGGCACTGGCCCGGCTCCGGCTCCTGGTCGAAGGCGTTGCCGTTGACGCTGTACGTCATGACGGGTCCCCGTCCATGAGTTCGCGGCGGATCTCCTCGGCGAAGTGCTTCGTCAGATGGCGCCGGTGGTCGGGGGTCCCGTTGGGATCGGCGAACCAGACGTCGCCCGGGATGACGTCGATGCTCTGCTGCAGGGTCGGCGCATCGGGCATCGTGTCGAAGGCCATGCGCACCGGCCGCGTGGTCCCGGCCGTGACGGTGAGCAGCAGGTCGTTCGCGCCGGGCGTCCGCGTACCGACGAGGAAGACGGTCGACCGGCCGAGGTGGGTGAGCGTGAACCGGCGGTGGGCGGTGCGTTTCCCGAGGGCGTTCGCCGGGATGCGGACGCGCCGCAGGATCTCGCCGGGGGCGAGGACGTTGCGGTGGTCGCCGGTCACGAAGTCGAGGGCGTCCACGGTGCGCTCGGACCCGTCGGGGGCCCAGAGTTCGTACGTGGCCTCCAGCGCCACCGTCAGCGTGATCATCGGGCCGGCGGGCAGCGACATGCAGATGTTCCCGCCGACGGTCGCCGCGTTCCAGACCTTGAACGAGGACAGGAAGGCCTCGCAGCTCGCGGTGAGCAGTGGACCCGCGGTCCAGTCGTCCGGAGGCCTGAAGGCGTACAGGTCGCGGATGGTGCACGTGGCGCCGACCTCGAGCCCCGCGCCGCTCGGGACGAGGGGGTCCCAGCGCAGCGCCGTCAGGTCGATCAGGCGGCGCAGGTCGGGCTGTTCCGCGGAGAAGAGCCAGGTTCCGCCGGCCAGCCAGGCGTCGCCCTCGCGCCAGTCGGCGGCCGGCCTCTCGGAGGGTCGCCGGACGACTTCGGTGATGGTGGTGAGGTCCACGGGAACCGACCTCCCTCGGGACGAGCATCGTGTCATGGAGGGCCGGCCTGGCGATTCCGTTCCAGTCTAGGTCGCACGGCCCCCCGTCGCAGGGCGGGACGGGCCGCCGCCGACGCGACCCACGACGGTCGCGCCTCCTGCCGCCGGAGGTCCGGCTCGCATCACGAGCCCGTCGCGAGCGCCTCGGTGGCGTTGCGGACGGAGCTGCCGCTGCGGATGTCGTCCACCAGGCCCCGGGAGGCGCCCTGGTAGCCCGCATAGTAGGAGACCTTCCCGCAGTAGCCCTCGTACCAGTCGTAGGCGGACGCCGAGTTGTTCGCGACCTGCTGGCCCGTGCCGTCGCCGGAGCCGCCGCAGAAGAGCAGCGGGCGCGAACCGAACCCGGTGGGCCCGGACTTCAGGACGAAGACGTTCTGCCCGATGTTGACCCACGCGCCGCCGTAGTCCGGACGGAAGGAGAAGCGGAAGCGGAACGCTTCCGAGTGCTCGGCGCACATTTCGGTCTGCCCCTGGTCGTTGACGGCCTGGAAACCGTCTCCCGCAGGACACGGCCCTCCCGTCCCGCAGTCGACGTCTCCCTTCCAGCATCCCGACCTCGCGGCCCCGGCCCTCCTCCAGAGGGCCGGGGCCTACCGTGGAGACGTGGACGCCGGCGGCGGCCCAGGGGCCGGTGGTGAGATCGTCGTCTGCCTCGCCGGTGACGTGATGCTCGGGCGGGGCATCGATCAGGTGCTGCCGCATCCCGGGGATCCGGAGCTCTCCGAGCCGGGCGTGGCCGACGCCCGTACGTACGTCGAGCTCGCCGAGGCCGCGCACGGACCCGTGCCGCGCCCCGCCGGCTTCGAGTGGCCGTGGGGCGATCTGCTGGAGGTCCTGCGGGCGACCGGCCCGGACGCGTGGGTGCTGAACCTGGAGACCGGCGTGACGCGGGCGGGCGGGTTCGCCCGTGGCAAGAGCATCCACTACCGCATGCATCCGGCCAACCTGCCGTGCCTGGTCGCCGCACGGCCCGACGTGTGCGCGCTGGCCAACAACCACGTGCTGGACTTCGGCCGGGAAGGGCTGGCCGAGACCCTCGACAGCCTCGCCGCCGCCGCACTGCGGACGGCGGGCGCGGGGCGCGACGCCGTCGGCGCGTGGCGGCCGGCGGCCGTGGCACTCGTACCCCGCTCGTCCGCGAGGGGCTCACCGCGTGCGGAGGTCCCCCGCCTCCTGGTGTTCTCGGTGGGAATGCCGTCCAGCGGCATCCCGCTCGACTGGGCGGCCACCGGGGACCGCAGCGGCATCGCCCTCGTCCGAAGCCCCTCGAGGGAGGCCGCGGCCGCCCTGGTCGCCCGCTTCGAGGCGGCCCGCCGACCCGGCGACCGGGTGGCCGTGTCCGTCCACTGGGGCTCCAACTGGGGCTACCGGATACCCGCCGAGCACGTCCGCTTCGCCCACGACCTCGTCGACGGCGGCGCCGACCTCGTCCACGGCCATTCCTCGCACCACCCCCGCCCCCTGGAGGTCTACCGCGACCGGCTGATCCTCTACGGCTGCGGAGACCTCGTCGACGACTACGAGGGCATCACGGGCTACGAGCAGTACCGGGACGACCTCCGCGTCCTCTACACCGTCCGCCTCGACCGGGCCACGGGGGCCCTGCGCGGGTTGCTCCTCACCCCCTTCCGGGCGCGCCGGCTCACGCTGCGGCGCGCCTCCCCCGCCGATGCCCGCTGGCTCCACGACGCCCTCACGCGTCACGGCCGTCCCTTCTCGACGCCGCTGGCCGTCACGGAGGACGCGACCCTCGCCCTCGGCCCGGGATGAGCCCCCAAGCCCCGTCCCCGCGGCCCGTGGAGCGCGTGCCCGACCGGCATGGCGTCGCGCGCCCGTCCGGAAGGACTACGGCCCCGGCGGGTCACGCGCCGGGGCCCCGCACACCCGCGTGGGCTGCGGCGGGTGGCGGCGGATCACGGACGGTGCGACGGTGTGCGCGGGTGGTCTTCACCGTGGCCACCGGGAAAGGCGGTGGGCCGGATGGAACACCCCCTGACCGTGGGCGTGGACGGGTCGGACTCCAGCCTGCAGGCCGTGGACTGGGCGGTGGACGAGGCCGCCCGCCGCGGGCTGCCCCTGCGGCTGGTCCACGCCTCGCTGTGGGAACGCTACGAAGGCGTCGGCCCGCCCTCGGACCCCGATCGTCCCGTCGACGAGCTCATGGCGGAGCACATCGTCGCCGCGTGCACGGAACGCGTCCGGCAGCGCGCCCCGGAGATGACGGTGTCGGGCGACGTGCTGCCCGACGACGCGGTCTCGGCGCTGCTGCGAGCGGGGGACGAATCGTCCGCCCTGGTCATCGGGTCCCGTGGCCGCGGCGAGATCGCCGGGATGCTCCTGGGGTCGGTGGGGCTTGCCGTCGCGGCCGGCGCGGCGTGCCCGGTCGTCGTGGTCCGCGGTGCGGAACCGAACCGGAGCGGGGTCTTCGGCCGGGTGGTGGTGGGGGTCGGCGACGACCCGGCCGGCGAAGCGGACGCCGTACGGTTCGCCCTGCGCGCGGCCGAGGTCCGCGGCTGCGCCCTCGAGGCCGTACGGGTCCGGCGCGGGCACGATCACGTGGCGGAGCAGCCGCGGGCCGCGTCCTCCCCCGGAGCGCACGAGGAGCTCGCCCCGACCGGCCTCACCGACGCACTCCGTGAGGCGATGGGGCAGCACCCCGGTGTGGAGGTGCGCACGCGGCCGGTCGAGGGCGCCGCCCACCGGGCCCTGCTGGACGCGTCGGCCGATGCCGACCTGGTCGTCGTGGGGGCCCGGCGGCGGCACGGCCACCTCGGCCGGGTCACCCACGCCCTGCTGCACCGTTCGCGGTGCCCGGTGGCCGTCGTCCCGGTCCGCCAGGCCGGCCGGCCGGCCGGACGGTGAGCGGCGCCGCGACGACGGGCGCGCGGCGGTCTACGCCTGCCAGCGGGCGAGCACGTCCTCGGTGGTGGTGATCGTGGCGACCAGGGCGAGCGAGTTGCGGATCACCTCGGGCGTGTACGAGGCCGGTACGCCGGCGATCGCGTCGGAGGGCACCACCGCGGTGTAGCCGAGGTTCACTGCGTCGAAGACGGTGTTCGGGATCGCCACGTTCGACGAGACGCCGGTGACGACCAGGCTCCGGCAGCCGAGGTTGCGCAGCAGCGGGTCGAGGTCGGTGCCGGCGATCGGCGAGAGGCCGTGCAGCCGGCGTACGACGAGGTCCTCCTCCGCCACCTCGATCGGCTCGGCGACCGACACGGCCGGGGAGCCGGTCAGCTGCTGCACGGGCAGCCGCCCGGCCGCCCGGAACAGCCGGGCGTTGGTGTTGGCGCCCCGCCCGTCGGAGCGCCGCTCGGCCACCGCGTGGACGACCTGGACGCCACGGGCGTGGGCGGCGGCCACGAGGGCGGCGATCCGGTCGAGGGCGCCGGAGGAGCGGGCCTCGGCTGCCAGTTCGGGCAGGGCGCCGTGGGCGCCGACCACGCCCTGCTGGCACTCGACGGTCAGCAGGACGGTGGTGGCGGGGTCGAGCTGGGCGGCGAGCCGGTCGTCCTGTGGCATGACGTCCCCTGGATGCGTCGTTGCGTACGGGCGGAAGAGCCCTCATGCTTCCTGACACACAGTCAGATGTGAAGGGGTGGCGGGGCAATGGACACGACCCAGCGGCGGGGACGCCGGATCATGATGTCGCGCGGGGAACTCGACGCGTTCCTGGCCGAACAGCGCACCTGCCGGGTCGCGACGGTCTCGCCGGACGGCCGGCCGCACGTCGGCGCCCTGTGGTTCGCCTGGGACGGCACGGCGCTGTGGCTGTACTCGATCACCCGCAGCCGCCGCTGGGCCGACCTGCGCAAGGACCCGCGGATCTCGGTCGTGGTGGACGCCGGCGAGGAGTACGGCGACCTGCGCGGGGCGGAGCTGTCGGGGACGGTGGAGTTCGTGGGCGAGGCCCCCCGTACGGGCGAGCCGCACGCTGAACTCCTCGTGCCCGAGCGGCTGTTCGCGGCCAAGAACTTCGGCCTGGACGCCATGCCCCACGACGGCCGCCACGCCTGGCTGCGGCTCGTCCCCGAATCGATCGTCACCTGGGACTTCCGCAAGCTCTGACACGACCTGCGGCGGCCGGGCGGGCGGGCCCGAGGTACGCCCGGCGCCGCCGCGCGAGGTACCGCCGGCGACCGGGCGTACGGCCGCGCGGCTCACGCCGCGGCGTACCGCGCCCCCGACGCGCGCAGCGCGTCCACCGCCGCCCGGATCGACGGCCGCCGGTCCGCGTCCGCCCGCCAGACCACGTAGATGTGCCGGCGCACGCTCGCCCGCACCGGCAGCAGCCGCACGCCGGCCGGCACCGGCCCGCGCCCGAGCCGGGGCGTCACGCACACCCCGAGCCCGGCGGCCACGAACGCCAGCTGCGTCTGGTGCTCTTCGGCGATGTGCCGGATGCGGGGCTCGATGCCCTCGCCGCGCAGGGTGAAGACCAGCCACTCGTAGCAGAACTGGCCCTCGTTCCAGGAGATCCAGTCCTCGTCCCCGAAGTCGGCCAGGTCGACCTCGGCGCGTCCGGCGAGGGGATGGTCCGCGGGCACCGCGACGTCGGCCGCGTCGTCGAGCAGGTCGGCGCGCAACAGCTCGCCGGGCACCGCCATGCGCTTGTTGTACCAGTCGATCCCGACGGCCAGGTCGAGGTCGCCGCGCACCACCGCGCCCAGGCTGGCGTCGGGCTCCATCTCCCAGGTGCGCACCCGCAGTTCGGGGTGGGCGGCGCGCAGCTCCACCAGGGCGCTCGGGAACAGTCCGCGCAGGGCGGTCGGGAAGGCCCCGATCCGCAGCTCGCCGACCGCCCGGCCGCGCTGCGCCTCCACGTCCGCCTGGGCCAGTTCGACCTGGGAGATGATCCGCGCGGCGTGGTCGGCGAGGAGCCGGCCGGCGTCGGTGAGCCGGATGCCGCGACCGCTGCGGGCCACCAGCGGCTGGCCGACCTCCTTCTCCAGCTTGGCCATCTGCTGCGAGACGGCCGAGGTGGTGACGTGCAGGCCGTCGGCGGCGCCGCTGACGGAGCCGTGCCGGGCCAGGGCGTCGAGGGTGCGCAGGCGCTCCAGGTTCAACATGTAAGCGATGCTACGTGGTCCGGTCCATGAATTCTCGCTTGTGCTAAGAGGTTGACGGCCGCAAGGTGGACGCATGAGCGCACCCGCAGCCCCCTCCCCGACCCCCGCCCCCATCCCTTCGCCCGACCGTTCCGCCGCGCCGGCGGCGCCGGCCCGCGCTCCGGGGACCGTTGCCGCCGGTCCCGACCGCCGGCGGGTGCTCGACTGGCGGATCCGGTTCGCCGTGCTGGCGGTGGTCTGGGGCTTCAGCTTCCTCTTCATGAAGGTGGGGACCGAGACCTACGCTCCGGTGCAGGTCTCCTTCGGCCGGGTGCTCTTCGGTTCGGCGGTGCTCTGCGCGGCGCTCGCCGTCCGCCGCGAGCGGCTGCCGCGGGGGCTGCGCACCTGGGGGCACCTGGCCGTGGCCGCCGTGCTGCTCAACACGCTGCCGTTCACGCTCTTCGCGTACTCCGAGCTCACCATCCCCTCCAGCCTCGCCGGCATCTGCAACGCCACGTCGCCCCTGTGGGGCATGGCGCTGTCGCTGGTCGCCCTCTCCGAGGACCGCCCGAGCCGGCGCCGGGTCGCGGGGCTGGGCATCGGTTTCGTGGGCGTGCTGACGGTGCTCGGCGCCTGGAGCGGCTTCTCGGGCCTGGACGCCAAGGGCACCGCGATGGCCCTGCTCGCCTCGTTCTGCTACCCGGTCGGCTGGATCTACGTCCGGCGCACGCTCGCCTCCCGCGAGGGCTCGCCGCTGGCGATGACGGCGGGCCAGCTGCTGCTGTCCACCGTGCAGCTGGGCCTGGTCCTGCCGGTGCTCAGCGGCGTGCCCACCGGCTTCGCGCTCATGCCCACGCTGGCCGTGCTGGCCCTGGGGGCGCTGGGCACCGGCTACGCGCTCCAGGCCCAGTACGCGCTCGTGACCGAGGTCGGGCCGACCACCGCGCAGATGGTCACGTACTTCATCCCCGTCATCGCCACCGCGGCCGGCGTGCTCGCGCTCGGCGAGGAACTGCACTGGAACACCCCGGTCGGTGCGGTGATCGTCCTGATCGGTGCGGCCCTGACCCAGAGCCGGCCCCGCCCGGCGGCGGCGACCTGACCCCCGCTCCCACACGATCACGGCCCCGGAACGCACGCTGCGTTCCGGGGCCGTGATCGTGTCCGGGGTCCGTGGTCCGGGTTCGGGTCCGCATCCGAGTCCCCCGGGCGACACGTCCGCGTCCGGCTCCCCGGACGGCGGGTACGCTCCCCCTGCGCCCGGCCGGCGCAGGTCAGACGTACCGCGCCCCGCGCCCCGGCCGCACCGCCTCCGCCACCGCCCGGGCCAGCTCCGCGACGTCCTCCGACGCCAGCTGCGACACCGACAGCCGCACCGCGGGCGGGGAGTCCACCCGGAAGCGCGCCCCGGGCGCGACGGCCCACCCCGCCGCCTGCAGCCGCGCCACCGCCCCCGTCTCGTCGGCCACCGGCACCCACACGTTGAACCCGCTGCGCCCGCGCGCCGCCACCCCGAGCCGCTCGAGCGCGGCCACCAGCGCGTCCCGCCGCTCGCTGTAGGAGCGGGCCACCGCGGCCGTGTCGAGCGTGCCGCGCTCCCACAGGTCCACGACGGCGTACTGGAGCAGGTGGCTGACCCATCCGGGTCCGAGCAGGTGCCGCCCCGCGACGCGGTCCGCCGTGACCCGGTCCGCGGTGAGGACCGCCAGCCGCAGGTCGGGCCCGTACGCCTTGGCCGTCGACCGTACGAACGCCCAGCTGCGGGTGGCGCCCGCCAGGGTGTGCAGCGGCTGCTCGACGATGCCGTGCCCGTGGTCGTCGTCGATCACCAGCACGTGCGGATGGCGCGACAGCAGCTCGCGCAGCTCGGCGGCGCGCCCGGCCGTCACCGCCGCCCCGGTCGGGTTCTGCGCCCGGTCCGTGACGATCAGCGCCCGGACCCCCTTGTCCAGCGCCGCGGCCACGCCCTCGGGGCGCGGCCCGTCGTCGTCGAGGGCGAACGGCACGACGCGCAGGCCCAGCGCGGGCACCAGGTCGTGCAGGCTCCCCCAGCCCGGGTCCTCGATGCCGACCGGGTCCCCGGGCTTGAGGTGCGCGGCCAGCACCCGCTCGATGGCGTCGAGCGAGCCCGAGGTGAGCACCACCGGCCCGGCGGGCACCCCGTCGGCGTCGAACGCGGCCCGCGCCAGCCGTTCCAGGTCCGGGTCGACGACGTCGTCGCCGTACTGGCCCGGCCGGCGCGCGTACCGCCGCGCCGCGGCCGCCAGGGCGTCCGCGAGGGGAGGCAACAGCGCGGCATCGGGGTTGCCGTCGGCGACGTCGCGCACGCCCGGCGGGAGCGGGAGGCGGATCGCCTCGCGGGCGAGGGTGGCGGGCTTGGCCCGCACCCGGCTGCCGCGCCGCCCGTCCGTGTCGATCAGGCCGCGCTCGCGCAGGGTCCGGTACGCGGCGGCCACGGTGTTGGGGTTCACGCCGAGCCGGCCGGCGAGTTCCCGCATGGGCGGGAGGACCGAACCCGGGGGCAGTGCGCCCGACGAGATGCCCAGCTCGACGCTGGCGGCGATTTCGTTGGCGCGACCGCCCGTGATTGCATACTCTCCTAGCACAAAGAACATTATGCACTAGTACAAAGGATTGCGCACATGGACACCGCCTCCTACGCCCCGACCGAGCGCACCGTGCCGACCCGCTCGCCCCAGCGCGCCGCGTACGACCACGAGACGGTGCACGCGATCCTCGACCAGGGCTACGTCTGCCACCTCGGCTTCGTCCGCGACGGCGCCCCGGTCGTGCTGCCGACGCTGTACGGCCGGGTGGGCCGGACCCTGTACGTGCACGGCTCGACCGGCTCGCGCCCGGTGCGGATGGCCGCCGGGGACGCGCAGGGGGCGTCGCCGGAGGGCCGGGAGCCGGGGCTGCCGGTGTGCCTGACGGTCACGCACGTGGACGGTCTGGTGCTGGCCCGGTCCGCCTTCCACCACTCGATGAACTACCGCTCGGTGGTCGTGCACGGCACCGCCCACCAGGTGACCGACGAGGAGGAGCGGCGCACGGCCCTCGACGCGCTGGTCGACCAGGTGGTCCCGGGCCGGTCCGCCGACTCACGGCCGGCCGACAAGAAGGAGCTGGCCGCCACGGCCGTGCTGCGCCTGGACCTGTCGGAGGTCTCGGCGAAGATCCGTACCGGCGGCCCCAACGACGACGCCGAGGACCTCGCCCTCCCCTACTGGGCGGGCGTCGTCCCGGTCGCCCCGGCCTACGGCGTCCCGGTCCCGGCCGCCGACCTGGACCCGGCCACGGCCGTGCCGGCGTACCTGCCGACGGCCGGCCGCTGAGGTGCGGGACGCCCCGCCGCACGGGGGTGGGCGGCGCGTCCCGTACGGTCACGCCGAGACGGGATCCGAGACGGGATCCGTGACGGAATCCGTCGCGGGCCCGCTCGATGCGGCGGGCCGCCTCGCCTCGCCGATCGCCAGCCCGGCCACCGCGGCGAGCAGCAGCACCGTGCCCGCGACGGTCGCCGCGGTGAGCCGCTCCCCGAGGCCGAACACCGCGATCGCGGCGGCGCTCACCGGCTCGATCAGCATGATCACGGACACCGTGGCGGCCCGCACCCGGGCCGCCCCCGTGAAGTACAGGGCGTACGCCAGCGCGGTCGGCACGCTCGCGGTGTAGGCGAGCAGCAGCACCACCCGCGCGGGGTCGCCCACCGTCGGCAGCAGCCCCTCGGCCAGCGCGAACGGGAGCAGTCCGACCGCGGCCACCGCGAACGACCACCCGGTGGTCACCAGCGGGTCGCCGCCGTTGCCGGTGCGCCCGAACCAGCGGGTGCGCAGCGTCATCCCGGCGTACCCGGTCGCGCTCAGCAGCGCGTACACCACGCCGAGCGGGCGCACCGTGCCGCCGCCGCTGCCCAGCACGAGGACCACCAGGCCGCCCAGGGCGCCCGCGACGGCGGCGGTGCCCCCGCCGCCGAGCCGCTCGCCCATCCACAGCCGGGCGCCGAGCGCGATCAGTACGGGCCCGGCGCCGAGGGTCACCACCGTGCCGACGGCGAGCCCGGTGTCCTGGACCGCCGCGAAGTACGCGGCCTGGAAGACGGTGAACAGCACGCCGGTGACGAGCAGGTCGCGCACCCGCGGGCCGGGGACGGCCGGCCGCCGTCGGACCGCGAGCACGCCGAGCAGGAGGGCCAGCCCGCCCGCGCAGCGCCAGAACGTCAGGGCCAGCGGCCCGAGGTCGCTGGCCAGGAAGAGCAGCGAGGCCGCGGCCCCGGCGGTGCCCCAGGCGGCACCCGCGACGGCGAGCTGGCCGAGGCTGCGCCCGACGGACGACGGTCCGACGTGCGGGGCGGCCGCGGACGGCGCGGCGGCAGGAGAGGGGGAAGGAGTGTTCGACACGTTTGCTTCTCCGCGAAGTACGGCTGTACAGGAGGACAGGGCGGAGGACGGCCGGGAACGGCCGGGTCCGCGGCTCCGTACGCGGGCAGCACGGCTACGCCCGCGGCAACTTGGAGGCCGGGGCGCAGCGTGACGGCGGGCCGGTGGGCCCGAGGATCGCCGCCCGCGTTACGCGGCGGGCGGCGAAAGCACGGTCGAATACATGGGCAGCACCTTATGTCGCGCTCGTCCCGCGGTCCAGCGCCGCCTGCGACCCGGCATCGGCCGCCGCGACGGCCCCCGGCTCGACCGCGGCCGCCGCGACCGGCCGCGCCACCGGCTCCGCGTCGCCCTCGGCGGGCTGGCCGCCGCGCGCCACGGGCCCGGTCGGGGCGTCCGCGGCCCGCGCCGCGCGGGCGGTCTGGGCGACGAAGGCGCCGGCGAGGACGAGCCCGCCGCCCGCGATCTGGGGCAGGGACAGGTGCTCGCCGAGCAGGATCCAGGCGAAGACGGTGGCCACGACCGCCTCCAGGCAGGCCACCACGCCGGCCACCTGCGGCGAGAGCTTGCGCACCGACACGACACCGGTGACGTACGCGAAGACGGTGGCGATCAGGATCACCCAGCCGACCAGCAGCAGGGCCGGCAGCCGGGTCCCGGCCAGCTCGGCGGTGCCGCCGAGGATGCTCCAGGGCAGGTTCCAGGGACGGGCGACGACGGTCAGCACGAGCGAGCCGACGAGCATGCCGTACGCGATGACGCCGAGCGGGTCGGGCGCGTCCGCCTCCTCGGTGCCGTGGTCGGACAGCACGAAGTAGCCGGCCTGGCAGCAGGCGGCGGCCACGCCGAGCAGGACGCCGACCGGGTCGAGGCTGACCCCGTTCCAGATCTCGACGACGCAGGCGAGACCGGCCACGGCGAGTGCGGCGCCGGCCGCGGCCGCCCGGGTGACCGGGCGGCGCTGGACGAACCGGATCCAGCCGAGCAGCAGCGCGGGGCCGAGGTACTCCAGCAGCAGGGCGACGCCGACCGGGATCCGGGAGATGGCGGCGAAGTAGAAGGCCTGGACGCCCGCCACCGCGAGCAGGCCGAAGCCGGCGAGCAGGGCGGGTTTGCGGCGCAGCAGGTCACGGTGGCGCCAGGCGAGCGGGCTGAGCACGAGGGCCGCGCCCGTCACCCGTATCCAGACCATGTGGAGCGGGTCGAGACCCGCTTCGATCAGCGGCTTCGCCGCCACACCGGAACCACCGAACGCGACCGCGGAGACCAGGGCCAGGCCCAGTCCCGCGTTTCTCCCTGACGCTTGCATCCGGCCATCATGACAGCCGCCGTCAGGACCGTCACCACCGAGACACCTGTTGAGACGGCTTCGCGTCCGGGCCGTGATCAACAGCCGAATCTGACGTGTCGTCAGTATTGAATGTTCCGCCGCCCCGGACTACCTTCCGCGCACCGAACCGACGACTAAGGGGTGGTCGCATGGCCGAAGTCACCGCGGAGGCGCGCATCGGGGCGCCCGCCGGCAAGGTCTGGACGCAGCTGCTGGACTGGGACGCGTACGGCCGGTGGAGCCAGACCCACACGAACTTCCCGAAGGGCGGGCCCGAGCACCTCGAGGTGGGCACCACCTACGAGGAGAACATGAAGATGATGGGCTTCCCGGCGGAGGTCGTCTGGACGGTCGAGGCCCTGGAGGCCGAGCGCGTCCTGGCGATCCGCGGCAAGGGACCGATGGGCGTGATCGTCGGAACCCGCTACACCCTCGCCCCCGACGGCCCGGACGCCACCACCGTCCGCATCGACGGCGAGTTCACGGGCGCGGCGGTGGCCCTGATGGCGGGGAAGCTGAAGGACTCCGCCACGGCCACCCTCAACGAATCCCTGCGCAAGCTCGCAGGCCTCGTGACCTGAGACCCCGCCCCGCGTACGCGTGCACCCCCGCGGCGGTCCGCGGGGGCGCAGTCGGTTCCGGGCACCGGCCCGACGCGCACCCGGTCGGGGCCGGCCGGACCGGACGCCGCCGGCCCGGTGCCGGGCGGCTCAGTGCTCATCGGCCAGGATCAGGTACAGCTTCTTGCGGGCCTCGTTGATGACCGAGACCGCCTTCTCGCGCTGCTCGGGCGTGCCCGTCTTCCAGACCTGCCCGAACGCCTCCATCAGGCCGAAGCCGGCCTGCCGGATCTCGTGCATGGCCTCCCAGTCGACGCCGCGACCGGCCTCCTCCCAGGGGGCCTGCGGCCCCGCCTCGGCCTCGGTGCGACCGGTGTCGGTGAGCGTGAACAGCTTCTTGCCGCCCTCGCTCTCGCTGGTGATCAGGCCCTCGTCCTCCAGCATCTGGAGGGTCGGGTAGACCGAGCCGGGGCTGGGCTTCCAGGCCCCGCCACTGCGCTCGCCGATCTCCTGGATCATCTCGTAGCCGTGCATCGGCCGGTCGGCCAGCAGGGCCAGGATCGAGGCGCGGACGTCACCGCGCCGGGCCCGCCCCCGCATCCCGCCGCGACCGCCCCCGCGGCCACCGCCGCCGAAGGGTCCGCCGAACGGCGGTCCGAAGGGGCCGAAGGCCGCCCGCCGCCCGGGCCCGAAGCCGGGCTTCTCACCGGGGCCGAACCCGCCCCGCCCGCCGGGACCGAAACCCCGGCCCCGGTCGTGGCCGCGCTCGTGGCCGTAGTCATGTCCGCAGTCGTGTCCGTGTGCGCGCATGGTGCGCTCCTTTCGACGTCGAGCCCGGCTGTCGAGCTCGTTGATCAGTCGCGATGGCTCACGATGCCATCGCGATGCTTCAACGATATATCGGAACCGATCGTCCGACAACCCCCTCCGAAGGCACCGGTGACGTGTCCGCCCCGGCGGACCCCGTCGCCGGAAAATCGAGTTCGACTTCCGGAGCGCGGTGATACAAGGTCCGGGTGACGACGAACCTCGATCTCCCCACCCTCCTGCGCCTGATCGACGAGCGATCGACCGCGTTCCGTGCCGCGATCGCCGCCGCACCCGACCTCGACGCGCAGGTACCGACCTGCCCCGAGTGGACGCTGTTCGACCTGGCACAGCACCTGGGCGAAGGACGTCGCAAGTGGGCCGGCATCGTGGCCGCGGGGCCCGCCGACGCGCCCCCGGCCGCGTCCGGGCCGGCGGGCGCCCCGACCCCGCCCCGGGAGCGCGAAGCCCTGGTGGCCTGGCTGGCGGCATCGACGCAACTGCTGCTGGACGCGCTGCGGGAGGCCGGACCGGACCGCGGTTGCTGGACGTGGTGGGGCGACTCGCAGTCACCGCAGACCTGCGGCGCCGTCGCCCGGCACCAGCTCCAGGAGGTCGCGGTCCACACCTACGACGCCCAGATCACCGTCGGTGCGCCGCAGCCGCTGCCGGACGAGGTGGCGCTCGACGGTGTCGACGAGTTCCTGACCACCTGCTGCGCGACGACGGCCGCCTGGCCGCACGAGCCCGCCACCGTCGACTACCACGCCGCCGAGGGCCGTTCCTGGCGCCTCCGACTGTCCGCGGACGGCGCACGGGTCACCGCCCCGCCCACGCCCGCCACCGACCCGGACGCGACCGACGCCTCCGCCCGGGGGGCCGCCGCCGACCTCGTCCTCGCCTTCTACGGCCGCGTCCCCGTCGACTCCCTGAAGCTCGACGGCGACCGCCACGTCTTCGACCGCCTCGTGGCCTGGGAGCCGGACGTCTAGCCGAAGATCTGGACGGAGGTCCGGCCGGAGGTCTGGGGATGCCCGGCGCATCAGGCCCGGACACCCCCTGGCACGCCCTCGGAAATCGAGTGGCCCGCCCCGCGCCCGGGTGGAACGATCCCCGGTGTCGAGCCGAGAGGAGACCGCCCGTGAGCGCTCCGCAGTCCACGCCCTCCCCTGCCGCGCCCGGACCCGAGGTGCGCACCGCAGCGGGGGTGCTGCGCGGCAGCCTGGAGGCTGGGGTCGCGGTCTTCCGCGGCGTCCCGTACGCCGAACCGCCCGTCGGCGCGCTCCGCTTCGCCGCGCCGCGGCCGGTGCGCCCGTGGGACGGGGTCCGGCCGGCCCTCTCGTACGGCCCGCCGCCCCCGCAGTCCGGCCTCCTCGGCACGGCGGCCCCGCAGGGGCCCGAGGCCACCGACTGCGACTGGCTCACCCTCAACGTCTGGACCCCCGACCCCACCGCCGCGCTGCCGGTGCTGGTGTGGATCCCCGGCGGCGGGTACGTGATCGGGGACGCCGGCCGGCCCGAGTACGACGGGGCCGTCCTGGCCGGGGCCGGCACCGTCGTGGTCACCCTCAACTACCGGCTCGGCATGGAGGGTTTCGCCCACCTCGCCGACGCCCCCGCCAACCGGGGCCTGCTCGACCAGGTCGCCGCCCTGGAGTGGGTGCGCGACAACGTCCGCGCGTTCGGCGGCGATCCCGACCGGGTCACCCTCTTCGGCCAGTCCGCCGGCGCCGGCTCGGTCGCCTCGCTGACCGCCGTACCGCGCGCGGCCGGGCTGTTCCGGCGGGCCGTCGCCCAGAGCGTGCCCGGTACGTTCTTCACGCCCGGGCTGGCCGCCGACATCGCCGCCGCCTGCGCCGCCGAGCTCGGGCTGCGGCCCACCGCGGCCGACCTGTCGCGCGTACCCCCGTCCGAGCTGCCCGCCGCCGGCGACGCGGTCGCGGCGAAGATGGCGCAGTGGGAGGACCGGTGGGGCCCGGTCACGCACCGGCCGATCCCCTTCGCACCCGTCGTCGACGGAGACGTCCTGCCGGCCACGCCGTGGCAGGCACTGGCCGACGGCGCCGGCCGGGACGTCGACCTGCTGGTCGGCCACACCCGCGACGAGCACCGGCTGTTCACGCTGATCGACGGCCTGCTCGGCGAGGTCACCGAGGAGCTGGCCGCGACCGCCCTCCGCCTGCTCGCCCCCGGGCCGGACGGCGCCCGCCGCTACCGCACGTCCTTCCCGGCCGCCGGGCCCGAAGAGCTCTGGGAACTGGTCAACGCCGACTGGCTGTTCCGCATGCCGAGCCTCCACCTCGCCCGCGCGCAGGCCGCCGGCGGCGGCCGGGTCCACGCCTACGAGCTGACCTGGACGGCCCCGGGCATGGGCGGTGCCCTCGGTGCCTGCCACGGCCTCGACGTACCGCTCGTCTTCGGCAACCTGCACAGCGGTGAGCCCGCCCTGCTGATCGGCCCGGACCCCTCCCCCGAGGCGGAGGCCCTGTCCGCCCGGATGCGCGCCGCGTGGACGGCGTTCGCCGCGCACGGCGACCCCGGCTGGCCCGCGTACGACGAGCACCGGCGCCGGGTCATGCTCCTCGACGCGGATCCGGCCGTCGCCGCGTACCCGGAAGAGGCCTCCCGGCTGCTCTGGGAGGACCACGCCTTCCCGGCCCTCCCCCTGATCGCCGACTGACCGACGAGTGACCGCCGGCCGACCGCCGGCGCCCCGACCAGGCCAGTTCCCCCGAATTGGCCTTGTCGGAGCCCCCACCCGCCCCCGTACGTTCGAGCGCATGCGCATCCGAATCGTCGACGCCTTCACCGACCGGCCCTTCGCCGGCAACCCCGCCGCCGTCCTCGTCCTGGACGGCGACGGCTTCCCCGACGACACCTGGCTGCAGCGCGTGGCCACCGAGATGAACCTCTCCGAGACCGCCTTCGTCCACCCGCTCCCGCCCGGCGGCCCGGCCGGCTGGGCCCTGCGCTGGTTCACCCCGGCCGTCGAGGTCGACATGTGCGGCCACGCCACCCTGGCCGCCGCCCACGTGCTGGCCATCACCGGCCGGGCCCGGGGCACGGTCACCTTCACGGCCCGCTGCGGGCTGCTGACCGCGGAGGCGGCCGGCGACGGCACGTACACGATGGACTTCCCGACCTCCTCCCTCACGCCCGTCGACACCCCGAAGGACATCGCGGACGCGCTCGGCACCGAGGTGCTCACGGTGCACGACACGGCCGAGCACATCGGGGACCTGGTCGTCGAACTGCGCGACGAGCGGACCGTGCGCGAGGTGCGCCCCGACCTCGGGGCCCTGCGGGCGTACGCGCGGCGCGGGGTGATCGTCACCGCGGCGGCCGAGGACCCCGGGCACGGCTACGACTTCGTCTCGCGCGGGTTCTTCCCGGCCGCGGGCATCGACGAGGACCCGGTCACCGGCAGCGCGCACACCGCCCTCGCCCCGTTCTGGGCCGCCCGACTGGGCCGGACCGACCTGACCGGCCTGCAGGGCGGGGCCCGCCAGGGGCTGGTACGGGTGCGGCTGCGCGGCGAGCGGACCCTGCTGACCGGCGGCGCGGTGACCGTACTGGAGGGCGACCTGCTCGCGACGCCCTGAACGGCGGTCAGCGCGTGGGCAGCCACCCCACGTGCCCCGCGAGCAGCGCGTACCCCACGAACGCCACGATGTCGAGGAGCGAGTGCGCGACCACCAGGGGGCCCACCCGCCCCCACCGGCGGTAGAGCAGCACGAACACCACGCCCATGACCATGTTGCCGACGAGGCCGCCGATGCCCTGGTAGAGGTGGTACGAGCCGCGCAGCACCGAGCTCGCGGCCAGCGCCGCCGGCGCGGACCAGCCCAGCTGCCCCAGCCTCCGCAGCAGGTACCCGAGGACGATGACCTCCTCGACCACCGCGTTCTGCACGGCGGACAGGATCAGCACGGGGAACTTCCACCACACGTCGGGCAGCGCCTCCGGCACCACGGTCAGATTGCCCCCGGCCGCCCGCGCCGCCAGGTAGAAGGCCAGCCCCGCGCTGCCGATCCCGGCCGCCACCAGAGCGCCCCGCCCGAGGTCCGACCCCGGGCGGGTGCGGTCGAAGCCCAGGGTCCGCAGCCCGGGCGCGCCCTCCCGCATCAGCAGGTGGGCGACGAGCAGCACCGGCACCAGCGCCGAGGCGATCCCGAACAGCTGCCAGGCCAGGTCGAGCCAGGGCCGACCGGGGGCGTGCGAGGCGTTGAGCGTGGCGGCCTGGTCCTTGAGCCCGCCCGGCCTGGTGACCGATCCGATGAAGCTGATCAGCGCGGAGAGCGCGCTCGCACCGAGCGACAGCGCGAGCACCAGCAGCGTCTCCGACGCGAGGATCCGCTGCTCAGGCCTCGTGTCACGCAAAGATCCGACCACCGTTCCCCGCTCTGCCCGCACGACTGACTCCGATTCGACGTTCCCGTTCCCTCCGCGCCGCCGCACCGCTAGGGTCTCGCCAGCGTGTACGAAGATCGCCCGTACGTGCCGGGGAGGGCTGCCCGGGGAGAGGGCGCCTCCCCATACTGCCCGGCCGGTACCCCGCGGGCGCACGAGGGGTTCCCGGAGGGGCACGACCAGCATGGGACGTCACAGCCTGCCCGACATGCGCACCGACCGCGACGAGGCGCCCCGCGGCCGGTCCGCCCGCCGCCGCGCCGTCGTCATCGGCACCGCGCTGGCCCTCGCCGCCGGCGCCGTGGCCGTGGCGGCCGCCCAGGGGGCGCTGCCCTTCTCCCGCGACGCGTGCGCCGACCGCCCGGTCCGGCTGCGGGTGGTCGCGAGCCCCGAGATCGCACCCGTCGTGCGGGAGGCCGCCGACCGGGCGCGGGCGCGGCACCTGACCTCGGACGGCCGGTGCCTGGCGGTGACCGTGACGGCCCGCGAGTCCCGCGACGTGGCCCTCGAACTCGGTGCCGGCCGGCACGAACCGGCGTACGACGTCTGGATCCCGGACTCCGGCGCCTGGGTGGAGCGCACCCGCATGGAGCCCGACTCCACCGCGGTGGCGAGCGTGGGAACGGTGGCCTCGTCCCCCGTCGTGCTGGCCGCCGCGCCGACCGCCGCCCGCGTGCTGGGCTGGCCGAAGTCGACGTACACCTGGGGTGAACTGGCCGCGGCCGGGCTGCGCGGCCCGGACCTGCGGATCGGCGCCGCCGACCCGACCGGGAGCGCGACGGCGCTGTTGGCGCTCGGGCGGATCGCCGCCTCGGCCAAGGCCATGGGGCCGGACGGGGACGTGGTCGCCGCCGGCACGGCCAAACTGCTCGCCCAGCGCGTCACGGCCTCGGACGCCCTGGTGACCGCCACCCTGGCGCGCGACGACTCCGACGCCGAGCGCTCCGACCCCCGGCGCAACCAGGCCCTGATCCTCTCCGAGCAGGCCGCCCACCGGCACAACTCCGCCCGCAAGGGCTCCCACCTGGGCCTGTTCTACGCCGCGGACGGCGCACCGCTGCTGGACTACCCCTACACGCTCGTCGACGAGCGGCGGCTCGACCTGGACGGGAACCGGGCCGCGATGCGCTTCTTCCAGCTGCTGGGCGCCGAGGACGCCCGCGCCGCCCTGGCCCGCGCGGGCTTCCGCGACCGGCGCGCCGCCCCTGCCCCGGCCGTGGTCCAGCGGGCCGGCGGGGACGCGGCGCAGCCGGTCGGCGCGGTCCTCGCGCAGCCGCCGACCGGCAAGGACGTGCAGGCGGCGCTGGCGATGTGGACGATCACCGTGCAGAGCGCCCGGCTGACCACGGTGGTGGACGCCTCCGGTTCCATGGCCGCCGCGGTGCCCGGGCACGGCGACCGCTCGCGCATGCGGGTGACCCGTGAGTCGCTGGTGCAGGGCCTGGCCACGTTCACCCCGCGGGACGAGGTGGGGCTGTGGGAGTTCGCCACCCGTCTCGACGGTCCGCGCGACTACCGGGTGTTGGTGCCGACGCGCCGGCTGGGCGAGCGGTTCGAGGACGGCTCGACGCAGCAGCAGCGACTGGTGGCGGCCTTCAACGGGCTGACCCCCGAACCGGACGGCGCCACCGGCCTGTACGACACCGCGCTGGCGGCCTACCGGGTGGCCCGGAACTCGTACGCGCCCGGCAAGTTCAACGCGGTGGTGATCCTCACGGACGGGGTCAACGAGGACCCCGGATCACCCTCCCGCGCGGCCGTGGTCGCACGGCTGGCGCAGCTGGCCGACCGGGACCGGCCGGTGCCGCTGATCGCGCTGGCGATCGGCCCGGACGCCGACCTCGGCGAGCTCGGGCCGATCGCGGCCGCGACGGGTGGGGGCGCCTACCGGGTCAGCGACCCCACCCAGATCCACACGGTCATCCTCCGGGCGATCAGCGCCGCCGGCCGCGGCTGACCCCGACCGCCGGCCCGGGACGGACCCCGGTCACTTCCGTCGGGCGGGACTGATCACGGCCGGAGCCGGCAGGTCGTCGTCCGCCGGCCCCACCGGCCAGGTGTGCACCGGCTCGCCGCGGTGGCTGAGCTCGGCGTAGCGACGGGTGAGCGCGGCGAGCGCGGCGTCCCGGCCCAGCCCGGCGGAGCGGGCCCGGTGGTACGTCTCCACCTGCCAGGTCGCGCCGTTGGCCCGGCGCCGGCAGCGCTCCTCGATGATGCCGAGGTAGCGGTCCCGGTCGGCCGGCTCGATGCCCCAGGCGTCGAGCCCGGCGGCGGCCATCGGCAGCAGCTCGTCGAGGACCAGCCGGTCGGCGGGTACGCTCGCCAGGCCCCCGCCCCGGCCGCGGCGGGGCCAGCGCAGCCGCGCGTCGATGCCGTACCGGCAGGCGGCGTCGAAGTTGGCCTCGGCCTCGGCGAACGGCATCCGGGTCCACACCGGGCGCGGCTCCTCGGCGAGGGTGCGCACCAGCCCGTAGTAGAACGCGGCGTTGGCGACCACGTCGACGACGGTGGGGCCGGCCGGCAGCACCCGGTTCTCGACGCGCAGGTGCGGCTTGCCGTCGGCGACCCCGTACACCGGCCGGTTCCAGCGGTAGACGGTGCCGTTGTGCAGCACCATCTCCTGGAGCCGGGGCACCCCGCCCTCGGCGAGCACCCGCAGCGGCTCCTCCTCGTCGCAGATGGGCAGCAGGGCCGGGAAGAACCGTACGTTCTCCTCGAAGAGCTCGTACGCCGACTCCACCCACCGCTCGCCGAACCAGGTGCGCGGCCGCACGCCCTGGGCCTGGAGTTCGGGCGGCCGCGTGTCGGTGGCCTGGGTGAACAGCGGCGGCCTCGACTCGCGCCACAGCTCGCGGCCGAACAGGAAGGGCGAGTTCGCGCCCACCGCGATCTGGGCGGCGGTGACGCACTGGGCGGCGTTCCACACCGCCGCGAACCGGGCCGGGGTGACCTGGAGGTGCAACTGCACGGAGGTGCAGGCCGCTTCGGGCACGATCGAGCCGGAGGTGCAGCTCAGCCGCTCGACCCCGTCGATGTCGAGGATGAAGTCCTCGCCGCGCAGCATGAGGATCTGCTCGTTGAGGAGCGAGTAGCGGTCGACGTCGGACAGGTTGGCGGCGACCACGTCGGCATGGGCGATGGTCGGCAGGATCCCGACCATCACGACGCCGGCGTCGATCTCGGCGGCCATTCGGTGGGCGTAGCCCAGTCCGGTGCTCAGCTCTTCGGTGAGCTGGTCGAATACCCGCCCGGCGAGCCGGTGCGGGACGATGTTCACCTCCAGGTTGAACATGCCGAGTTCCGTTTGGAAATCAGTGCTCGCTATTCGGTCGAGCACCTGTGCATTCATCATGCGCGGGAGTCCGTCGGAACCCGCCAGATTCAGCTCGATCTCCAGCCCCATGAGATTCTTTGGCCGATCGAACCGCTTCTCCGCCAGAAGTCGCTCCAGTCCCTCGAGGCACTCGTGGAGCTTCCTCCGATACCGTTGCCGATCGGACAGGTCGAATCCGCCTGCCACGACCTTCTCCCCCATCGAAGCGTCCCTCCTGGAGTGGGCGCGCCCAGGGCCCCGGGCGCACGCGTTACGGTCGATGATGCCCCGGCGCGGTGATCGATAACGCGGACGGGCGGGCCGGTGGCGGGGAGCGTGCGCCGGTTTGGCCGAACCGGCGCGTCGGCACGTTCTCGCGGCATGTGACAGCAGGCCGTGGCATTCCGCAATTTCCTTTAGTATGTGCTGCCTTCGGCGGGCGGCGCTTTCCAACCCGGCCGGCGCTGCGGTAACCTCCGAGGTCAGCGAGCGAAACGCGTGAGTACACGGTATGGAAAGCAGCGCGGTGACCGGTGGCCATCCCTACGGCAATGGGGAGGACAACCGGCCGAAACACCACGTGAACACATGTCGTATAAACTCCGCAAACGAGGCAGAGAGTTGGCGCGCGGCCATTGCCCCACTGCCCCCCTCTGGCCCCAGAATGCGACAGCGCCGTCCGCACCTGCCCGTTCCACCTCCCTCCTTGCGAGAGGCGACCCCACCATGCCGCTGCATGTTTCCACGGCCCCCGCCGCCGCCCTGCGCAGCGTTATCGCGGCACTCGGTTCCCCGACCGCGGTCCACGAGGCGCACACGCCGGCCCTGCGCGCCTTCGAGGGCCCGCTCACGCCCGAACTCCCGCTGCCGGTGCACGTGCTCGACCGGCTGAACCTCTCGCATCGGGCTTCCGGCGGGCGGCCGCCGCGCACACGGCTGACGGGCTGGCGGTTCCTGATCCGCGGCGGCGACCGGTACGTGGCCGCGGCGGACACCCGGCTCACCCCCGACGGGTGGGCCTTCTCCCACTTCTTCGAGGGCCCGTACGTGGCCGCCACCGAACGCGCCCTGCGGCAGGCGGAGTCGGTGGGCGCCCCGTACCAGCCCCGACTGCTGTCCGTTCCGGAGCTGTACATGTTGACGTTGTGGCTGCACGGGGCCGTGGGCGCGGACCCGGCGGCGGGTCTGCCGGCGGCCGCGGACCTGCTGGTTCCGCTCGCGCCGGCGCCGCCGGGGATCGCGGCGTACCGTCCGCATCCGGTGTCCGAACTCCTGCCCGTACTGACTCATCGGCTCGCACCACCGGTTCTGGCCACTCCTGCCTGATCCGCCTGCGCCATTCGGACTAGTCCGTCCCGGCCAGGCACGAACCATCCGAAGAGGCAGGGTAGTTGGGCTGAACCGCCCGCAAGGGTGATGCGTCATCAATCAGTGAGGACAGCTGCCAGGAAATCCCTGCGGACCGACCGCCGTGGGGCAAGACTGGGGTCCTGCTCCCGCTCTGGCGGGAAGACCCCTACTGGGGAACTGACCGAACGATTGACGGGGGGCGGCCATGAACACCGATTCCAGCCGCAGGACGACACTCACCACTCCGCAGCGAAAGAACGCATCCATGTGCCAGCACCAGCCACCCTGCCCTTCAGCCGACTCCGCCGACCGGGAGGCCGCCCAGCCCGTGGCGCACCACCCGGAGCAGGGGTGGAGCCTGCTGTGCAACGGCGTCCTCGTCTTCGAGGACACCGGTGAGCTGCTGCCGGACGGCCAGATCATCGCACCGCACCGCCCGCTGGCCTCGACCCAGGTGGCCAAGGCGGCCTGACGCGGCGGGGCGGGGGCCCGGCACGGCAGCGGGCCCGCGACGGCACGCGGAAGGGGCCGGTCCGGAGGATCACTCCTCCGGACCGGCCCCTTCCGCGACTATCGGTCAGCCGTGCGGACCGTCACCCGGTCAGTTGTCGTACTCGTCCAGGGGCGGGCAGGAGCAGACCAGGTTGCGGTCGCCGAAGGCGCCGTCGATGCGGCGCACCGGCGGCCAGTACTTCTCGGTGGCCGTCACGCCTGCCGGGAAGACCGCCTCGTCGCGGGTGTACGGGTGGTTCCACTCGCCGCCCAGCGCCGCCGCGGTGTGCGGGGCGTTGTGGAGCGGGTTGTCGTCGGCCGGCCACTCGCCGCCGGCGACCCGCTCGATCTCGCCGCGGATGGAGATCATCGCGTCGCAGAAGCGGTCGATCTCGCCGAGGTCCTCGGACTCGGTGGGCTCGATCATCAGCGTGCCGGCGACCGGGAACGACATGGTCGGGGCGTGGAAGCCGTAGTCGATCAGGCGCTTGGCGATGTCGTCGACGCTGACGCCGGTCTCCTTGGAGAGCGGGCGCAGGTCGATGATGCACTCGTGCGCGACCAGGTCGCCGGGACCCGTGTAGAGCACCGGGTAGTGCGGCTCCAGGCGCTTGGCGATGTAGTTGGCGCCGAGCACCGCCACCTGGGTGGCGCGCTTGAGGCCCTCGCCGCCCATGAGGCGCACGTACGACCACGAGATCGGCAGGATGCCGGCGGAGCCCCACGGGGCGGCCGAGATCGGGCCGACACCGGTCTCCGGACCGGCGGTGGGCTGCAGCGGGTGGTTCGGCAGGTACGGGGCCAGGTGGGACCGGACCGCGACCGGGCCGACGCCCGGGCCGCCGCCGCCGTGCGGGATGCAGAAGGTCTTGTGCAGGTTCAGGTGCGAGACGTCGCCGCCGAAGTGGCCCGGCTTGGCGAGGCCGACCAGGGCGTTGAGGTTGGCGCCGTCGACGTACACCTGGCCGCCGGCGTCGTGCACCAGGCCGCAGATCTCGGCGACGTGCTCCTCGAACACACCGTGCGTGGACGGGTAGGTGATCATCAGCACGGCGAGCTCGTCGCGGTGCTGCTCGATCTTGGCGCGCAGGTCGGCGGCGTCGACCTCACCGTCGTCGGCGGTCTTGACGACGACCACCTTCATGCCGGCCATGACCGCGGAGGCGGCGTTGGTGCCGTGCGCGGAGGACGGGATGAGGCAGATGGTGCGCTGCTCGTCGCCGTTGGCGCGGTGGTAGGCGCGGACGGCCAGCAGGCCGGCCAGCTCGCCCTGGGAACCGGCGTTGGGCTGGAGCGAGACGCTGTCGTAGCCGGTGACCTCGCAGAGACGTTCCTCCAGCTCGTGGATGAGCGTGAGGAAGCCCTGGACCTGGTCGACCGGGGCGAAGGGGTGGAGCTGGCCGAACTCGGGCCAGGTCACCGACTCCATCTCGGTGGTCGCGTTGAGCTTCATGGTGCAGGAGCCCAGCGGGATCATGCCGCGGTCCAGCGCGTAGTCCTTGTCCGCCAGCTTGCGCAGGTAGCGCAGCATCTGGGTCTCGGAGCGGTGCTGGTGGAAGACCGGGTGGGTCAGGTACGCGTCGGTGCGCAGCAGCGCCTCGGGCAGCGTGTCCGCGGCGGAGGCGTCGAGGGCCTCGATGTCGGCGGTGACGCCGAAGGCGGCCCAGACGGCCTCGACGTGGGCGCGCAGGGTGGTCTCGTCGCAGGAGATCGAGACGTGGTCCGCGTCGACGAGGTGCAGGTTGACCCCGCCCCGGCGGGCCGCGGCGACGACCTCGGCGGCGCGGCCGGGGACGCGGGCGGTCAGCGTGTCGAAGTAGGCGGCGTGGACCAGCTCGACCCCGCCGGCCGTCAGGCCGGCGGCCAGCACGGTGGCGTAGCGGTGGGTCCGCTGCGCGATCTGCTTCAGGCCGTCGGGGCCGTGGTAGACGGCGTACATGCCGGCCATGACGGCCAGCAGCACCTGCGCGGTGCAGATGTTGCTGGTGGCCTTCTCGCGGCGGATGTGCTGCTCGCGGGTCTGCAGGGCGAGGCGGTAGGCCTTGTTGCCGTCCGCGTCGACCGAGACGCCGACGAGGCGGCCGGGCAGCGAGCGGGCGTGCTTGTCCTGGACGGCCATGTAGCCGGCGTGCGGGCCGCCGAAGCCCATCGGCACGCCGAAGCGCTGGGTGGTGCCGACGGCGATGTCCGCGCCGAGGGAGCCCGGCGAGGCCAGCAGGGTCAGGGCGAGCAGGTCGGCGGCGACGGTGACGATCGCGCCGAGCTCGTGGGCCTGGTCGATGACCGGCTTGATGTCGCGGACCGCACCCGAGGCACCCGGGTACTGGATCAGGACGCCGAAGACACCGCGCTCGACGATGTCGGCCGGGATGCCCGCGGACAGGTCGGCGACGACGACCTCGACACCGGTCGGCTCGGCGCGGGTCTCGATGACGGCGACGGTCTGCGGCAGCGCGTCGGCGTCCACGACGTACACGCCGTTCTTGACCTTGCCGACGCGGCGCGAGAGGGACATGGCCTCGGCGGCCGCGGTGCCCTCGTCGAGCAGGGAGGCGCCGGAGGTCGGCAGGCCCGTCAGGTCGGCGACCACGGTCTGGAAGTTGATCAGGGCCTCGAGCCGGCCCTGGGAGATCTCGGGCTGGTACGGCGTGTAGGCCGTGTACCAGCTCGGGTTCTCCATGACGTTGCGCAGGATCACCGGCGGGGTGAACGTGCCGTAGTAGCCGAGGCCGATCATCGGGGCGAGGACCTCGTTGCGGGCGGCGAGGGAGCGCAGCTCGGCGAGCACCTCGGCCTCGGTGCGGGCCTCGGGGAGGTTCAGGGCCTCCGCGCTCTTGATCACGTCGGGCACCGCGGCCGCGGTGAGCTCGTCGAGCGAGCCGTAGCCGACCTGGGCGAGCATCTTGGCCTGGGCCTCGGAGTCAGGGCCGATGTGGCGCTGCTCGAAGGGGATGCCGCGCTCGAGCTGGGAGAGCGGGATACGGGGGGCGGTCATGGGCGGAGGCCTCCTGGTCTGACGACCTGCGAGGGGTACCACGGCGCGGGCACCCGGACGGCCTCCCCCTCTGTCATCTCAACCTGAGAGCTTCACCGGCGGGCCCGAGGGCACGCCGGCTTTCACCGTCGGTGAGGAGGGGTTCCGGATCGTGACCGTCCGACGCCCGCCCTGCTTTCCAGAGTGGCCTCGTCCGTGCGGTACGTCTGCCTGAGAGATTCCGGGGAGGATTTGCTCCTTCGGCGCCTCCGCCTAACTCACTCGGAGGACTCTCCCGCGCGGGGTCAGCAGCCGGAAACCAGACTACCAGCGAGGTTCCCGGGACTCCCTCGAGTGGCCCCCTCTCCGAATATGCACTTTTGTAGTCATTACGGAGCAGTTGCGACCACGTGGAGGGACCGTGCAGACCGATATCGATCCGCGCAGCCTGATCGGCCGCAAGGCGTTCGACATCAACGGCACCAAGATCGGCACGGTCGACGAGGTCTACCTCGACGACGCGACCGGGGAACCGGAGTGGGCCGCCGTGCGCACCGGCCTCTTCGGGCGGGACGCCTTCGTCCCCCTGGAGCCCAGCGAAGTCGTCGGGGACGCGCTCCGCGTGCCCTTCGACCGCTCCCTGATCAAGGACGCCCCCGACTTCGGCGTCGGCCGCCACCTCTCCCCGGAGCAGGAACTCCAGCTCTACCACCACTACGGCCTGGACGTCCGACTCCCCGGCGAGATCGCCCCGCCCCCGGACCGTGACTTCGGCCACCTGGCCAACGACAACGGCTCCTGACGCCCGGCCGACGATCGGGCGGCACGACTCCCGCGCCGCCCCCGGCCGGGGACCCGAGCCGGGGACCGCCCTACGCCGCACCCGGCGCCCGGAACGTCGCCGCGTGGGCGGCCGCCTCGGCCGCGGCCCGCGCGGCGGCTTCCGGATCGACCAGCGGCAGCGGGTCGGAGGGCTCCAGGTCCGGGTCGTCGACCCTGAAGGTCCGCACCCGCCCCGGCACCCGCGAGCCCGGCTCCTCGAAGCGGACGGTCACCCGGCCGACCCCGCTGCCCTGCACCCACCCGGCCCCGTACACCGCGTGACGGACGTCACTGCCGGCGGCCCAGCGACGCTCCGGCGCACCCCCGGCCTCCGCCACCGGGACCTCGCTCCCCGGCGCTCCCGGACCCGCCGGCGGGCCCGGACGGGCCCCTTCCGCCCCGGGCCGCCCCGCGCCGCCACCCTCGGCCGCGCCGAGGGCCCCGGCGCCCCCGCCGGCCCCGTCCGGCCGAGCGGGCCCGTCCGACCCCTCGGCACCGCCGGGGCCGCCACCGGCCCCCGCCGCCCCGGCCGGACCCGCCCCGCCGGGCCCGTAGGACCCACCAGGGCCACCGGACGCACCCGACTCCGCGGACTCCGCCCCCGCCGCCTGCGCGAACAGGTCCTCCTGGGTGTAGTCCGCCAGGCCGGACACGCCCACGCCGAGGAGCCGCACGCCCCCCGTCGTGTCCACCGCCTCCAGCAGCCGCGCCGCGGCCTCCCGCACCACCGCCGGATCGTCCGTGGGCCCGCGCAGCGTCTCCGAGCGCGTCAGCGTGGAGAAGTCGAACCTCCGCACCTTCAGCACGATCGTGCGTCCCGAGTGCCCCGAGCCGCGCAGCCGCTGCACGCAGCGGTCGGCCAGCCGCTGGACCTCGTACTGGATGCGGACCCGGTCGTGCAGGTCGACGTCGAAGGTGTCCTCGACCGAGACCGACTTCGCGTCCCGCTCGGCCACCACGGCCCGGTCGTCCCGGCCGAGGGCCATCCGGTACAGCCCCACCCCGTGCGCCCGCCCGAGCAGCCGTACGAGCTCGTCCTCGCCGGCCTCGGCGAGTTCGCCGATGGTGGTCATCCCGGCCCGGCGCAGGTGCTCCCCGGTGGCCGGACCCACGCCCGGCAGCGTGCGGACCGGCATCGGCGCCAGGAGCTCCCGCTCGGCGCCCACGGGGATCAGCACCAGGCCGTCCGGCTTGGCCTCCTCAGAGGCGATCTTGGCCAGCATCTTGGAGCCGGCCAGCCCGACCGACCCGCTCAGCCCGGTCACCGCCCGGATGTCCGCCCGCAGCCGCCGACCGGCCGCGCGCGCCGAGGCCTCGTCGAAGGCCGCCCCACCGGCTTCCAGGTCCACGAACGCCTCGTCCAGGCTCAGCGGCTCCACCAGGGGCGACAGCCCGCGCAGCAGCTCCATCACCTGTTCGCTGACGGTTCGGTACAGGGAGAAGCGCGGCACGAGGTAGGCCCCGTTCGGACACAGGCGCCGGGCCTGCGCCATCGGCATGGCCGAGTGGACCCCGAACCGCCGCGCCTCGTAGGAGGCGGTCGCCACCACCCCGCGCGGGCCGAGTCCGCCGACGATCACGGGCTTTCCGCGCAGGCTCGGCTTGGCCGCCTGCTCTGCGGCGGCGAAGAAGGCGTCCATGTCCAGGTGCAGGATGGTCGGCGCGGCTCTCACGACCCTGATGCTGCCTCACGCCACTGACAACGGCTCGCACGCACGTCCGAGCCGAACCGGTTCTCGCGCGGCGGGGGCGCTCCCCCGCCGCGGCGCCCTCAGACCGCCCTGCTGTTGCGGCGCCGCGCCAGCTCGTCGGTCGGGTTGTGGCCGACCAGCGTCTCGCCGGTGTCCACGCGCTCGCCGTGCAGTTGCGACAGGGCGTGCTCCACGTCCCGCCACACCACGCCCACGGCGATGCCGAAGATGCCCTGCCCGCCCTGGAGCAGGTCCACGACCTCGTCCGGGGAGGTGCACTCGTACACCGTGGCCCCGTCGCTCATGAGCGTCATCCGCTCCAGGTCGGAGAAGCCCCGGTCCCGCAGGTGCTGGACGGCCGTACGGATGTTCTGCAGCGCCACACCGGTGTCCAGGAAGCGCTTGACGATCTTCAGGACGACGACGTCGCGGAAGCTGTACAGGCGCTGGGTGCCCGAGCCGTAGGCGGGCCGCACGCTCGGCTCCACCAGCCCGGTCCGGGCCCAGTAGTCGAGCTGCCGGTACGTGATGCCGGCCGCGGCACAGGCCGTGGGTCCCCGGTAGCCGATCTCCTCGGAAGGCCCTGCGCCGGGCGTACCGGCGGGCTCCGGCTGCCGCCGGGCGGCACCGATCACACCACCGTGGAGCGGGTACGGCCCGCTCTCCCCCGGACTACGCGCGGGGATGCCCCCGGTCGTACCGTCGCCGCTCGTTCTCACGCCGACCCTCCGTCCTTGACCTGCCATCTCGACGGTAGGCAGTCACCCGGGGTGCGTCAACGATCGCCACACTCGGCACGCCGAGTGATAATCACCCTGAGAGTGGTTTCCCGTACCCCTTCGCGGGGAAAGGCTACTCGAATGCCTTGGGAAACCATCGGGGAACGGGCCGAGCCGGACCGGTCGAAACCGGACGGACAATACGGGGCAGACGGCACGGAGCGTACCGACGCCCCGCGCCTCACTGACTGCCGGTGCCGAAGTCCTCGGGCGAGATCTGGTCGAGGAACTCGCGGAACTTCTCCACCTCGTCCTCCTGCTCGTCCGGGATCGCGATGCCCGCGTCGTCCAGCACGCCGTCACTGCCGTAGATCGGCGTCCCGGTGCGCAGCGCGAGCGCTATCGCGTCCGAGGGACGGGCGCTGACCTCCACGCCGCTGGCGAAGACGAGCTCCGCGTAGAAGACGCCCTCGCGCAGGTCGGTGATCCGCACCTCGCTGAGCTCCTCGCCCAGTGCCTCCAGCACGTCCTTGAACAGGTCGTGGGTCAGCGGCCGGGCAGGGGCCATCCCCTGCTGGGCGAAGGCGATCGCGGTCGCCTCGCCGGGACCGATCCAGATGGGAAGGTACCGGTCGCCTCCCACCTCGCGCAGGAGCACGATCGGCTGGTTGGAGGGCATTTCCACCCGGACACCCACAACGTCGAGCTCGTTCACACAGCAACCCTAGGACCTGGCGGACGGGTTTGGGTAGTCGGGCTCCCCCGAACCTGCCCGGCCCGCCCCGCGGCGCGGGCCGCGGTCAGTTCGGCCGCACCCCGAGCGCCGTGCGCACGAGCGCCTCGTGCAGGCGTACGGAAAGCCCCGCGAGCTCCCGTACGGTCGCCTCGGCGTGGGCCCTTGTCTGCGGGTTGCGGTGCCGCCGCAGCGGTGCGACGACCTGTTCGACCAGCCCCGCCTCGCGGTCGGCGGCGGCCTTCATGGCCCTCAGGTGCCGCGGCTCCAGGCCGAACCGGCCGAGATCGGCGACGAGGCGGGCCACCGTGACCGCCTCGACGTCGTAGCCGCCGCCCTCCGCCTCCGCGATCAGGCCGTACGACTCCCACTCCGCGAGCTGCACCTCGTCCACCTCGGCGGCGGCCAGCAGCTCGGACCGCCCGACCCGGGCCACCGTGGGCCGGTCGGCACCGCCGTCGACGACGCCGAGCACCGGGTCCAGGACCGAGTCGACGACCGTGTCCCCCTGCGGAGAGGGGGCCGGGATCCGCACCTGCTCGCCCCGGTCCAGGGCGTCCAGCTGCTCGCGGATCACCTTCAGGGGCAGGTAGTGGTCGCGCTGCAGCCGCAGCACGCGGGCCAGCCGCTCCACGTCCTGCGGGCTGAACTTGCGGTAGCCGGAGGGCGTGCGGTGGGGCTCGACGAGCCCTTCCGCCTCCAGGAAGCGGATCTTGGAGATGGTCACTTCGGGGAACTCGTCGCGCAGCAGGTTGAGCACCGTCCCGATGCTCACCAGCCGCCCGACCGAGCCGGCGGTGCCGTTTCCGGCACCGCCCGTCGGTGTACGCAGCATGGACCTTCCCTGGGGATACCCCCGGACCAGCGGTCCGGGGGTGGGGGTCCCCCCAGGCTGAGCCTGGGGGCGGTCAGATGCCTCGCTGGGACGCGTAGAAGACCAGCCGGTACTTGCCGATCTGCACCTCGTCGCCGTTGTTGAGCGCGACCGAGTCGATCGGCTCCCGGTTGACGTACGTGCCGTTGAGGCTGCCGACGTCGGCGACCGTGAAGCCGCCCTCCGGGCTCCGCCGGAACTCGACATGCCGCCGGGAGACGGTGACGTCGTCCAGGAAGATGTCGCTCTGCGGGTGCCGGCCCGCCGTCGTCAGCTCGCCGTCCAGGAGGAAGCGGCTGCCCGAGTTCGGTCCGCGCCGGACGATCAGGAGCGCCGAGCCCGGGGGCAGGGCCTCCACCGCGGCCTGCGCCTCGGGCGAGAGCGACGGCGCGGTGGGCTGACCGGTCACCTCCGCCTCGTAGGCCTCCAGACCCGAGATGGAGATCGTCGACGTGGTCTCCGACGCGCGCTCCGGCGTCAGGCCCGGCCGCAGCGGCGCACCGCAGTTCGAGCAGAAACGGCTGTCCTCGCCATTGCGGTGCCCGCACCTGCCGCACACCAACATGGACGGCTCCTCGCGCCGCGGCTGACCCGCGGAGGCATGGGTTTGAGTGGCGTACGGATCGGGGGCAAACCCTCCACCCGCACTTGAGGTTGACGCTTCACCGAAACCTATGCGTCCCGACCCGGCCGGGTCAACGGACGACGCGCCGGGGGCGCCCGCAGTGTCACCGGGGCCCGCGACCTCGTCGCGGAACAGCGGGCGACCGCCCTGCTCCTCCGCATCACCGGGCCGAGCGGCCCGGTGCTTGGCACCGCTGTCCTCGCGTGCCTTCTTGCCGAACAACTTCTCAAACAACTTCACGGGCGATTCCCCTTGACCGAAACAGACCCGCCCGTGGGGCAGGACGAACCCTGAACGCACACACCTGCCGACCCGGACATTCTCACAACGTCCGCACCCACCGGACAGTTTCCACCACGCACCGCTCGTTCGGTGCGTCGACCCCCCGCAAGCATCCGCCCACGTGAGCCGCTCCACACAGCACCCCACCTCATCACGATGACGACCGAGCGTAGTCAGGCTGCTTCGCTGCCCGCAAGGCGTCGACGACGATCTTCGGCGACCGCACCACCGTCGCGGTGGCCTGCTCCTTCTCCAGTGTCTGGATCACGCCACCGGGGATGTTGAGCGCGGGCTCCAGGTCCTGCGGCCTGCCGATCACCTTGAACTCGTAGGGCTGTGTGATCTTCTTACCGTCGACGGCGACACCACCCTCCGCTTCCGAGAAGTACGTATGGGCGACCACGCGGACGCCGTTCACCTGGATCGCCTCCGCCCCGGCCGCACGCAGCTCCTGGATCGCGTCCAGCAGCATGTCGGGCTCGACGAGCTGCTTGGGGTCCCCGACCCGCAGCGTGATGCCGGGCCCCTGGGCCGCGACCGTACCCGCGAGGATGCCGAGTTGGCGCTCCTTCTCGACGGTCTGCTTGCGGGCCTCCTCGGCCTGGTCGGAGCTGTTCTCCAGCTCCTTGCGCTGGTCCTCCAGGCGCTGCTTCTCGTCCTGCAGCCGCTTGGTGCGGCCGTCGAGCTCGTCGAGGATCCGGACGAGGTCCTCCTGGCGGGCGCCGCGCAGCGCGCTCGACTCGCTGTTGGACCGTACCTGGATCGCGAGACCGAGGCCGAGGACGAACAGGAGCAGGGCGACGACGAGTTGGGCACGGGTGATCCGCGGCGGCCACAGGCCGGCCGCCAGCCGGGCCCGGCCGGTGAGCTCCGGCCCGCCCTCGACCGGGGCCTGCGGCGCGGCGCCCGCACGGTCCTGGTGCCCGTCCTGCGGGCCGGCGGCGTCCCGGGCCTCCGGTCCGTCCTGCGGCCCGGCCGCGTCACGGGCCTGCGGCCCGGCGCCGGGTCCCGGCTCGGGCGCGGCCCCCGGGGCCGACGCCGGCTCAGGACGCTCCGGCCGCTCCGGCCGGTCCTGGGGCTGCGGCCCGGGCTGCGCGGCGCCCTCGCCCGTCGGCTCGTCGCCGGGAGTGGGATTGTGCGTACTCATCGGCCTCACGCCCGGAACACGTGCCGGCGGATGGCCGCCGCGTTGGAGAAGATGCGGATGCCGAGGACGACCACGACGCCCGTGGACAGTTGGGCGCCGACGCCCAGCTTGTCGCCGAGGAAGACGATCAGCGCGGCCACGACGACGTTCGACAGGAACGACACCACGAAGACCTTGTCGACGAAGATCCCGTCCAGCATCGCCCGCAGACCGCCGAACACCGCGTCGAGGGCCGCCACGACGGCGATGGGGAGATAGGGCTCGACCACGGCCGGCACCTCGGGCCGGACGAGAAGTCCGACCACCACTCCCACCACGAGGCCCAGTACCGCGATCACGATGCACCCTTCTTCGGTTCTGCTGTACGAACGATCAGGCTCGACGCGGCCGGCAGCCGTACGTCGCCCTCCTTGGAGACGCTGTAGCGGATGCCGTAGTTCTCCTGGAGCACGTGCAGGTACTGGCCGTCGGCGCTGTCCTGGAAGTCCGTGCTCAGCCGGTTCCTGTCCCCCACCGCGAGCACCTCGTACGGCGGCACCAGCGGCCGGTTGTCGACCAGTATCGCGTCACCGGCGGCCCGGATGGCCGAGAGTGCCGTCAGCCGCTGCCCGTTGATCGACACCGCCTCCGCACCGGACTGCCACAGCCCGTTGACGATCCGCTGCATGTCCCGGTCGCGCACGCGCCCGGTGTCGGAGAACCCGGCGCTCTCGCGCGGCCCGCCCCCCGCGGTGTCCGAGGCGCCCTTGGCGTCGTCCACCGTCAGCTTCAGCCCGGGACCGTGCACCTCCGTGGCGCCCGACAGCAGGGCCACCAGGTCGGCCTGGTCGCCGCCGTGCTCCTTGAGCGCCTGGCGCTGGCGACCGGCGACGTCCGACCGCAGCCGCTCGATGTCGTTCTCCAGGCCGTCGGCCGTGGCCGTGGCCCGCTCGACGCGGCTGATGAGCTCCTCGCGCTCCTTCGCGATCACGGGGGCCGATATCCGGGCCTGGGCCGCCCCCAGGGTGACGACCATCGCCGCGAGCACGAGCCCGCCGGCCAGGCCGAGCTTCGCCTTCAGGGTCCTCGGCAGGCCGGTCCCGCCCTCGGCGCGCCGGGCGGTCGCCTCGGCGTACCCCTCGTCGAGGCTGTGGTCCATCACGTGCGTCAGCAGCGACATGGAGGCGTCCGGACGCGCGGGCCGGGGGGCCGTGCTCCGGTTGGTGGGCGGCTGCGACATGCGGCACATCGTCGCACGTCGCGCGGGCCTACGCCGAATGGGCCCCCGAGGCGCCGGAACGGTGCGGGTGCACCGGCCCGGCCCCTCGGGGGCCCGCCCCGTAGGGGGTACGGGGGCTCAGTCGCGTCCGGCGCCCTCCACGACCGCGGTCCACTCGTCGAGCAGGGCCTGCGCCGATCCGTCGTCGGGGCCCTCGGCCCACAGGTGCGTGACGGCCTCGGCAGGGTCCGGCAGCACCAGCGCCCACCGACCGTCGGCCTCCACCACCCGCACGCCGTCCGTGGTGTCCACGGCCCGCTCCCCTGCCGCCTCCACGACCCGGCGCATGACCAGGCCCTTGACCGCCCACGGGGTGGCCAGGTCCCTCTTGAGGACATGGGCTCGCGGTATGCGGGCGTCGATCTGGCTCAGGGTGAGCTGGGTACGGGCGACCAGCCCGATCAGCCGGACGAACGCGGCCGCGCCGTCGAAGACGCTGCTGAACTCCGGGACGATCAGACCGCCCTTCCCGTCACCACCGAAGATCGTCGTCTCGGCCCGCCCGACCCTGGTGAGGTCGTCCGGCGAGGTGGTGGTCCACTCGACCTGGGTACCGTGGTACGCCGCCACCTGCTCGGCGATCCGGGTCGTGGTCACCGGCAGGGCGACCCTGCCGCTGCGCCGCTCGGCGGCCACCAGGTCCAGCATCACCAGCAGCGCCCGGTCGTCCTCGATGATCCGGCCGCGCTCGTCCACGAGCGAGATCCGCTCGCCGACGGGGTCGAACCGGACCCCGAACGCCGCCCGCGCGGACGCGACGATCTCGCCGAGCCTGACCAGCCCGGACCGCCGTGACTCGGCGGTCTCGGTCGGCCGGGACTCGTCCAGGCCCGGGTTGATGGTGAGGGCGTCGACGCCGAGCCTGCCGAGCAGGCTGGGCAGGACGAGGCCGGCGCTGCCGTTGGAGGCGTCGACGACGACCTTCAGGTTCGATTCGGCGATCCCCGTGGTGTCCACCCCGCGCAGCAGCGAGCCGGTGTACGAGTCGAAGACGCTGGACGGGAACTGCAGGTCGCCGATCTCGCCCGGGAAGGCCCGCCGGTACTCCTGGCGCGCGTACACGCGGTCGAGCTTGCGCTGGCCGCCCGCGGAGAGGTCCGCGCCCCGCTCGTCGAAGAACATGATGTCGACGGAGTCCGGCACCCCCGGGGTGGTGCGGATCATGATGCCGCCGGCGCTGCCGCGGGCGGTCTGCTGCCGGGCCACGGGCAGCGGTACGTTCTCCAGGTCGCGCACGTCGATGGCGCTGGCCTGGAGCGCGGAGATCACCGCGCGTTTGAGCGCGCGGGCGCCGCGGGAGTGGTCGCGGGCCGTGGTGACGGTGGCGCCCTTCTTGAGGGTGGTCGCGTACGCGCCGGCGAGCCGGACCGCGAGCTCCGGGGTGATCTCGACGTTGATGATCCCGGAGACTCCGCGGGCGCCGAACAGGTGCGCCTGGCCCCGGGACTCCCAGATGACCGAGGTGTTGACGAACGCGCCGGCCTCGACGGTCTTGAAGGGGTAGACCCGCACGTTGCCCTGAACGATCGATTCCTCACCGATCAGGCACTCGTCGCCGATGACGGCGCCGTCCTCGATGCGGGCGGCCCGCATGATGTCGGTGTTCTTGCCGATCACGCAGCCGCGGAGGTTGCTGTGCGGACCGATGTACACGTTGTCGTGCACCACGGTCTTGTGCAGGAACGCGCCGCTCTTGACGACCACGTTGGAGCCGACGACGGTGTGCTCGCGGACCTCTGCGCCGGCCTCGACCTTGGCGTAGTCGCCGATGTAGAGCGGGCCGCGGAGCACGGCGTCGGGGTGGACCTCGGCGCCTTCGGCGATCCACACGCCCGGGGAGATCTCGAAGCCGTCCATCTCGACCTCGACGCGCCCCTCCAGGACGTCGGCCTGGGCCTTCACGTAGCTCTCGTGGGTGCCGACGTCCTCCCAGTAGCCCTCGGCGATGTAGCCGTAGATGGGCCGGCCTTCCTTCATGAGCTGGGGGAAGACGTCTCCGGACCAGTCGACGGACACGTCGGGGTCGACGTAGTCGAAGACCTCGGGCTCCATCACGTAGATGCCGGTGTTGACGGTGTCCGAGAACACCTGCCCCCACGTCGGCTTCTCCAGGAACCGCTCGACCTGTCCCTCTTCGTCGACGATCGTGATGCCGAATTCCAGGGGGTTGGGCACCCGCGTGAGGCACACCGTGACCAGCGCGCCCTTTTCCTTGTGGAAGCGGATGAGGTCCGTCAGGTCGAAATCGGTGAGGGCATCGCCGGAAATCACCAGGAAAGCGTCGTCCTTCAGCGCTTCCTCGGCGTTCTTCACGCTCCCGGCGGTGCCGAGCGGCTTCTCCTCGTGGGCGTACGTGAGCTCCATTCCGAGCTCCTCGCCGTCGCCGAAGTAATTCTTGACGAGCGAGGCGAGGAACTGGACGGTCACGACGGTCTCAGTGAGCCCGTGGCGCTTGAGCAGCCTCAGTACGTGCTCCATGATCGGCCTGTTGGCCACGGGCAGGAGCGGCTTGGGCATGCTCGAGGTCATGGGGCGAAGGCGTGTGCCCTCGCCACCGGCCATCACGACGGCCTTCATGTCGGAAGGGTCCTCCTTGATGAGACGACGGTCCCGCCGATCACACCCCACCCGGACGGACAGCCCCACGGGTTCCACTGGAACTCCGAGGCGGGCTCAATCGGCCGCGGCGTCCGCCTTGACCAGGCGGCGGACCTGAACCACGTAAAGGATCCCTGCCCACCAGTAGAGGGTTGTACCCCATCCTGCGAACGCCCATCCGAAAACTGAGGCTGTCCACGCGAGCCATCCGCTGCCGTCACTCAAGAGCAGCAACGGGAAGGCATACATCAAGTTGAAGGTAGCTGCCTTCCCGAGGAAGTTCACCTGGGGCGGCGGATAGCCGTGCCTGCGGAGGATGAGCACCATCACGGCGAGCATCAGCTCGCGTGCGAAGAGTGCGAGCGTGAGCCACAGCGGCAGGATCTCCCGCCAGGTGAGGCCGATGAGCGTGGAAACGATGTAGAGCCGGTCCGCGGCGGGATCCAGCAACCTTCCTAGGTTGCTGATCTGGTTCCACCGTCGGGCGAGCTTTCCGTCGAGGTAGTCACTCACTCCGCTGAGGGCGAGCACGAAGAGCGCCCAGCCGTCCTGCTCCGTCAGGATGAGCCAGAGGAACAGGGGCACGCCGACGAGACGCGCCATGCTCAGGATGTTCGGAATGGTGAGGACTCGGTCCGTCTGGACCCGGGTCTCCTGGACCTCCACCCGGGGGCCTCCATGGGAAACGTATGAACGATGCCTCCTGACCCTACAGGAGAACGTCGGGGCCCAGAACGCAGGAAAGCCCCGCACCTGGAACTTTCGTTCCTGGTGCGGGGCTTTCCCACAATGATTGTTCGGCGGCGTCCTACTCTCCCACAGGGTCCCCCCTGCAGTACCATCGGCGCTGAAAGGCTTAGCTTCCGGGTTCGGAATGTAACCGGGCGT
>NZ_JBIVNX010000013.1:0-178435 GCF_044753805.1 Streptomyces sp. NPDC093225
CGGGCCCGGGCCTGGGGTGGCCGAAGGCCAGGCCGAAGGCCCGAAGCCCCAGGGGTGGGCCTGGGCAGGGCCCGCAGGCCATGCCCCGTCAAGCGTGGGGACCCACACACCACGGGACCCACCCCCGAAGCGAGCCCACCCCCACACCGGCCCCCACGCCGAAGCCCCGGGCTCCGCCCGGCACCCGCACCCGCCCCGCACGGGCCGTCCTACGCGTGACAGGCCACCATCACCCCGCCGTTCATCGCCGTCATGTCACCGACGAGCGTCAGCAGGTTCAGCGGCGACCCGCCCGGCAGCCCCTCCAGGTCGGCGTACGCCCGGTGCAGGTTCGCCACCAGCCGCTCGCTCTCCCGCCACTGCGCGAACTCGCCCAGGTCGGCCTGCCGGGCCGCCTCCAGCGGAGTCAGCCCCTTCGCCCGCCCGTCCTCCGCGAGCCGGCCGACGTACCGCAGGTAGCGCTCCATGTCGTCGTACGCCGACGCGTCCGTGATCGGCCCGTGCCCCGGTACGACCGTCTCCGCGCCCAGCTCGCGCAGCAGCTCCAGCGCCCGCAGCGACCCGCTGACCGACCCGAACGGCACGAACGGGGTGCCCCCCGAGAAGACCAGGTCGCCGGTGAACACCACGCGCTCGCGCGGCAGCCACACCACCGAGTCGCCGGTGGTGTGCGCGACACCCGGGTGGAAGACCTTCACCTCGGTGTCGCCCACGTGCACCGTGAGGCTGTCGCTGTACGTGAGGGTCGGCGCGGTGATCCGTATGTCGCCGAAGTCCGTCTGCGGCCAGATCAGGTGCAGTTGGTGGCCCGCGTCGAGCTGCTCGGCGCGGCTGTTGTCGTGCGCCACCACCGTCGCCTCGGGGAACAGGCAGTTGCCGTAGGTGTGGTCCCCGTGGTGATGGGTGTTGACGATGGTGGCCGGTGCGGGCGCGCCGACGGCCGCGACCGTTTCGCGCAGCCATCGGGCCCGCCGCTCGGTGGCCGCGGTGTCGACCAGCAGCGTGCGTCCGCCGCCGGTCACGATGCCGGCGTTGCTCAGGCACCAGCCGCCGTCGGGCTGCACGTACGCGTACACCCCCGGCCTCAGCTCGACGGTGTACGGCTCGTCTACGGATACGGACATCACGGCTCCCCGGGTCGTGGTGGCGGGCGGCAGCATCCTGCCAGTCCCACCCGAGCCGCTCACCAAGCCCCCCTGCTCAAGCCCGCCCGAGCACCCGCCCAAGTGCCCTCTCAAGCCGCCCCCACCCCCCAACCACTCACCGCTCACCGCTGGCCAGAATCACCACGAGCGTGAACCCGGCCAGCGCCGCGCACCCCAGCGCCGCCGCCAGCGCCGAGCGCGCCGGGAGCAGCGCCGGGCGCGGCGCGGCCAGTGCCCGGATCCGCCGGTGCGCCACGACCAGGAAACCGACCCACAACAGGGCGATGGACGCCGTGCCCACGATCGCCACCGGCGAACCGGCGGCGTGCAGGGCCTGCTTGACGGCCAGCACCGCCACCGCCGTGCACGTCAGGGTGGTGCGCCGCCACGCCAGGCGGGTGCGTTCCGGCTGGAGCCCCGGATCGCGCGCGTCGACCCCGTCCCGGGTCCCGGCGCCGTTCACCACCGCCCCTCACCGCCCCTGCGTCCAGCCGAGCAGCACGGCCACCACCATGGCCAGCGCCACCAGACCGACCCCGAGGCTCAGCACCACGGGGAAGTGCGAGACCGGCAGGTCCTCGCCGCGCCTCATCGCGCGTTCGCACCGGATCCAGTGGTTGACCGCCCGCATCGCGCACGCGGCCCCGACCACCAGCAGCGCCACCGCCATCCCCACCCGCACCCCCCAGCGCAGGTCCGGCAGGAACTGGTACACCGCGAACCCGCCGCCCACCAGGGCCAGTGCGGTCCGCAGCCACGCCAGGAAGGTCCGCTCGTTGGCCAGCGAGAACCGGTAGTCCGGGGTGCCGCCCTCCTCCCGCAGCCGCCGCGGCGCGAACCAGAGACGTACGTCCCCCGCCAGGTTCCTCAGGAAGTCGATCACCCGCGCAATCTACTGCGCGCCCCCGCCCCGCCCGCGGAGCCGCTCCTCCCCGGGCAGCGGGCCGTCCCCGGGCAGCCGCTCCGCCCCGGGCGGCTGCCCCTCCCCCCGGAACGCGGCCAGCCGGCGGTACGCCTCCAGCCCGTCCGGCACCCACTCCCACGTGCCGAGCCGCGCCGCGACCTCGGCCCCGTCGAGGAAGGCGTGCCAGGCCACCTCGGAGGCCTGGGGCTCCACCGGCCCGTCCCACCGCGCCTCGTACACGTACGACCACCACGACCCGGCGGACCCGGCACCCGACCCGTCCCCGGCGTCCTCGTACAGGAACTTGAACAGCGGCACCGGCTGCGCGAGCCCCGCCACGCCCAGCTCCTCCTCGGCCTCCCGCAGGGCGGCCGCCGCGTACTCCTCGCCGGCGCCCACGACCCCGCCGACGAACATGTCGTACAGGGAGGGGAAGACCAGCTTCCCCGACGTCCGGCGGTGCACGAAGATCCGCCCCGCCCCATCTCTGACCTGCACGAACACGCACCGGTGCCGCAGCCCCCGGGCGTACACCTCGCCCCGCGGGGCCTGCCCGACCACCCGGTCCTCGGTGTCGACGACGTCCAGGATCTCCTCGGCTGCGCTCATGCGGTCCATCCAAGCACCGGCGTGGACGACCGAGCACCGGTGTTGACGGGTTACCGCCGCGTACTGAAGATCTGTGCCATGGCGTACGACGCGGATGTGATCGTTATCGGAGCCGGCCTCGCCGGCCTGGCCGCCACGGCCGAGCTGGCGGACGCGGGACGCAAGGTCATCCTGCTCGACCAGGAGCCCGAGCAGTCGCTCGGCGGGCAGGCGCACTGGTCCTTCGGCGGCCTCTTCTTCGTCGACTCGCCCGAACAGCGGCGCATGCGCATCAAGGACAGTCACGCCCTCGCCCTCCAGGACTGGTTCGGCACCGCCGGCTTCGACCGTGAGGAGGACCACTGGCCGCGCCGCTGGGCCGAGGCGTACGTCGACTTCGCCGCCGGCGAGAAGCGGTCGTGGCTGCACGCCCAGGGCGTGCGCTTCTTCCCCGTCGTCGGCTGGGCCGAGCGCGGCGGCTACGACGCCACCGGCCACGGCAACTCCGTACCCCGCTTCCACATCACCTGGGGCACCGGGCCCGGCCTCGTCGAACCCTTCGAGCGGCGGGTGCGCGCCGCGGCCGCCCGCGGCCTGGTCGACCTGCGCTTCCGGCACCGCGTCACCGGGCTCGGCCGCAGCGCCGGCGCGGTGGACACCGTCACCGGCGAGGTCCTCGAACCGTCCGCCGTGGCGCGCGGCGAGGCCAGCGGCCGCGAGGTCGCCGGACACTTCGAGCTGCGCGCCCAGGCGGTGGTCGTCACCTCCGGCGGCATCGGCGGCAACCACGACCTGGTCCGCGCCCAGTGGCCGGCCCGCCTCGGCACGCCGCCCGAGCGGATGCTCTCCGGTGTCCCCGCGCACGTCGACGGCCTGATGCTGGGCATCACCGAGGCCGCCGGGGCCCGCCACATCAACAAGGACCGCATGTGGCACTACACCGAGGGCATCGAGAACTGGAACCCGATCTGGCCGGGGCACGGCATCCGCATCCTGCCCGGCCCGTCCTCCCTGTGGCTGGACGCCCGCGGCCGCCGGCTGCCCGTGCCGCTGTTCCCGGGCTTCGACACCCTCGGCACGCTCGAGCACATCATGAAGACCGGCCACGACCACACCTGGTTCGTGCTCGACCAGCGCATCATCGGCAAGGAGTTCGCCCTCTCGGGCTCCGAACAGAACCCCGACCTGACCGGCAAGTCCGTCCGCGCCGTGATCGAGCGGGCCCGGCAGGCGGTGCCGGGGCCCGTGAAGGCCTTCATGGACCACGGCGTCGACTTCGTCGTGGAGCGCGACCTGGCCGCCCTGGTCCGGGGCATGAACGCGCTCACCCAGGAGCCCCTCATCGACGAGGCCGAGCTGCGCCGCGAGATCACCGCCCGGGACCGGGAGATCGCCAACCCCTTCACGAAGGACCTCCAGGTCACCGCGATCCACGGGGCCCGCAAGTACCTCGGCGACCGGCTCATCCGCACCGCCGCCCCGCACCGCATCCTCGACCCCGCCGCCGGCCCGCTGATCGCCGTACGGCTGAACATCCTGACCCGCAAGTCGCTGGGCGGCCTGGAGACCGACCTGTCCTCGCGCGTGCTCACCGAGGGCGGCGAGCCATTGACCGGCGTGTACGCGGCCGGCGAGGCGGCCGGCTTCGGCGGCGGGGGCGTGCACGGCTACCGCGCGCTGGAGGGCACCTTCCTCGGCGGCTGCCTCTTCTCCGGCCGCACGGCCGGCCGCGCCGCGGGCCGCGCGGTGGGGTGACCCGACCGCGCGAGGGAGTGCGCGCGAGGTTCCGCGTAGGGGGGCGCCGTGGCGCGAGGCTCCCGCACCTCCGGGCGGGCACCCGGGACCGGGCACCCCGGGCGGCCCCGCCCGTCAGCGCGACAGCACTTCCACCACGCGGAACCGCTCGGCCACCACCAGCGTGTCGTCGTCGACGGTGAAGTCCGGGTCCCCGATCTCGGCCCGCACTTCCGGGCTGTGCCAGAACCCCTCGTGCACCCGGCGCCACTCGGCCACCGTGGTGTACCCCTCGCCCTCGTCCCGCGCGTGGGCGTCGTCCACGTCACCCGCGCGCAGCACCCGGACGTCCGTCACCTCGATCACGGCCACCGGCAGCTCGTCCGAGTCGAGCACCACCTGCCGTTCCCCGACCAGCGGCAGCGCCTCGCCGACCGCCTCGTACTCCGCCACCAGACCGGTGGTGCTCGTCTTCGCGCCACTCAGCACCGCGGCCACCAACTGGTCGCGCAGCGGCCCGGGGAAGGCCAGCAGGAAGGGCGGAAGGTCCTCATGGTTCGTCATGACCTCAGCCTAGACAGGCCGATCTTGGCCGCCGAACCGGTTTCTTTGCGCCAACTAGCCTCCATTTCGGACCACTTGAAACGCGCCAGCTAGTGGACCGGACCTTGACTCGGAGCAATCCCTACCGGTTTGCTGTGCGTGATCATTCGCTCGTACACCGTGTTCATGGAGGGAAGTCCGCGGATGTCGCCGCCTCCGCCGCCGCCCCTCGGCCGCTCCCGGAAGAAGGACACCCAGTTCTTCGACTCCGCTTTGTGCGACGACGAACTCATCGACGTACGAGGCCAGTTCGGTCAGGGCCGGTGGGCGAAGGCCCGCGCCCTGCTCACCTCCACCGGTGACGACTGGGACCGCCGCGGCCACCGCGTCGTCGTGCTCGCCGAGACCCCCACCGCCGTGGCGTGGTCCCGCGAGTGGCTCCTGGCCGAACCCGAGAGCGCCGAGGCCGCCACCCTCCTCGCCTGCGCCCAGGTGTTCGCCGCCCTCCGCGGCAAGGGTTCCGCCGACACGGCCGAACAGGCCTGCCGCGCCGCCGCCGCCCGGGTGCCCACCGACCCGACCCCCTGGCTGGGCCTGCTCCTGCTCCACCGCGCCCTCGGCCCCGACGAGGAGTTCGCCCGTACCTTCGACCAGGTGCGCGCCCGGCACCGGGACCACCACCACGCCCACCACCTGATGGTCGCCAAACTCGCCGAACGGGCCCCCGAGACGGGCACCGACCCCCTCCACGAGGTCTACGACTTCGCCGCCTGGGCGGCCGAGGAGTCCCCGGCCGACTCCCCGCTCGCCGTCCTGCCGGTGATCGCCCACGCCGAGCGCTACCGCGTCCTCGCCGCCACCGGGGCCGCCCCCGGCGCCGCCGAGCACTGGACCGGCCGGCGCGCCCGCCAGGTGCTGCGCTCCGCCTTCGACTGGTGGCTGGAGTGGGAGCGCGAGGACCACCCCCGCAACCGCATCGACCTCAACTTCCTGGCCCACGCCAAGCTCTGCGAGGGCCGCCCCGCCGAGGCCGCCGCACTCTTCCACCGGATCGGGCGCCACGCCACCCGCGCCCCCTGGTCCTATCTCGACCTCGACCCGCACAAGGCGTTCATGGCAGCCCGCAGTGCCGCACTCGGCTCAGCCTGACCGGCCGCCGACCCCGCACCACCCGCTCGACGAACCGCTGCACCAGAACAGTTCCGCCCCGAACGGTTCCACCCCGGAGCATCCACCCCCGGACCGCTCCACCCCGCTCAGCTCCACCCGCCGGGACCTCCCCACCCCGGCCCCCTACCCCCTGGAAAGGACGACCCGCCATGGCGACGGGCAGATCCGGCACGCTCTCCGGCACCTCGGACATACGCACGTACAAAGGCCAGGACCGCGCCCTCCGCGCGGACCGCCTCGGCACGGCGGGGCTGCTGCTCTCCGTACTCGCCGCCAGCGCGCCCCTGATGGTGGTCGCCGGCGTCATGCCCCAGACCTTCGGCGTCATGGGCATCGTCGGGCAGCCGCTCCTCTTCGTCATCCTCGGCGCGGTCCTCGCGCTGTTCAGCATCGGCTACGCCGAGATGAGCCGGCACGTCCACAACGCCGGCGCCTTCTACGCCTACATCGCCCGCGGCCTCGGCCCCACCGCGGGCGCCGGGGCCTCCCTCGTCGCCCTGGTCGCCTACAGCGCCATGCAGGTCGGCGTGTACGGCATCCTCGGCTTCGAGGTCTCCGGCCTGTTCGCCACGTACCTCGACACCGAACTCGCCTGGTGGATCCCCGCCCTGCTCGCCGTGGCCCTCACCGGCCTCCTCGGCTGGCTCAAGATCGACCTGAACGCGCGGGTCCTCGGCGTCCTCCTGCTCATCGAGTGCGCCCTCGTCGTCGTCTTCGACGTGGCGGCCTTCTCCGACCCGGGCAAGGAGGGCGTCTCCCTCGCCGCCTTCGACCCCGCCGCCCTCACCGGCCCCGGCCTGGGCACCGCCCTGTGCTTCTGCATCGCCGCCTTCGTCGGCTTCGAGCAGTCCCCGGTGTACGCGGAGGAGACCAGCAAGCCGCACATCGTCGTCTCCCGCGTCATGTTCCTCGCCGTCGGCTTCGTCGCCCTCTTCTTCTGCGTCAGCGCCTGGGCCCTGACCGTGGCGACCGGCCCCGCCTCCGTCGTGGACGCCTCCGCCAAGGCCGGCCCCGGACTCCTCTTCGAGCTCACCCAGGCCCGCCTCGGCGCCACCTTCACCGACGTCCTGCACGTCCTCTTCGTCACCGGCATGTTCGCGGCCATGCTCAGCTTCCACAACGTCGTCGCCCGGTACGCCTTCGCCATGGGCCGCGAGGGCCTGCTGCCCGCCGCCTTCGGCCGCACCAACCCCACCAGCGGCGCCCCCGCCACCGGCTCCCTCCTCCAGACCGTGGTCTCGGTCCTGGTCGTCGCCGCCTTCGCCGTCACGGACGACGAGCCCGCTGGCGACCCCACCGCCCCCGTCATGCACCTGTTCACCTGGATGGGCAGCGTCGGCGCCCTCGGCGTCACCCTGCTCATGGCGGCCGCCTCCGCCGCGGTCATCGCCTTCTTCGTACGGCGCGGCGCGGCCGGCGCCCAGATCTGGCGGCTGCTCGCCGCCGGCGTCTCCGGCCTCCTGCTGCTCGGCATCGCCGGCTACACCGTCAAGGACTTCGGCGTCCTGGTCGGCGCCGCCGAGGGCTCGGCCCTCGCCTGGGTGCTGCCGGGCATCATCGGCGCCGCCGTGGTCGTCGGCCTGGTGCACGGCGCCCTCATGAAGTCCCGTCGCCCCGAGGCCCACGCCCGGATCGGCCTCGGCAACGAGGCCTTCCGCCTCGACCAGGCGGCGGACGAGGCCGACCGGGCGGAGCACGCCGACCGGGACCACACGGCCGTGTGACACGTCACACCCGGCTCCGGTCAACTCCCGCTCCACCCCCCGTACATCCAGACTTCACCTTCCGGCAATGCAGTCGCCACCACCGGGCGGACCGCACGAGCGGTCCGCCCGGTTTTGGCTGATCCACCACACCATGGTCTCCTTGTCGCCGATATACCCCGCCCAGGACCGCGCTCGTGCCCGTGCTCGCAGCCCGCGCCCGGGCGCCGGGTCACGGCCGGGGCGAACCCCGGCCGTGCGGAGGGCCCGCGTTCCGCGGCGCGCTCCGGCACCGAGGGGCCCATCCAGTCCGCCTTCGTGCGCCCGGACATGCCTGTCCCATCCACGAAGGCGAAGTCATACATGAGTGACCGCACCCTGACCGCGGCCCAGTCGGCCGGCGCGTCGGCTCCGTCCCGGCACGTCGACGCAGGCGACGAGGGTTACAGCAAGGACCTCAAGTCCCGGCACATCAACATGATCGCGATCGGCGGCGCCATAGGCACCGGCCTGTTCCTCGGCGCGGGCGGCCGCCTCGCCGGAGCCGGTCCCTCCCTCGCCATCGCGTACGCGGTCTGCGGCGTCTTCGCCTTCTTCGTCGTACGAGCCCTCGGCGAGCTCGTCCTCTACCGCCCCTCCTCCGGCGCGTTCGTCTCGTACGCGCGCGAGTTCATGGGCGAGAAGGGCGCCTACACCGCCGGCTGGCTGTACTTCCTCAACTGGTCCACCACCACGGTGGCCGACATCACCGCGGCCGCGACGTACGCCCACTTCTGGGCCATGTTCAGCGACGTCCCGCAGTGGATCCTCGCCCTCGTCGCGCTCTCCGTCGTCCTGGCGGCGAACCTCATCTCCGTCCGCTACTTCGGCGAGATGGAGTTCTGGTTCTCCATCATCAAGGTCGCCGCGCTCGTCGCGTTCATGCTGGTCGGCATCTACCTCGTCGCCACCAGCCACGACATCGGCGGCCACACCCCCGGCCTGGCCTCCGTCACCGACCACGGCGGCCTCTTCCCGTCCGGCGTCCTGCCGATGCTGCTGGTGGTCCAGGGCGTCGTCTTCGCGTACGCCTCCGTCGAACTGTGCGGCGTCGCCGCCGGCGAGACCGAGAACCCCGAGAAGATCATGCCCAAGGCGATCAACTCGATCATGTGGCGCGTCGGCGTCTTCTACGTCGGCTCGGTCGTCCTCCTCGCGCTGCTGCTGCCGTACACCGCGTACTCCGCCGACCAGAGCCCCTTCGTCACGGTCTTCGACAAGCTCGGCATCCCCGGCACCGCCGGCATCATGAACCTGGTCGTCCTGACCGCCGCGCTCTCCTCGCTCAACTCCGGCCTGTACTCCACCGGCCGCATCCTCCGCTCGATGGCCGTGGCGGGCTCCGCGCCCAAGTTCACGGCCGTCATGAACAAGGGCAAGGTCCCCTACGGCGGCGTCCTCTTCACCGCGGCGTTCGGCGTGGCCGGCGTCGGCCTGAACTACTGGATGCCCTCCGACGCGTTCGAGATCGTGCTCAACCTCGCCTCCGTCGGCATCCTCGGCACCTGGGCGATGGTCATGATCTGCTCGCTGCTGTTCTGGCGCCGCTCCGAGGCCGGCCTGGTCACCCGGCCCGGCTACAAGCTGCCCTGGGCCCCGTACACCCAGATCGTGACCCTGGTCTTCCTCGTGACCGTCCTGGTCCTCATGTGGTGCGACGGCGGCGTCGGCCGCACCACGGTCATGTTCCTGCCCGGCATCGCCGCGGCCCTCGTCGCCGGCTGGTTCGCGGTCCGCCGCAGGGTCGCCGCCCTCGCCGCCGAGGCCGCCCCGACCACCTGACGCAACCGTCCGCCCCGGCCGACCGCCGGTCCGGACACCGAAAGGGCCCCGTGCCCGGGACTCCGGTCCCGGGCACGGGGCCCTCCGCGTACCCGTGCTCCCGGCCCCCGATGGGGGACGGGCCCGGAAAACGAGAAAGACCCCAGATCGACTGGGGTCTTCCGCTGGTGTCCGAGGGGGGACTTGAACCCCCACGCCCGATAAAGGGCACTAGCACCTCAAGCTAGCGCGTCTGCCATTCCGCCACCCGGACTAGGTGTCTGTCTCGCGTCCCTTCCGGGCCGCTCCGACGAAGAGAACATTACCAGGGATTCGGAGTGCTCCGATCGCACCCCCTCCCCGCGCCCCGGCAGCGGCGCAGACCGGGCGGTGCGGCCTTGGGGGAGCGGGGCCCGGGGGGAGAGGATGGGCAGGGTTACGGCACCGACCAGTGAGGGGAAGCAGCGTGAGCCAGTCTGGCAACGGCAGGACCGTCTCCGGCGAGGACGAGGTCGTCGACCTCTGCCGCGAGCTGATCCGGATCGACACCAGCAACTACGGCGACCACTCCGGGCCCGGTGAGCGCAAGGCCGCCGAGTACGTGGCGGAGAAGCTCGCCGAGGTCGGCCTGGAGCCGCAGATCATCGAGTCCCACAAGGGCCGGGCCTCCACGGTCGCCCGCATCGAGGGCGAGGACCCGTCCAAGCCGGCCCTGCTCATCCACGGCCACACCGACGTCGTCCCGGCCAACGCCGACGACTGGACGCACCACCCCTTCTCCGGCGAGGTCGCCGACGGCTGCGTCTGGGGCCGCGGCGCCGTCGACATGAAGGACATGGACGCCATGACCCTCGCCGTGGTCCGCGACCGGCTGCGCAGCGGCCGCAAGCCCCCGCGCGACATCGTGCTCGCCTTCCTCGCCGACGAGGAGGCCGGCGGCACGTACGGCGCCCGCCACCTGGTCGACAAGCACCCCGACCTCTTCGAGGGCGTCACCGAGGCCATCGGCGAGGTCGGCGGCTTCTCCTTCACCGTCAACGAGAACCTGCGGCTGTACCTCGTCGAGACGGCCCAGAAGGGCATGCACTGGATGCGGCTCACGGTCGACGGCACCGCGGGCCACGGCTCCATGACCAACAACGACAACGCCATCACCGAGCTCTGCGAGGCCGTGGGCCGGCTCGGCCGCCACCAGTGGCCGGTCCGCGTCACCAAGACCGTGCGGTCCTTCCTCGACGAGCTCTCGGACGCCCTGGGCACCCCCCTCGACCCCGAGGACATGGACGGCACCCTCGCCAAGCTCGGCGGCATCGCCAAGATGGTCGGCGCCACCCTGCGCAACTCCGCCGCCCCGACCATGCTCGGCGCCGGCTACAAGGTCAACGTCATCCCCGGCCAGGCCACCGCGCACGTCGACGGGCGCTTCCTGCCCGGCTACGAGGAGGAGTTCCTGGCCGACCTCGACCGGATCCTCGGGCCGCGCGTCCGGCGCGAGGACGTCCACGGCGACAAGGCGCTGGAGACCGACTTCGACGGCCGCCTGGTCGACGCCATGCAGACCGCCCTCAGCGCGGAGGACCCCATCGCGCGGGCGGTGCCGTACATGCTCTCGGGCGGTACGGACGCCAAGTCGTTCGACGACCTCGGGATCCGCTGCTTCGGCTTCGCCCCGCTCCAGCTGCCGCCCGAGCTGGACTTCGCCGGGATGTTCCACGGTGTGGACGAGCGCGTCCCGGTCGACGGTCTGAAGTTCGGCGTGCGCGTGCTCGACCGGTTCATCGACAACTGCTGATCGATCGTCAAGGTGTTCGCATTCCACGCGGAAGAGTGAATGCGACCATAAGCTCGTAGCCCTGGTTGTTCCCCCTCGTTACAGGTGATGCGGTCCGCGGCTGGGACCGCATTGCCTACTAGGAGGAATGATGATCAAGAAGGTTGTCGCCGCCGCGGCTGCCACCACTGGCCTGGTTCTCGCGGGTGCGGGCCTGGCCGCCGCCGACTCCGGTGCCGAGGGCGCCGCCGTCGGTTCGCCCGGTGTGCTGTCCGGCAACGTGGTCCAGGTCCCGGTCCACGTCCCGGTCAACGTCTGCGGCAACACCGTCAACGTGATCGGCCTGCTGAACCCGGCCTTCGGCAACACCTGCGTCAACGACTGACCCAGGCGTCACACCTCTCACAGCAGGGGTCTGACCACCCTTCCAAGGGTCTGCGTCCCAGGTTCCCGGAGCGCGCGAGCCGCGCTCCGGGACACCGGGCCGCACCATCCGGCGCGCGGGCAGGGGAGCACGTGCGCCGTGACATTCGCACGCAGCAGGGGAACGAGAACACATTGCGACAGGTCACCAGGAAGACTCTCTTCACCGTGGCGGCCGCGGGTGGTGTACTCGCCCTGGGTGGGGGCTACGCACAGGCGGATTCGGGGGCCCACGGCGGCACCTCGAACTCCCCGGGCGTACTGTCCGGGAACACCATCCAGGCGCCGGTCCACGTGCCCGTGAACGCCTGCGGCAACACCGTCTCCGTGATCGGGCTGCTCAACCCGGCCATGGGGAACCACTGCGCCAACACCGGCGGCGGCCACGACGGCCCCGGCGGGTACGGCGGCCACGACGACGGGTACGGACGCGGCCACGGCGGCTCCGGGGCCCAGGCCCACGGGGGCGCCCACGGATCGCCGGGCGTCGGCTCCGGCAACCTCGTCCAGGCGCCCGTCGGCATCCCGGTCAACGCCTGCGGGAACACGGTCGACGTCGTCGGCCTGCTGAACCCCGCGCTGGGCAATGATTGCGCCAATGTTCCGGGGCGCGACAACCCGGGCATTCCCGAACATCCCGGCCACCCGGGCCACCCCGGAAACCCGGGCACCCCCGGTCACCCCGGCACTCCGGGCCACCCCGGAAACCCGGGTACGCCCGGCCATCCCGGTACGCCCGGCCACCCGGGCCACCCCGGCACTCCGGGCCACCCCGGCGGTCCCGGACCCAAGCCCGAGCACCCCATCGGCACCGTCCCGAGCATGCCCGCAGTGCCCGCGGTCCCCGGTGCTCCCGGGTCCCCGAGCACCCCGGGCCGCCCCGGAACCGGCATCACCCCGGGGATCGGCACCGCCGTCCACGGTGAGCGCGGCCCCGAGCTCGCACACACCGGCGCCGGCAGCCTCGGTCTGGCCCTCCCGCTGGCGGGCGGGATGCTGCTGGGCGGAACCGTGCTCTACCGCCGCGCCCGCGGCGCCGCAGCCGGCTCCTGACACCGAGCGCCGAGCCCCCGACCCCGCACCGGCAGCCGTCGGGACTCCTGACCCCTGACGGCGGTCGCGACCGTCCGACCCGGCGGGCCCCTTCCCGGCCCCCGGGTCGGACGCGCGCCGGGCTTCTCCCGGCAGGCGCCGGCCTTCGAGGGCGGGCCCCTGCCGGCCGGTCAACACATGATCGCGGGGCGGTACTTGATCACCAGGTGGGTCTGATCTGGCGGATGATCCGGCGGCGCAGCCGCACGCGCCGACTGCCGTCGCGTCGCAGCGACAGCCGGTCCAACTCCCAGTTCCCGTACTCGGCATGTTCGGTCAGCAGACGGGTCGCCTCCTTACGGCTCACACCGCGGGGCACGTACACGTCGACAAATTCGTATTCCGGCATCGGTATCTATTGTGCGGGCACCGGCCCGGTACGGATAGCGTCTGCACTATGTCTGATGCCGCTCAGCCCACCGCTGCCGAGGTACGCGCCGCCGCCGAGGCGGTCAAAGCCGCGCTGGACCGTCACCTGGCGGCCGTCGAAGGCCGCACAGGGGACGACGACCCGGCCGTCTACGCCGCCTTCAACGAACTGGCCGCGGCGGCCGAGGAGTACGACGAGCTCCTCTACGACCGGTACGACGAGGTCACCCCCTTCGAGATCCCCGCTTCCGAGGATCCCGTCCCGTACGCCGGCCCCGCCGAGCCCAGCGTCTTCAGCGTGCTGATCCGGCGCGACTACGTGGTCGCCGAGCCCCAGCGGCTGATCGCCCAGGCCGACCGCGTCACCGTCCACGACCACGACGATCCGGGCGCCCCCGGGGGCACCGCGAACGCCCTCGGCGTGCTCTTCGGCGAGTACGAGCCGGACGAGATCGCCACCCGGTACAAGGAGTTCGGCCTGGAGGAGGGCGACTCCACGCTGTGGATCGCCACCAGCGAGGAACTGCCGGAGCCGGGGGAGTGGCTCGGCACCCCGTTCGACCACGCGGACCCGGCGAGCGTGCTGCACCGCTTCGACGTCAGCTCCGTCTTCGACGACGGCTTCGACGAGGACGAGGAACTGGAACCCCTCGACTCGTAGCCTCGTAGCCCGTCCGCTCCACCACACCACGGGGCGCCCCGACGAAGCGAACGGTCCCGAACCGGACCGCCCACCAAGCACCGCACGGCCCCGCCCCGAACCACGACGCCCGGGCACCCCCACCGAGGGGGCGCCCGGGCGCCGCCGTAGGCCCTACTGCCCCGGATCGGCCGCTGACGCCGCCGCGACCAGACCCGTCAGCAGTGCCGCCAGCCGCGTGGTGCGCGGCTTGGGCAGCACCTCGGCGACCGCCCTCGGCAGTGCCTGGTCGACCCCGTGCACCACCGACAGGTGCCGCTCGGCCCGCCCGAAGGCGGTGTAGACCCAGTCCCGCGAGAGCGCGTCCGCCGCGTCCCCGGGCAGCACGACGACCACGGCCGGCCAGCGGTCGCCCACGGCCTGGTGGCCGGTGACCGCCCAGCCGTGCCGCACCGCCGACTCGACCCGCTCCTTCGGTACGACGACCGGCGTGCCCGCGCAGTCCAGGTGCAGTCCGGCCGCGTCGGCCGAGACCACCCGCCCCGGCACCGCCCGCCCCGCCGCGGGTACGTGGACCACGCGGTCGCCGGGGTCGAAGCCGCCGAACCGGCCGGGGCCGGGGTTCAGCCGCTCCTTCAGCGCCGAGTTGAGCGCCCGCGTGCCCGCCGCACCGCCGTGGCCCGGCGTGATCACCTGGACCTGGTCCGCGGTCATCCCGAAGGCCCGCGGCACCGAGTCCGCGACGAGCTGCACCGTACGGTGCACGGCCTCGCCGGCGTCCCGCACCGGGACGATCACGACCTCCTTGCCGGGCGCGTCCACCTGGGTGAGCTCACCGATGCCGATGCCGGACACCAGCTCGCCCAGCGGACCCGGGTCCGGGGTGCGCGAGGCCACCTGCGGGCAGACCCGCGCGGCGAGCAGGTCGCCGAACACCCGGCCGGGCCCGGCCGCGCCGAGCACCCCCGGGTCGCCGCCCAGCACCAGGCGCGCCCCGTCCGGCACGGATTCCACGAGCGCGGCTGCCGTGTCCACGTCCAGCTGGGGAGTGTCGAGCACGGCCAGGAGGTCCAGCTCCCAGAGGCCGTCCGCGTCCCGCGCGGGGCCCTCCGCGCCGGCCAGCAGCCCGGCCACGGTGACCGCGGCCGCCGCGGCGTCCGGCCCCAGATCGGCGGCGAGCCGGTCACGGCCCGCGGGCGTGTGGGCGGCGGCGTACGCGCGCAGACCCAGCGCGCGGGCGGCCGTGACCAGCGCCGCGGGCTCCGCCCGGGCCGCCTCGCCGCCGGTGTGGGCCACCAGGCCGTGGGCGGCGGCCGCGCGGACCAGCTCGGCCGCGGAGGGGCCGGGGGCGGCCTGCGCGGCCGCCTGCCAGTCCTCGGGGACGGTGGTGTCCCCGGCGCCCTTGCCGAACGTGCTGACCAGGCGCGCCAGGCCGTCGGCGAGGCTCTCCTCGGCCAGGGCGGGCCCCTCCAGCCCGAGCAGGATCCGTACGGGCGCCTCCTCGTCCTCCGCCGCCGGCTCGCCGAGCGGCTCCTGGAAGACCAGGACGGCGCCCTCGGCGACGGCCGCCTCCACGGCGGCGTCCGGGTCGGGGACGGAGTACTGCGCGAGGGCCTTGGCCAGGACCGGCTGCTCCAGGGTGGTGTGCCCCTTGAGCCCGGCCTGGGCGAGCAGCCAGCCGACCAGGGCCAGGGCGCGACGCTCGTCACCCGGACCGCACTCGGGGCCGAGCAGGGCCCGCGCGAAGCCGTCCGCCTGCGAGGGGCGCACCCCGGGCACCGCGAGCAGCTGCCACGGGTCCTGCCGGAGGGCGTCGGCCGCGCCCTCGCCGAGCTCCTCGGCGGCGGGGCCGGCCAGCGCCTCGGGGGCGCCGCCGCGGGCGAGCACCTCCCGTACGGCGGCCACGGCCTCGGCCGCGACGGGTGCCGGTCCGGCGGTCGGCGCCGGGGTCTCGGGCCGGCGCGGCGCGGGGGCCGGGGTCGCGGGGCGGCGCGGTGCGGGCGGCGGCCCGAACGCGGAGGCGGACTTCGCCCCGCTCTCGACCGCGCGCACGGCCGCCATCAGGTCCGCCGCCGTGCCGGTCAGCTTGGTGCCGGCGTCGACGGGCGCGGTCCGCTCCGCCTTGCGGCGCTCGATCCGCTCCCGCTCCACCTTCTGCGCCGCGAGCTCCGCCTCGGCCTCGCTGCGCTGCTGCGCCGCGGCTTCGCCGACCGGCGCCGCGTCACCCGCGTCCGAACCCGAGCCCGAACCCGCGTCGGCCTCAGCGCCCGCATCCGCCTCCACCTCAGCACCCGCACCCGCCCCCGCCGCGGGCGGCGCCTCCGGGGAGCCGGTCTCCTCGGCGGGGACAGCCGTCTCCTCGACGGAAACGCCCGTCTCCTCGACGGAAACGCCCGTCTCCTCGGCGGGAACGGCCGCCTCCGCGGGGTCACCCGTCGGCTCGGGCGCGTCGGGCGCCGTCGGCGTGGCCGGGTCCGTACTCACAGCGTGCTCCAGTCCTGGTCGGGATAGCGGTGCACAGGCGCCGAGACGTCGTCCAGGGCCTGGCAGATCTCCACCGGAAGACTAAGGGCCTCCACTGACAGCGCCTCGGACAGCTGCCGTGCCGTGCGCGCGCCGACGATCGGGGCCGTCACCCCAGGCCGGTCCCGCACCCACGCCAGGGCCACCTGGAGCGGGGTCACGGCCAGCCCGTTCGCCGCCGTGGCCACCGCGTCCACGATCCGGCTCGCCGCGTCGTCCAGGTACGGGGCCACGAAGGGCGCCATGTGCTCCGAGGCCCCGCGCGACCCCTCCGGCGCACCCGCCCGGTACTTGCCGGTCAGGACCCCGCGGCCGAGCGGCGAGGAGGGCAGCAGGCCCACCCCCAGGTCCCGGGCGGCCGGCAGCACCTCCCGTTCGACGCCCCGCTGGAGCAGCGAGTACTCCATCTGCGTGCTCGACAGCCGCGTCCGCGCTCCCGGCGCCGCGAGCTGCCAGGTGGCCGCCTTCGCCAGCTGCCAGCCGCACAGGTTCGACACGCCGACGTAGCGGGCCCGTCCGCTGCTCACCGCCAGGTCCAGTGCCTGCAGGGTCTCCTCCAGCGGCGTGTCCGGGTCGTAGGCGTGCAGCTGCCACAGGTCGACGTGGTCGGTGCCCAGCCGCGCCAGCGAGGCGTCCAGGGCGGCCAGCAGGTGCCCGCGGGAGCCGTCGAAGCGGCGCTCCGGGTCCGGCACGCTGCCCGCCTTGGTGGCGATCACCAGCTCGCCGCGCGGCACGAGGGTCCCGACGAGCTGCCCGAGCAGGTACTCCGCCTCGCCGCCCGCGTAGACGTCCGCCGTGTCGATCAGGGTCCCGCCCGCCTCCCAGAAGGCCTTCAGCTGGTCCGCGGCGTCGTGCTCGTCCGTGTCCCGCCCCCAGGTCAGGGTGCCCAGCCCGATCCTGGACACCCGCAGGCCCGTGCGGCCGAGTTGCCTCTGCTCCATGAGGGCTGAGGGTACTGCGGGCACTGACGCGGGGGACCGGTGCGCGCTACAGTCCCCGGACCAGACGTTACTGATCGGTAAGGGGAATGGTTATGCGGCTCGGCATCAATCTCGGCTACTGGGGTGCGGGCATGGACGCCGACAACCTCGCCGTCGCGCAGGAGGCCGACCGCCTCGGCTACGACGTCTGCTGGGCGGCCGAGGCCTACGGCTCCGACGCGCCCACCGTGCTCGCCTGGGTCGCCGCCCAGACCGAGCGCATCGACGTCGGCTCGGCGATCTTCCAGATCCCGGCCCGTCAGCCCGCCATGACGGCCATGACCGCCGCCACGCTCGACTCCCTCTCCGGCGGCCGCTTCCGCCTCGGCCTGGGCGTCTCCGGCCCGCAGGTCTCCGAGGGCTGGTACGGCGTCAAGTTCGACAAGCCGCTGGCCCGCACGCGCGAGTACGTCGAGATCGTCCGCAAGGCCATGACCCGCGAGCGCCTGTCGTACGAGGGCGAGCACTGGACCCTGCCGCTGCCGGGCGGCCCGGGCAAGCCCATCAAGCTCACCGTGCACCCGGAGCGCGAGCACATCCCGCTCTACATCGCCGCGATCGGCCCCAAGAACCTGGAGCAGACCGGCGAGATCGCCGACGGCGCCCTGCTGATCTTCCCGGCGGCCGAGCACCTGGAGGACACCGCGCTGCGGCACATCCGGACCGGCCGCGAGAAGGCCGGCCTGACCATGGACGGCTTCGACGTGTGCCCGACCGTGCCGCTGGCCGTCGGCGAGGACGTCACGGCGCTGGCCGACATGTTCCGTCCGTACACCGCCCTGTACGTGGGCGGCATGGGCAGCCGCAAGCAGAACTTCTACAACCAGCTCGCCCAGCGCATGGGCTACGAGAAGGAGGCCGCCGAGATCCAGGACAAGTACCTGGCCGGCGACAAGCAGGGCGCCGCCGCGGCCGTCCCGCACCAGCTGATCGACTCCACCACCCTGCTCGGCCCCGTCGAGCGGATCGCCGAGGGGATGAAGGCCTACGCCGAGGCCGGGGTCACCACCCTGACCCTGGCCCCGGCGGGCTTCACGCTCGACGAGCGGATCACCGCGCTGCGCACCGGCGTCGAGGCCATGGAGCGCGCGGGACTCGCCTAGCCGACCCGTCCCGCGGACGGAGACGGGGACGTCGAGCGACTGCCCGCGGCCGTGGTGGGGGCTCGGGGGTCTTCCCCGCCACGGCCGTCACCGCTGTCAACGCGCGCACGGCCCGGCCGGTTACGGCCGGGCCGTGCGCGGTTTCCGGCGCGGGCGGGCGGCGCCGGGACGCCGGGCGTCGTCCGTTCGGCCGAGCGCGCGCGACGTCCCTGTTGCCCGCCTCCCGCATCGGCCTTTGACTCGTGGGACGGGGGAGTGCGCGAGAAGAGGTGGCAGTGATGCTCTCGGCCCGAAGCCTGTTCCAGGAGATCATCGACAACGACGACTCCTACCAGCTGTTCTGCTCGATCGCGGCCAGCGGAGAGGCCCAGGGCGGCTGGGAGAACGCCCGCATCGCGGCCCTCGTGCCCCCCGCCATGGCGGACCTGGCGCCCAAGATCACGCGGCACGGCGCGGACGAGGACAAGCACGGCCGGATCTTCCACCAGCTCCTCAGGAAGCGCGGCCTGCCGCCCGTACCCGTCCCGCCCGAGACGGACTACACGATGCTGCTGGAGAAGCACGGCATCGGGCTGGCCCACTCCAAGCTCCGCGCGGACGAGCGGCTGACGGACGAGGACATCGTCGTCTACCTCGCGCACAGCCGCGTCACCGAGCAGCGGGCCGCCGACCAGATGGTCATGCTGGTGCGCGACTTCGGCGACCACCCCGAGGTCGGCAAGGCCATCCGGATGATCAGCAACGACGAGGACAACCACCTCGCCTACTGCCACGAGGAACTGCTCCGGCTGGCCCGCGAGGGCCACGGCCGGACCATCCAGCGGGTGCTGCGCGAGAGCGCCCTCGCCGAGATCGCCGTCTACCGCGACGTCAGCCTCGCCGTCATGGACCACATGGGTCGCATCCTGAAGTGGCCCCGGGCCAAGTCGGCCGCGCTGGCCGCCGGCATCCTGGGCCTGTACGCGTACGAGCGCTTCGCCGGCTGGCACAAGGCGGTCAGCCTGCGCGAACCGGAGCGGCGCAACGCCCTCGGCGGGCCGCCCGTGGCCGCCGCGCCCGAGCTGGTCTGAACCGCGTCGGCCCTACAGCCAGCCGCGCCGCTTGAACATCCGGTGCAGCCCCCACACGATCAGTCCCATCACCACGAGCACGACCTCGTACCCGTACCGGGTGTGCAGCTCCGGCATGTGGTCGAAGTTCATCCCGTAGATGCCCGCGACCATCGTCGGCACGGCCGCCATCGCCGCCCAGGCCGAGATCTTCCGCATGTCGTCGTTCTGGCGCACGCCCATCTGCGCGAGGTGCGCCGCCAGCGCGTCCGACAGCAGCCGGTCCAGGCCCTCGACGTACTCGTTCGCCTTCGTCAGGTGGTCGGCCACGTCCCGGAAGAACGGCCGGGCGTGCTCGTGCACGAACGGCACCCCGGGCACCGAGAGCCGGCTCATCGGCTGCATCAGCGGCGCGGTGGCCCGCCGGAACTCCAGCACCTGCCGCTTGAAGTTGTAGATCCGCGAGGCGGTGTTCTTCGCGTCCCCGCCGTTGGGCTGGAAGACCTCCGCCTCCAGCTCCTCCAGGTCCGCCTGCAGCTCGGCCGCCACGTCGATGTAGTGGTCCACCACCGCGTCGGCCACGGCGTACAGCACGGCCGTCGGGCCGTGCCGGAGCACCTGCGGCTCGTGCTCCAGGCGGTGCCGCACGGCGGCCAGTGCGCCGCCCTCGCCGTGCCGCACCGTCACCACGAACGAGTCGCCGATGAACACCATCAGCTCGCCGGTGGTCACCGTGTCGAGGTCGTCGTCGTACACGACGGGCTTGAGCACCACGAACAGCGAGTCGTCGTACACCTCGAGCTTCGGCCGCTGATGGGCGGTCAGCGCGTCCTCCACGGCCAGCGGGTGCAGCCCGAACTCGCTGCGGACGTGCTCGAACTCCTTCTCCGTCGGCTCGTGCATCCCGACCCAGAGGAACGCGTCGCCCGTCGCCCGAGCCTCGTCGAGTGCGTCGGAGAGGTCCTCGGGGCCCGACACCCGAGCACCGCCCTTGTAAATCGCGCTGTCCACAATCACGCCGGGCATTGTCCCCCGACCCCGGCACGGGCGTACACCACGGCCTACCCTGGGGGCCATGGCGACCTTGATCCTGGTACGGCACGGACGCTCCACCGCGAACACCTCCGGGGTGCTCGCCGGACTCACCCCCGGCATCGCCCTCGACGCGCACGGCGCCGCCCAGGCGGCCGCCCTGCCCGCCCGGCTGGCCGGCCTGCCGCTGGCCGCCGCCGTCACCAGCCCCCTCCAGCGCTGCCGCGAGACCCTCGCCCCGCTGCTGGCCGCACGGCCGGGAACGACCCTGCACACCGAGGACCGCATCGGGGAGTGCGACTACGGCGACTGGTCCGGGCGCAAGCTCGCCGAGCTCGCCGACGAACCCCTCATGAAGGTCGTCCAGCGCCACCCCTCGGCCGCCGCCTTCCCCGGCGGCGAGTCCATGGCCCGCATGCAGTACCGGGCGGTGGCGGCCGTACGGGACTGGAACGAGCGGATCGACGCCGAGCACGGCGAGGACGCCCTGTTCCTGATGTGCTCCCACGGCGACATCATCAAGTCCGTGGTCGCCGACGCGCTCGGCATGCACCTGGACCTCTTCCAGCGGATCTCGGTCGACCCCTGCTCGGTCACCGCGATCCGCTACACCCGACTGAGGCCCTTCCTGCTCCGCCTGGGCGACACCGGGGACCTGGCCGGCCTCGCCCCCCACGGCCCGTCGGCCGAGCCCACTCCCGAGGCGGTGGCGGAGTCCTCCGACGAGGCACCGGACCCGGCCGGGGACGGCGGGGACGCCGTGGTGGGGGGCAGCACGGGCGCGCAGTGATCCACCGGCGCAGTAGGGTGGACGAACCTGGAACAGGTGCGCCCGCGCCCCCGCGCCGACGCACGGACTTCCCGAGACCGACCGAGACTTACGGAGACTGGACGTGCCCCGTCAGGTGTTCCTCTACGACCCGCCGGACCGCTTCGTGGCCGGCACGGTCGGCCTGCCCGGACGCCGTTCGTTCTACCTCCAGGCTTCCGCGGGCAGCCGCGTCACCAGCGTCGCGCTGGAGAAGACGCAGGTCGCGGCCCTGGCGGAGCGCATGGACGAGTTGCTGGACGAGGTCGTGCGGCGCACCGGCGGCAACGCGCCCGTGCCGGCTCTCGCCCTCCCCGACAGCGCCGACACCGCCCCGCTCGACGTCCCCGTGGACGAGGAGTTCCGCGTCGGAACCATGGCCCTGGCCTGGGACGGCGAGCAGCAGCGCATGATCGTCGAGGCCCAGGCCCTCGTCGAGCTCGACGCCGACTCGGAGGAGGACCTCGCCGAGGCGGAGGAGCGGCTCCTCCAGGACGAGGAGAACGGCCCGCCGATGCTGCGGGTGCGCCTCACCGGAGCGCAGGCCCGCGCCTTCGCCAAGCGGGCCCTCGACGTCGTCAACGCGGGCCGCCCGCCGTGCCCGCTGTGCAGCCTGCCGCTGGACCCGGAGGGGCACGTGTGTCCGCGCCAGAACGGCTACCGCCGCGGGGCGTGAGTGCCGTGGAACCGGACACGCCGGTGGAGGGGGACGCGCAGGTGACGGCCGAGCTGCTGGCCCGCGGCGAGCTGACCGTACTGGGCCGGATCAGGGAGGCCTCGAACGCCGTCCTGCTGTGCGACGTCGCGCACGACGGCACGACCGCGCGCTGCGTCTACAAGCCCGTGGCCGGCGAGCGCCCGCTGTGGGACTTCCCCGACGGCAACCTCGCCCGCCGCGAAGTCGCCGCCTACCTGCTCTCCGAGGCCACCGGCTGGGGCCTGGTCCCCACCACCGTGCTCCGTGACGGCCCCTACGGCGAGGGCATGGTCCAGCAGTGGATCGAGTCCGACGACGGGGCCGAGGCGGGCCTGCTCGCCCTCGTCGAGGGCGACGAGCCGGGGGAGGGCTGGAAGGCCGTCGGCCACGCCGAGGTCGGCGGCGGCCGCACCGCCCTGCTCGTACACGCCGACGACCCGCGGCTGCGCCGCCTCGCCGTCCTCGACGCCGTGATCAACAACGGCGACCGCAAGGGGGGCCACCTGCTGCCCGCCCCCGACGGCCGGCTGTACGCCATCGACCACGGCGTCACCTTCAACACCGAGGACAAGCTGCGCACCCTGCTGTGGGGCTGGGCGGGGGAGCCGCTCACCGACGAGGCCGTCGAGGTGCTGCTGAGAATCGCCTCCGAGACGGCCGACGGGGGCCCGCTCGCCACCCGGCTGGCCGAACTCATCACGGCCGCCGAGCTGGCCGCCGTACGGGACCGGGTGGCGCAGCTGCTGGAAACCCGCAGGCACCCGGTCCCCAGCGGCCAGTGGCCCGCGATCCCCTGGCCGCCCGTCTGAGGCCCCGGCCGGGTGCCACGCACGGAACCGGCCATGACGCAAGGGGTGCGTTCCGGCCAACCCTGCCGGTCCGGTTCGATGACGGAACGTGCGTCCGGTTAGGCTCAAGGCATGCATGCCTGGCCCGCTTCTGAGGTTCCCGCCCTGCCCGGCAAGGGCCGCGACCTCCAGATCCACGACACCGCGACCCAGGGGAAGATCACCCTCGACCCCGGTCCCGTCGCCCGTCTCTACGTCTGCGGCATCACCCCGTACGACGCGACCCACATGGGTCACGCGGCGACCTACAACGCGTTCGACCTCGTTCAGCGCGTGTGGCTCGACACCAAGCGGCAGGTCCACTACGTCCAGAACGTCACGGACGTCGACGACCCGCTGCTGGAGCGGGCCCTGCGCGACGGCCACGACTGGACCGAGCTCGCCGAGCGCGAGACCGCCCTGTTCCGCGAGGACATGACCGCCCTGCGGATGCTCCCGCCGCAGCACTACATCGGGGCCGTCGAGGCCATACCGGGCATCGTGCCGCTGGTCGAGCGCCTCCGGGACGCCGGCGCCGCGTACGAGCTCGACGGCGACGTCTACTTCTCCGTCGAGGCCGACCCGAACTTCGGCCAGGTCTCCAACCTGGACGCGGCCGCGATGCGGCTGCTGTCCGCCGAGCGCGGCGGCGACCCGGACCGCCCGGGCAAGAAGAACCCGCTCGACCCGATGCTGTGGATGGCCGCCCGCGAGGGCGAGCCCAGCTGGGACGGCGCCTCGCTGGGGCGCGGCCGCCCCGGCTGGCACATCGAGTGCGTCGCCATCGCCCTGGACCACCTGGGCATGGGCTTCGACATCCAGGGCGGCGGCTCCGACCTGGCCTTCCCGCACCACGAGATGGGCGCCTCGCACGCCCAGGTCCTGACGGGCGAGTTCCCGATGGCCAAGGCGTACGTGCACGCCGGCATGGTGGCGCTGCACGGCGAGAAGATGTCGAAGTCCAAGGGCAACCTGGTCTTCGTCTCGAAGCTGCGGCGCGACGGGGTCGACCCGGCCGCCATCCGCCTCGCGCTGCTGGCTCACCACTACCGGGCGGACTGGGAGTGGACCGACGACGTCCTGACCGAGGCCGTGGCCCGGCTCGGCCGCTGGCGCGCGGCCGTCTCCTGGCCCGACGGCCCCTCGGCCGACGCCCTGGTCGACGAGGTCCGCGCGGCCCTCGCCGACGACCTGGACGCCCCGGCGGCGCTGGCCGCCGTCGACCGCTGGGCCGCCCTCCAGGCCGACGCCGGCGGCGACGACCCCACGGCCCCCGGCCTGGTCTCCCGCACGGTGGACGCGCTGCTCGGCGTGGCGCTGTAACGACACGGGAAACGCCGGCGGGGCTGCACCTGCAGCCCCGCCGGCGTTCGAGGTGCGGGGAGGTCAGCCCTCCGGCGTACCGGACTCCGACTCGCCGGACGACCCCTCGTCCGAGGCACCACCGGCCCCCGCCGGGCCCGCAGATCCGGCGGAGCCGGGGGAGTCCGACTCCCCCGCGAGGTCGGGCCGCCGCTTCGGCGGACGCGTCCGCCCGCTCGACGTGTCGCGCAGGTACGACGCGTCCCCCGACTCGGTCGCGAGCGACGGCCCCCCGGAGGGCCCCGGCTCCCGCCGCCGCAGGTACCGCTCGAACTCCCGCGCGATCGCGTCCCCGGAAGCCTCCGGCAGGTCCGCCGTGTCCCGCGCCTCCTCCAGCGTCTGCACGTACTCCGCCACCTCGCTGTCCTCGGCCGCGAGTTGGTCCACCCCGAGCTGCCACGCCCGGGCGTCCTCCGGCAGTTCGCCGAGCGGGATCCGTACGTCGATCAGATCCTCCAGCCGGTTCAACAGCGCCAGCGTCGCCTTCGGGTTCGGCGGCTGCGACACGTAGTGCGGCACGGCCGCCCACAGCGACACCGCCGGAACTCCCGCGTGCGTGCAGGCCTCTTGGAGGATGCCCACGATGCCGGTCGGTCCCTCGTACCGGGTCTCCTCGAGGTCCAGCGTGCGTGCCAGGTCCGGATCGGAGGTGACGCCGCTGACCGGCACCGGGCGGGTGTGCGGGGTGTCGCCGAGCAGCGCGCCCAGGATCACCACCATCTCGACGCCCAGCTCGTGGGCGAAGCCGAGCAGCTCGTTGCAGAACGACCGCCAGCGCATGGACGGTTCGATGCCGCGCACCAGCACCAGGTCCCGCGGCTTCGCCCCGCCCACCCGGACCACGGACAGCCGCGTGGTCGGCCACGTGATCTTCCGTACCCCGCCGTCCAGCCAGACCGTGGGGCGGTTGACCTGGAAGTCGTAGTAGTCCTCGGCGTCGAGAGCCGCGAAGACCTCGCCCTTCCACTCCCGGTCCAGGTGCGCCACGGCACCGGAGGCTGCGTCGCCTGCGTCGTTCCAGCCCTCGAACGCGGCCACCATGACCGGGTCGATCAGCTCGGGCACGCCCTCAAGCTCGATCACCCAGGTCTCCTTCCGAAGTTCTCTTGTGTACCCGGCTCAGCCTACGGCTTGGACCCCCGCTCGAGCAGACCCTTCAACACCCGCTCGCTCTCGGGGACCTCCTTGCGCGCGGAGGGCATCACGACGAGCGGCAGGAGGACCTTGCCGAGCCCGTGGCCGTGGAAGTCGATGTCGAGGGTGACGCGGGAGCGGGTGCCGTCGCCGACCGGCTCGACGGTGCCCTGCACGTCGGCCCGCACCGGCCCCCCGACCCCGTGCAGGTGCCAACTGCGCGGCGGGTCCAGCTCCGTGACCTCCATGGTCGTGTCGATCTCGCGCTTGCCGATCCGGCGCCTGATCTCGATCCGCTCGCCCACGGACAGCGGGCCGGACGGAGGCCGTACGGCGACCGCGCTGGTCTGCCACTCGGGCAGGTGGGAGAGCTCGGTGAGGTAGGAGAAGACCTCTTCGGGAGTGCGGGAGATCTCCACGCTTTCCTTGATGGCGGGCATGACGGCCGCCCCCTTCGATGCCCCCCTGGCTCATCCTTCCGTACGAATGATCCCATCCCCGGAATCAACGCGAAAGGGGCGGTTCCCGTCCGGAAACCGCCCCTCCCTCACGCGATCACGCCTTGTGGCGGAGCATCTCCTCGACGCGACCGCGCACGGCGTCGTCGTCCAGGCCGCGGATCGTCACCGTCGTGCGGCGGCGCAGCACGTCGTCCGCCGTCTCGGCCCACTCGAAGTCGCGGGCGTAGGCGACCTGCGCCCAGATCTCCGGGCCGTCCTCGTGGATCCGCTCGCCCAGGTCGGGGTTCTCGTTGACCATGCGGGCGATGTCGAAGGCCAGCGAGCCGTAGTGGGTGGCCAGGTGCTTGGCGGTCAGCGGGTCCATCCGCATGCCCGGCTCGCGGTCCACCAGCAGGCGGTGCGCGACCGCGTTCGGGTTCGCCACACCGGGCAGCGGCACCCGGCGCACCAGGGACTTCACCGGCTCCATGTCGTCGGTGAGCGGCCCGCCGGGCAGCTTCGCGAGCTTGTCCATGACCACCCGGCCGATGTGCCGGTACGTGGTCCACTTGCCGCCGGCCACGGACAGCATGCCGCCCGCACCCTCGGTGACGACGGTCTCGCGCTTGGCCTTCTCGACCCCGCCGGGGCCGCCGGGCAGCACCCGCAGGCCGGCGAAGGCGTAGGTCATCAGGGAGCGGTCGAGGTCGGCGTCCTTCACCGAGAACGCGGCCTCGTCCAGGATCTGCTGGATGTCCTTCTCGGTGGCGCGCACGTCCGCCGGGTCGCCCTCGTACACCTCGTCGGTGGTACCGAGCAGCAGCTGGTCCTCCCACGGGAGGGCGAAGGTGATGCGGTACTTGTCGATCGGGGTGGCCATCGCGGCCTTCCACGGCGACTTGCGCTTCATGACGATGTGCGCGCCCTTGGACAGCCGGATCGACGGCAGGGAGTGCTTGTCCTCCATGCGCCGCAGGTGGTCCACCCACGGGCCGGTGGCGTTGAGCACCACGCGGGCGTCGACGCCGAACTCGGTGCCGTCCAGGCGGTCCCTGAGCTCGGCGCCCGAGACCCGGCCGCCGGTCTTGCGCAGGCCGGTGACCTCGGCGTGGTTGAGGACGACCGCACCGGACTCGACGGCCGCGCGGACCGTCATGACGGCGACGCGGGAGTCGTTCATCTGGTGGTCGTAGTAGACCGCGACGGCCTTGAGGTTGTCCGTCTTCAGGCCGGGGTTGTCGGCGACGGCACGGGCCGGCGATATGACCTTGCCCATGCCGTCGCCGAAGGCCGAGAGGGCGGAGTAGGCGAAGACGCCCGCGCCCAGCTTGGCCGCACCCACCGGACCGCCCTTGTAGACCGGCAGGTAGAAGGTGAGCGGGTTGACCAGGTGCGGGGCCACGTCCTTGGCCAGCACCCGCCGCTCGTGGTGGTTCTCCGCGACCAGCTTGACCGCACCGGTCTGCAGGTAGCGCAGGCCGCCGTGGACGAGCTTGGAGGAGGCGGAGGAGGTGGCGCCGGCGAAGTCGCCGGCGTCCACCATGGCGACCCGCAGACCCGACTGCGCGGCGTGCCAGGCCACCGAGGTGCCCAGGATGCCGCCGCCGATGACCAGAAGGTCGTACGTGGCCTTCGCCAGCTGCTCACGGGTCTCGGCGCGGCTCGGGTTCGAACCGGCGGTCGGGTGCGCCCCGAGGGCGGGAACGCTCTGCAGGCTGCTCATGTGTGACTCCTCGTCAGCTCTCAGCGGTCGACGTCAACGTCCGAGCACGGGGCTCAGGCGTCGTCGCCGTCCTCGTCGATCCAGCCCATGGTCCGCTCGACGGCCTTGAGCCAGTTCTTGTACTCGCGGTCCCGCTGGTCGGCGGGCATCCGCGGGGTCCACTCGGCGGCCCGGCGCCAGTTCGCGCGGAGCGCGTCGGTGTCGGGCCAGAAGCCGACGGCCAGGCCGGCGGCGTAGGCGGCGCCGAGGCAGGTGGTCTCGGCGACCATCGGGCGCACCACGGGGGCGTCCAGGAAGTCCGAGAGCGTCTGCATCAGCAGGTTGTTGGAGGTCATACCGCCGTCGACCTTGAGGGCCGACAGCTCGACGCCGGAGTCCTTGGTCATGGCGTCGGTGATCTCGCGGGTCTGCCAGGCGGTGGCCTCGAGCACGGCACGGGCGATGTGCGCCTTGGTGACGTACCGGGTGAGGCCGGCGATCACGCCGCGGGCGTCGGAGCGCCAGTACGGGGCGAACAGGCCTGAGAAGGCCGGCACGAAGTACGCGCCGCCGTTGTCCTCGACCGAGGAGGCCAGGGTCTCGATCTCGGCGGCCGACTTGATCAGGCCCATCTGGTCGCGCATCCACTGCACCAGGGAGCCGGTGACGGCGATCGAGCCCTCCAGGGCGTAGACCGGCTTCTCGTCGCCGATCTGGTAGCCGACCGTGGTCAGCAGGCCGCTGTAGGAGTTGATGATCTTGTCGCCGGTGTTCATCAGCATGAACGTGCCGGTGCCGTACGTGGACTTCGCCTCGCCCTCGGCGAAGCAGGTCTGGCCGAACAGGGCGGCCTGCTGGTCGCCGAGCGCCGAGGCCACCGGCACGCCCGCCAGCACGCCCTCCTTGACCTCGCCGTACACCTCGGCGGAGGAGCGGATCTCCGGCAGCACGGTGGCCGGGATCTCGATGGAGGAGAGGATGCGCTCGTCCCAGGCCAGCTCGTGCAGGTTCATCAGGAGCGTGCGGGAGGCGTTGGTGACGTCGGTGACGTGCCGGCCGCCGTTCACGCCGCCGGTCAGGTTCCAGATGACCCAGGTGTCCATGGTGCCGAAGAGGATGTCGCCGGCCTCGGCGCGCTCGCGCAGGCCCTCGACGTTGTCGAGCAGCCAGCGGACCTTCGGGCCCGAGAAGTACGAGGCCAGCGGCAGGCCGGTCTCGCGGCGGAAGCGGTCCTGGCCGACGTTGCGGCCGAGCTCCTTGCACAGGGCGTCGGTGCGGGTGTCCTGCCACACGATCGCGTTGTGCACCGGCTCGCCGGTGTTCCTGTCCCACATGACCGTGGTCTCGCGCTGGTTCGTGATGCCGACGGCCTTGACGTCGGCGGCCGTGATCTCGGCCTTGGCGATGGCCCCGGCGACGACCTCCTGGACGTTCGCCCAGATCTCCGTGGCGTCGTGCTCGACCCAGCCCGGCTTCGGGAAGATCTGCTCGTGCTCCTTCTGGTCGACGGCGACGATGCGGCCGTCGCGGTCGAAGACGATGCAGCGGGAGGAGGTGGTGCCCTGGTCGATCGCGGCGATGAACGGGCCGGTGCTCGTGGTCATGGTCTTCTGCTCCTGGGGGTCGTGAGAGGGAAGCGAAAGTGGTTCGTTGAGCGGGTGCTGTTCAGACGAATCAGGCGAACGCGACGTTGTAAAGACCACCGGCGACGGCGGCACCGACGAGCGGGCCGACCACCGGGATCCAGGAGTATCCCCAGTCCGAGCCGCCCTTGTTGGGCAGCGGAAGGAGGGCGTGGACGATGCGCGGGCCGAGGTCACGGACCGGGTTGATGGCGTAACCGGTCGGGCCGCCCAGCGAGAGGCCGATGCCGACGACCACGAAGGAGGTGATCAGGACGCCGATGACGCCGAGGCCCTTGCCGCCGTCCTGCAGGCCCTGGGTGAGGATCGCGAGGACGAGGACGGCGGTGCCGACGATCTCGGTGACCAGGTTCTGCCAGACGTTGCGGATCTCGGGACCCGTGGAGAAGATGCCGAGCACCGGGCCGGCCGGCGCGTCCGCGTCGACCGTCAGCTCCGGGTCGGTCAGGTGGGCCCGGAACTGGCCGTAGTACGTGATCCACATGAGGGCCGCGCCGATCATGGCGCCGAGCAGCTGGCCGGCCAGGTAGACGCCGGTGTTGCTCCAGTCGCCGGTCTTGATGGCGATGCCGACGGTGACCGCCGGGTTCAGGTGCGCGCCGGAGAGCGGGGCCGAGACGTACGCGGCGATCAGCACCGCGAAGCCCCAGCCGAAGGTGATGGCGAGCCAGCCCGCGCCGCGCGCCTTGGAGCTCTTGAGCGTCAGGGCGGCGCAGACGCCACCACCGAGCAGGGTGAGCAGGGCGGTACCGATGGTCTCGCCGATGAAGATGTCGGAGGTGGTCACCCGCGACTCCTTTGTCCTACGTCCAGGGGGTGAGTGGAAGCCGGAGTCCCTTTCCGGTCATCCGCGCACTCGGTGAGTGCATTTTCGGCCCTGGCACTGTCACACCCTAGCGCGTATTGCCGTCAGGTGTTCGACAATGCCGACCGATGCACGGCAGTTTTCCGCCGTGTGAAGAGCGCGTCAAGAGTCGTCCCGTGCAAAAAGCCGGATCGTTACCGCGGGGTACGCGCCGTCGAATCCGGCATGTCCGGGCATGTCGAAGGGCCGGCGCCCACCGGCACCGGCCCTCCGTGATCCTTCGCCCGGGGAGCCCCGAGGCGTCCCCGGGGGTGTCCCCAGGGCTCTCCGTCGCCTCCCGCGCCCTCCTGCGGGCCGCCGGGGCGTCCCGCTAGAAGCGCCCCGCGCCCAGGTCGCGCGAGACCGCACGGGCGCAGTCGCGCACCGCCGCGACCAGCTCGGGCCGCAGCTCGCCGGGGGCCGCGCAGACCCGCTCCACGGCCCCCGCGACGGCCACCGCGCCCACCGGCATCCGCCGCCGGTCGTGGATCGGCGCCGCCACCGAGGCGATGCCCTCCCAGGTCTCCTCGACGTCCGAGGCCCAGCCCCGCGCCCGGGTCAGGTCCAGCACCTCCTCGAAGCCCGTGAGCTCCGTGATCGTCCGCGGGGTGAAGGCCTCCCGGGTGCCCTCGACCACCTCGCTGTGCGCCACCGGGTCGTACGCCGACAGCACCTTGCCCAGGGCCGTGGAGTGCAGCGGCTGCATGGCCCCCACCTCCAGCACCTGGCGGCTGTCGTCGGGCCGGAAGACGTGGTGCATGATCAGCACGCCCTGCTGGTGCAGCACCCCCACGTACACGCTCTCCCCGCTGGACCGGGCCAGGTCGTCCGTCCAGACCAGCGCCCGCGCCCGCAGCTCGTGCACGTCCAGGTAGCTGTTGCCCAGCCGCAGCAGCTCCGCGCCCAGCTGGTAGCGCCCCGAGGCCGGATCCTGCTCCACGAAGCCCTCCGCCTGGAGGGTCCGCAGGATCCCGTGCGCCGTCCCCTTGGCCAGACCCAGCGCGGACGCGACGTCGGACAGTCCGAGCCGCCGCTCGCCACCCGCCAGCAGTCGCAGCATCGCAGCGGCTCTTTCGAGCGACTGGATGTTCCGTGCCATCGGCGGCCTCCTGAAGCCTTCTACAACGTTGGTTCGACAATGACGAACACTATCGGTCGATGCCGACCTCCTGCACTGCCTGGAAAGTCTGTCAACACCGCGCCGAACAAGCCACCCCCGCGCACAGCATGCCGTCCGACCAGTGGGACGCCCCCACCGGGGCGGGGTTCGCCCCGCTACGCTGACCGCGTACGCCCTTGTCAGAAGGGTGTAAAGCCGACAGCCGTCGCACACAGGGAGCACAACCATGGCTTCGTTGCCGAACCCGCCCGTCACCACCCAGAGCAGGGCGGATGCCCTCCGAGCCGCACTGGCCACCCGCGTGGTGGTCGCCGACGGCGCCATGGGAACGATGCTCCAGGCGCAGGACCCGACCCTCGAGGACTTCCAGAACCTCGAAGGCTGCAACGAGATCCTCAACCTGACCCGGCCGGACATCGTCCGCTCGGTCCACGAGGCCTACTTCTCCGTCGGCGTCGACGCCGTCGAGACCAACACCTTCGGCGCCAACCACTCCGCCCTCGGCGAGTACGACATCCCCGAGCGGGTGCACGAGCTGTCGGAGGCCGGTGCCCGGATCGCCCGCGAGACCGCGGACGCGTTCACCGCCTCCACGGGCCAGCAGCGCTGGGTGCTGGGTTCGATCGGTCCCGGTACGAAGCTGCCGACGCTGGGCCACATCGAGTACGGGACGATCCGCGACGCCTACCAGGCCAACGCGGAGGGCCTGCTCGCCGGCGGTGCGGACGCGCTGCTGATCGAGACCACCCAGGACCTCCTCCAGACCAAGGCCTCCGTCATCGCGGCCCGCCGCGCCCTCGACGCCCTCGGTGTGAACGTGCCGGTCATCTGCTCCGTCACGGTCGAGACCACCGGCACCATGCTGCTGGGGTCCGAGATCGGTGCGGCGCTGACGTCGCTGGAGCCGCTGGGCATCGACATGATCGGGCTCAACTGCGCGACGGGCCCCGCGGAGATGAGCGAGCACCTGCGCTACCTCGCGCGCAACTCGCGCATCCCGCTGTCCTGCATGCCCAACGCCGGCCTGCCCGTCCTGACCTCCGACGGCGCCCACTACCCGCTCACCCCGGCCGAGATGGCCGACGCCCAGGAGACGTTCGTCCGCGAGTACGGCCTGTCGCTGGTCGGCGGCTGCTGCGGCTCCACCCCCGAGCACCTGCGCCAGGTCGTGGAGCGGGTGCGGGGCCTGGCCCCCACCGTGCGCGAGCCGCGCCCCGAGCCGGGCGCCTCCTCCCTCTACCAGACCGTGCCGTTCCGCCAGGACACCTCCTACATGGCGATCGGCGAGCGGACGAACGCGAACGGGTCGAAGAAGTTCCGCGAGGCCATGCTGGAGGCCCGCTGGGACGACTGCGTGGAGATGGCCCGCGACCAGATCCGCGAGGGCGCCCACATGCTCGACCTGTGCGTCGACTACGTCGGCCGCGACGGCGTCACCGACATGGCCGAACTCGCCGGCCGCTTCGCCACCGCCTCCACCCTCCCCATCGTGCTGGACTCCACCGAGGTCGCGGTCATCCGCGCCGGCCTGGAGAAGCTCGGCGGCCGCGCGGTCATCAACTCCGTCAACTACGAGGACGGCGACGGCCCCGAGTCCCGCTTCGCGCAGGTCACCCGTCTCGCGCAGGAGCACGGCGCCGCCCTGATCGCCCTGACCATCGACGAGCAGGGCCAGGCCCGCACCGCCGAGCACAAGGTGGCCATCGCCCAGCGGCTGATCGAGGACCTCACCGGCAACTGGGGCATCCACGAGTCGGACATCCTCATCGACACCCTGACCTTCACGATCTGCACCGGCCAGGAGGAGTCCCGCCGGGACGGCATCGCCACGATCGAGGCGATCCGCGAGCTCAAGCGCCGCCACCCCGACGTCCAGACCACCCTGGGCCTGTCCAACATCTCCTTCGGTCTGAACCCGGCGGCCCGGATCCTGCTGAACTCGGTCTTCCTGGACGAGTGCGTCAAGGCGGGGCTGGACTCGGCCATCGTGCACGCCTCGAAGATCCTGCCCATCGCGCGGTTCGACGAGGAGCAGGTCACCACCGCCCTGGACCTGATCTACGACCGCCGTGCGGAGGGCTACGACCCGCTGCAGAAGCTGATGGCGCTGTTCGAGGGCGCCACGGCGAAGTCCCTGAAGGCCGGCAAGGCCGAGGAACTGGCCGCGCTGCCCCTGGAGGAGCGCCTGCAGCGCCGGATCGTCGACGGCGAGAAGAACGGGCTGGAGGCCGACCTCGAAGAGGCCCTGGCCACCCGCCCGGCCCTGGACATCGTCAACGACACCCTCCTGGAGGGCATGAAGGTCGTCGGCGAACTCTTCGGATCCGGTCAGATGCAGCTGCCCTTCGTGCTGCAGTCCGCCGAGGTCATGAAGACCGCCGTCGCCTACCTCGAGCCGCACATGGAGAAGTCCGACGCCGAGGGCAAGGGCACCATCGTCCTGGCCACGGTCCGCGGCGACGTCCACGACATCGGCAAGAACCTGGTCGACATCATCCTGTCGAACAACGGCTACAACGTGGTCAACCTGGGCATCAAGCAGCCCGTCTCCGCGATCGTCGAGGCCGCCGAGGAGCACCGGGCCGACGTGATCGGCATGTCCGGGCTGCTGGTGAAGTCGACGGTGATCATGAAGGAGAACCTCGAGGAGCTCAACCAGCGCAAGCTGGCCGCCGACTACCCCGTCATCCTCGGTGGCGCCGCGCTGACCCGTGCGTACGTCGAGCAGGACCTGCACGAGATCTACGAGGGCGAGGTCCGCTACGCCCGCGACGCCTTCGAGGGCCTCCGCCTCATGGACGCCCTGGTCGCGGTCAAGCGCGGTGTCCCGGGCGCCACCCTGCCCGAGCTCAAGCAGCGCCGGGTCGCCAAGCGCGACACCCCGGTGCTGGAGGTGGTGGAGCCCGAGGGCTCGGTGCGCTCGGACGTGGCGACGGACAACCCCGTGCCCGCCCCGCCCTTCTGGGACACCCGCGTGATCAAGGGCATCCCGCTGAAGGACTACGCCTCCTGGCTCGACGAGGGAGCCCTCTTCAAGGGCCAGTGGGGGCTCAAGGAGGCCCGTACCGGCGGACCCACCTACGAGGAGCTGGCCGAGACGGAGGGCCGGCCCCGCCTGCGCGGCCTGCTCGACCGCCTGCACACCGACAACCTCCTCGAAGCGGCGGTCGTCTACGGCTACTTCCCCTGCGTCTCCAAGGGCGACGACCTGATCATCCTCCACGAGGACGGATCGGAGCGGACCCGGTTCACCTTCCCGCGCCAGCGCCGCGGCCGCCGCCTGTGCCTGGCCGACTTCTTCCGCCCGGAGGACTCGGGGGAGACCGACGTGGTCGGCCTCCAGGTCGTCACGGTCGGCTCGAAGATCGGCGAGGCCACCGCCGAGCTGTTCGCCTCCGACTCCTACCGCGAGTACCTCGAGCTGCACGGCCTGTCCGTCCAGCTCGCCGAGGCCCTCGCCGAGTACTGGCACGCCCGCGTCCGCGCCGAGCTCGGCTTCGGCGGCGAGGACCCGAGCGCCATCGAGGACATGTTCGACCTGAAGTACCGGGGCGCCCGGTTCTCCCTGGGCTACGGGGCCTGCCCCAACCTCGAGGACCGCGCCAAGATCGCCGACCTGCTCCGGCCGGAGCGCATCGGGGTCCACCTGTCCGAGGAGTTCCAGCTCCACCCGGAGCAGTCCACGGACGCGATCGTGATCCACCACCCCGAGGCGAAGTACTTCAACGCCCGCTAGGACCAGCCCCCGGGGTTATTCCAGCGCAATTCGAGACGGATCGACGTACACTTGTCGGTCCCACACAGGCCGGTCGCCTGTTCCCCAGGACACATGCGTGTCCGCGGGAAGAGGTGACCGGCCTTCTCGTCCCTCCAGGAGCGTGCGCATGACCAGTACGGTTCCCCAGTCGGCCGCCCGTACGGCCGGCGGCTCGGCCCTGCAGGCGGTGCTGCTGGACATGGACGGCACGCTCGTCGACACCGAGGGCTTCTGGTGGGACGCCGAGGTCGAGGTCTTCGGAGAGCTCGGCCACCGCCTCGACGAGTCCTGGCGCGACGTCGTCGTCGGCGGGCCCATGAGCCGCAGCGCCGGCTACCTGATCGAGGCGACCGGCGCGGACATCACCGTGGCCGAGCTCAGCGTGCTGCTCAACGAGCGCTTCGAGGCCCGGATCGCCGACCGCGTCCCGCTCATGCCCGGTGCCCAGCGACTGCTGGCCGAGCTGGCCCGCAACAACGTCCCGGCCGCCCTGGTCTCCGCCTCGCACCGGCGCGTCATCGACCGGATCATGGCCTCCCTCGGCCCCGAGAACTTCGTCCTGAGCGTCGCCGGCGACGAGGTGGCCCGCACCAAGCCCCACCCCGACCCGTACCTGCACGCGGCCGGGGCCCTGGGCGCCCACCCGTCGCTGTGCGCCGTCATCGAGGACACCGCCACCGGTGTGGCCGCCGCCGAGGCCGCCGGCTGCCGGGTCGTCGCGGTGCCCTCCGTCGCCGCCATCGCGCCCGCGCCCGGCCGTACCGTCGTCTCCTCGCTGGAGGACGTCGACCTCGCCTTCCTGCGCCGCCTGATCACCGGCATGAACTGACCGGACACCTTCCGTCACCGGTCACCGTTCCGAGGCCGTCCCGCACCTGCGCGGGACGGCCTCAGCCATGTGCGGCCACCGGGCCCCGCAGGGCGCACGGACGCCCGTCAAGCGATGCGGAGGCCGAAATTCCATCAGTTGCCCCCGAGTTGGCGAGGTGACCTTTGTCACCTGATATGCACCCGTCAGCCCGTCCCGGAGCGCCCGGACACCTGCCGGTGTGTCCGTATTGATCAGGTCCGGACCGAAACATCTCCAGCCGGGCCCTACTCATGCGATACGCACTCATCACCGTGCGATTACACCCCCAATCAGGCCAGTTCCAGCCATCCCGCCCGGGCCCACTATCGTCAACGCGGGCACTTCGCAGCACCCTTTCGTGGCCCCTCCCGCACACACCCCTGTGCCGGGTCACGAGGACCGATCGTCACGACACCGGCCCGATCGTTCCCGCCCTACCGGGCGGCCGCGCGAAGTGCCCGCACCACCGCTTTGAAGCAAGTGCCGGGTTGAGGGAGAAATTCGAGGATGAACCGCAAGAATCTGGTGCTGGCGGCCGCAGCCGGCCTGCTCACCCCCGCGCTCGCCGCCTGCGGCAGCGCCGGCAGTGGGGGAGCGGGCAAGGGAGCGATCGTCGTCGGTACCACCGACCGGTTCGAGGCCGCCGACTACGCCCCTGCTCCGCTCGACCCCGCGTACGCCTACGACGCGGGCGCCTGGAACATCCTGCGCCAGACGCTCCAGACCCTGATGCACGTCCCGCGCGGCGGCGGTCAGCCCGTCCCCGAGGCGGCCTCCGACTGCCGGTTCACCGACACGGGCAACGAGAGCTACCGCTGCACCCTGCGCCCGGGCATGAAGTTCGCCAACGGCGACCCGCTCACCGCCAAGGACGTCAAGTTCTCCATCGAGCGCGTCCTGCGCATCAAGGACGAGAACGGCCCCGTCGGCCTCCTCTCCACCCTGGACACGGTCGAGACCACGGGCGAGGACACGGTCGTCTTCCACCTCAAGTCCCCCGACGCGACCTTCCCGTACAAGCTGTCCACGCCGGCCGCCGCCATCGTCAGCAGCAAGACGTACGCCGGCGACGAGCTGCGCGACGGCTTCGAGGTCGACGGCTCCGGCCCGTACACGATGAAGGCCGAGGTCGAGGACAACCAGCTGGTCCGCGCCGTCTTCACCAAGAACGAGAACTACCAGGGCGACCTGAAGGTCCAGAACGACAAGGTCGAGCTGCGCACCTTCACCGACTCCGCCGCCATGGGCGAGGCGCTCGACGAGGGCGGCATCGACATGATGTCCCGCACCCTGTCGCCCGCGCAGATCCAGCAGATGTCCAGCAGCCCCAAGAAGGGCGTCAAGCTCGTCCCGATGCCGGGCCTGGAGATCCGCTACCTCGCCTTCAACACCGAGGCCGCCCCGGTCAAGGAGAAGGCCGTCCGCCAGGCCGTCGCGGCCGTCGTCAACCGCGGCGAGCTCATCACCAAGGCCTACGGCACGGCCGCACTCCCGCTGTACTCGCTGGTCCCCTCCAGCGTCCCGGGCCACGTCAACTCGTTCTACAACAAGTACGGCGAGGCCGACACCGGCGCCGCGGCCGAGCTGCTGCGCGGGGCCGGCGTCCGCACCCCGGTCAAGCTGACCCTCAACTACACCACCGACCACTACGGTGACGGCACCGCCGTCGAGTTCGAGACCCTCAAGTCCCAGCTCGACGCCACCAAGCTGTTCGACGTCACCGTCAAGGGCACCCCGTGGGCCACGTACCGCCCCGCCCAGAAGAAGGGCGAGTACGCCGCCTACGGCCTCGGCTGGTTCCCCGACTTCCAGGACGCCGACAACTTCGTCGGACCGTTCCTGGAGAAGGACAACTTCCTCGGCACTTCGTACGCCAACCCCACCGTACGGAACAAGCTCATCCCCGAGTCCCGCCGGGCCACCGACCGCACCGACGCGGCCGACGCCTTCGGCAAGATCCAGGACATCGTGGCGGAAGACGTCCCGGTCCTGCCCCTGTGGCAGGCCAAGCAGTACGTCGCGGCTCGCGACGGCATCACCGGCGTCGAGTGGTCGGTCAACAACATCTCGGACCTCCAGCTCTGGGAGCTCGGCCGCGGCGTGAGCGGCTGACCCCCAGCGACAACCGGCAGCGCACCCCCGCGGGCCGGAGGACACCCCCAGTACAGACAGTGAGGCACGTTCGCGTGAGACGACGTAACCAGTGGTTGGCGGCCCCGCTCGGAGCGGCGACCGCAGCCGCCCTGCTCAGCGGTTGCGGTTCGGACGAGAGCGCATCCGCGGGCAGCGGGCAGACGGTGGTCATGGGAATGTCGGACGACGTACAGGCCGTGGACCCGGCCTCGGGTTACGACCCGGGCTCCTGGCTGCTGTTCAACAACGTCTTCCAGTCCCTGCTGCACTTCCCCAAGGGCAGCACCACCCCCGAGCCCGACGCCGCGCAGGAATGCGGCTTCGACGGCGGTGGCAGCCGCGTCTACCGCTGCACCCTGCGCTCCGGCCTGAAGTTCAGCAACGGCAACGACCTCACGTCCGAGGACGTCAAGTTCTCCTTCGAGCGCACGCTGAAGATCAACGACGACAGCGGCCCGGCCGTCATGCTCACCAACATCGCGAGCATGGACACCCCCGACGCCCAGACCGTCGTCTTCAAGCTCAAGACGCCCGACGCGACCTTCCCCAGCAAGATCGCGTCGGGCGCGGGCTCGATCGTCGACCACCGCGAGTACCCCGCCGACAAGGTCCGCACGGACGGCAAGGCGGTCGGCTCGGGCGTCTACATGCTGGAGTCCTTCGGCAAGGACAGCGCCAAGTTCTCGGTCAGCAAGACCTACAAGGGCGAGGCCAAGCCCAAGAACACCGGCGTCACCATGAAGTTCTTCCACAACGACCAGGCGGCCCTCAAGAAGGCCATCGAGGACGGCACGGTCGACTTCGCCTTCCGCGGCCTGGCCGCCAAGGACACCGCCGACCTCGGCGCCGGCGCCACCGCCGGCGACGGCTCGCAGATCGACGTCGTCCAGGGCGCCGGAGCCGAGGTCGAGCACCTCGTCTTCAACATGAACGACAAGACCGCCGGCCAGCTCGCCATCCGCCGGGCCGTCGCCTACCTCGTCGACCGCGAGGCCCTGGTCCGCGAGGTGTTCGCCGGCACCGCCATCCCGCTGTACTCGATCATCCCCTCGGGCATCAGCGCGCACACCACCCCGTTCTTCGACAAGTACGGCGGCTCCCCCCAGCCCGACAAGGCCAAGCAGGTCCTGCGCAAGGCCGGGATCACGGACAAGGTCAAGCTCACGCTCTGGTCCACGCCGTCCCGTTACGGCCCCAGCACCGACGCCGAGCTCGGCCTCATCGCCAAGCAGCTCAACGCGAGCGGCCTGTTCGACGCCGACATGAAGTCCGTCGAGTTCGAGCAGTACGAGAAGGACATCGCCGCCGGCAAGTACGGCGTCTACGTCAAGGGCTGGGTGCCCGACTACCCGGACCCCGACAACTTCACCCAGCCGTTCTTCGGCAAGGACAACGTCCTCGGCAACAACTACGAGAACGACGCCATCAACGGCGGGATCATCCCCAAGACCTCCGCCGCGGCCGACCGCACCCAGACCGACAAGGACTACACCAAGCTCCAGGACATCGTCGCCGACGACGTGCCGATCCTGCCCCTGTGGCAGAGCAAGCAGTACGCCGTCGCCCGCGACAACGTCACCGGCCTGCAGTGGTCCCTCGACGCCTCGACGGTCTTCCGCTTCTGGGAGATCAGCAAGGGCTGACCCCCGCCGCCGGCCCGGCCCCCCGTACGGGCGGGCCGGGCCGGCCCCCGAACGCACCGCCGTGCAGCAGGGCCGGGCCGCCGCTTCCCGCGGCGACCCGGCCCTTCGGCGTGCCACGGCCACCGGCGACCGGCCGTGCCGACCTGCGGCCGCACGGACCGGCGGCCCGCCCCGCCGCCTACCCGGGCATCCGGCTACTGCGCCCCCGGGCGCACCAGCCCGCTCTCGTACGCGTACACGGCCGCCTGCACCCGGTCCCGCAGCCCCAGCTTCGTCAGCACGTGCCCCACGTGCGTCTTGACCGTCGTCTCGCTCACGAACAGGTCCGCCGCGATCTCGGCGTTCGACAGGCCCCGAGCCACCAGCTTCAGCACCTCGACCTCCCGCTCCGTCAGCGTGCCCAGCGTGTCCGGCACCGGCTCCTCGCCCGACGGCAGGTGGCCCGCGTACTTGTCGAGCAGCCGCCGCGTGATGCTCGGCGCCAACATCGCCTCGCCCGCCGCCACCACCCGGATCGCCTGCACCAGCTCCGCCGCCGGCGCGTCCTTCAGCAGGAACCCGCTCGCCCCCGCCCGCAGCGCCTCCACCACGTACTCGTCCAGGTCGAACGTGGTCAGCACCAGCACCTTCACCGGCCCCGACCGGTCCGGGCCGGTGATCTGCCGGGTCGCCTCCACCCCGTCCATCCGCGGCATCCGGATGTCCATCAGCACCACGTCCGGCTGCAGCGCCCGCACCTGCTCCAGCGCCTGCAGACCGTCACCGGCCTCACCCACCACCGCGAGGTCCGCCTCCGCCTCCAGGATCATCCGGAAACCGGTGCGCAGCAGCGGCTGGTCGTCCACCAACAGGACACGGATCGCCACGGGAAACCTCTTCGCGCTCGTCTTCGTCGTCGGCGGCACCGCGGACCGTCACCGCGGTGCCCCTCCCGGCATATCAGGACTCGGCCGGAAGCACCGCATCCTGTCGCGGGATGATCGTCAGCGGATACGGCGGCGGCGTCCCCCCGAACTCCGGACACACCGCCCGGTGGTCGCACCAACCGCACAGCTTCGTCGGCCGCGGCCGCCAGTCACCCGACTCCGTCGCCTCCCGGATGGCCTCCCACAGCGCCAGCAGCTTGCGCTCCACGCGCTCGAGGTCCCCCGGCACCGGGTCGTACGTCAGCACGTCCCCCGACCCCAGGTACACCAGCTGCAACCGCCGGGGCACCACGTTCCGCAGCCGCCACACCACCAGCGCGTAGAACTTCATCTGGAACAGCGCGCCGTCCGCGTACTCCGCCCGCGGCGCCTTGCCCGTCTTGTAGTCGACGATCCGCACCTCGCCCGTCGGCGCCACGTCCACCCGGTCGATGATCCCCCGCAGCCGGAGCCCCGAATCCAGCTCGGCCTCGACGAAGAACTCCCGCTCCACCGGCTCCAGCCGCGTCGGGTCCTCCAGCGTGAACCAGCGCTCCACCAGCGCCTCGGCCTCCGCCAGCCAGCCCGTCAGCCGCTCCCCGTCCGCGTCGCCCTCGAACAGCTCCGCCAGCTCCGGCCTGGACTCCAACAGCCGGTCCCACTGACCCGGCAGCAGCTCCTTCGCCCGCGGCACCGTGCGCTCCGCGGCAGGATGGTCGAAGAGACGCTCCAGCACGGCGTGCACCAGCGTCCCGCGGGTAGCCGCGGCACTGGGCTTCTCCGGCAGCCGGTCGATCACCCGGAACCGGTACAGCAGCGGACACTGCATGAAGTCGCTCGCCCGCGACGGCGACAACGACGTGGGCCGGGCCGCCTCGGCGGTCCGCTCGGGTACGGACGCCACCGCGTCCGGCGCCGGGGTGTCGGGGCGGGACCCGGGCGTACCGGGGCTGGGCGCGGGCGCCGCGGGGCTCGTCTCCATGACCCACCACCCTACGGCCCGCCACCGACAGCGCGGCATACCATCGACGACGACCCCCCTCACACTGCATGATCGAGGCATCACATTCCGACAGGAAGGCAACCGTGGCCGACAGCGACGCAACCGGGGACGAGAACAAGCGCCCCCCGCGCGACCCCGGACCCGGCGGCGGCCTCCCCATGGGCCGCCCCTTCGGCGTGCCCGTCTACGTGGCCCCCAGCTGGTTCCTCGTCGCGGCCCTGATCACCTGGGTCTTCGGCGGCCAGCTCGACCGGATCCTCCCCGACCTCGGCCTGCTGCGCTACCTCGTCGCCCTGTTCTTCGCGATCGCCTTCTACGCCTCCGTCCTCGTCCACGAACTCGCCCACACCGTCGCCGCCCTGCGCTTCCGGCTCCCCGTGCGCCGCATCCAGCTCCAGTTCTTCGGCGGCGTCTCCGAGATCGAGAAGGAGTCCGAGACCCCCGGCCGCGAGTTCGTCCTCGCCTTCGTCGGCCCCTTGCTCTCCCTCGTCCTCGCAGGCCTCTTCTACGCCGGCATGCAGGCCGTCGAACCCGGCACCGTCCCCGGCGTCCTCCTCGCCGGCCTGATGATCTCCAACCTGATCGTCGCCGCCTTCAACCTGCTGCCCGGCCTCCCGCTCGACGGCGGCCGCATGCTGCGCGCCGTCGTCTGGGGCATCACCGGCAACCCCATGACCGGCACCGTCGCCGCCGCCTGGGTCGGCCGCGCCCTCGCCGTCGCCGTCCTCGTCGGCCTCCCGCTGCTCACCCAGACCGGGTTCCTGGGCACCGAGGCCGCCGACACCGTCGGCATGGACACCGTCACCGACGCCCTGCTCGCCGCGATCCTCGCCGCCATCATCTGGACCGGCGCCGGCAACAGCCTCCGCATGGCCCGGCTCCGCCAGCACCTGCCCGAACTGCGCGCCCGCGCCCTCACCCGCCGCGCCGCCCCCGTCGAGGCCGCCACCCCCCTCTCCGAGGCGCTCCGCCGCGCCAACGAGGCCGGCGCCCGCGCGCTCGTCGTCACCGACGGGCAGGGCAACCCCATCGCCCTCGTCCGCGAGAGCGCCATCGCCGCCGTCCCCGAGCACCGCCGCCCCTGGGTCCCGGTCAGCTCCGTGGCGCAGGACCTCACCGACGGCATGAAGGTTTCCGCAGACCTCGTCGGCGAAGAGCTCATCGACACCCTCCGCACCGCCCCCGCCACCGAGTACCTCGTCCTCGAACCCACCGGCGAGATCTACGGCGTGCTCTCCGCCGCCGATGTCGAGAAGGCCTTCGTCAAGGCCATGGCACGGCCGTCCGCATAACCCCGGTACTCTGGTCACATGTCCGAACCGACCGGTGCCGCCCGCCGTCGCGGGCCCTTCAAGGTCGGGGACCAGGTCCAGCTCACCGACCCCAAGGGACGCCACTACACCTTCACGCTCGAAGCCGGGAAGAACTTCCACACCCACAAGGGTTCCTTCCCCCACGACGAGCTGATCGGTGCTCCCGAGGGCAGTGTTGTCCGTACCACCGGGAACGTCGCGTACCTCGCGCTGCGCCCGCTGCTCCCCGACTACGTCCTGTCCATGCCCCGCGGCGCCGCCGTGGTCTACCCCAAGGACGCGGGCCAGATCCTGGCCTTCGCCGACATCTTCCCCGGCGCCCGCGTCGTGGAAGCGGGAGTGGGCTCCGGCTCCCTGAGCAGCTTCCTGCTGCGCGCCATCGGCGACCAGGGCATGCTGCACAGCTACGAGCGACGCGCGGACTTCGCCGAGATCGCCACGCAGAACGTGGAGCGCTACTTCGGTGGCCCCCACCCCGCGTGGCAGCTCACCGTCGGCGACCTCCAGGACAACCTCTCCGACACGGACGTCGACCGGGTCATACTCGACATGCTCGCCCCCTGGGAGTGCCTGGAGGCCGTCTCCAAGGCCCTGGTCCCCGGCGGCATCCTCTGCTGCTACGTGGCCACCACCACCCAGCTGTCCAAGACCGTCGAGTCCATCCGTGAGGCCGGCTGCTTCGCCGAGCCCCAGCCGTGGGAATCGATGATCCGCAACTGGCACGTCGAGGGCCTCGCCGTCCGCCCGGACCACCGGATGATCGGCCACACCGGCTTCCTTGTCACCGCCCGCCGCCTCGCCGACGGCGTCGAGCCCCCGCTGCGCCGCCGCCGCCCCGCCAAGGGCGCGTACGGCGAGGACTACGAGGGCCCCGGCAGCCAGTCCGGCGGCTCCGGCCGCGGCTGACGCCCGCTCCGGCAGGGACCGACCCCACCAACACCACGGCGCCGTGCCCCCGTTACCGCCACCGGCGGCAGAACTGGGGCACGGCGCCCTTTCGTTGCCGCCCGCGACGGACGCGGCGCGCAGCGGCCGGGTCCACCGTCCGACAGGGCCCGGAGCGCACCGGGCCGGGCCGTCCCGGCCACCGTCGGACCCGGCCGTTCCGCACCGGTGTGAGGTGTGGCACGATGCTGGCTCAGCCCCGGCAGCACTCGCACTGGAGACACCCCGCGTGCAGACCCCCGCCCTCCCGGAACTGGCCCACACCCGCACCCGGCCCGTCCACTGGGTCGCCACGGCGGCGGCCATGGCCGCGGTGGTCGCGGGCGCCGGACTGCTCCAGCCCCAGCGCGCCGCCGGCACCGCGCACGCGGCCCCGGGACCCGCACCCGCCGCACCCGACCCCACCGGGGTCGACTTCCCCCTGGACTGCCACGGCTTCCCCGAGAAGATCACCGCCCGTGCCGCGGGCGACCTCGACGGCGACGGCCGCCCCGAGACCGTGGCGGCCGTCCGCTGCGACGCCGGATCGGGCACCCCGCCGCACGGGATCTACGTACTCACCCGCGAAACGGCCGAAAACGCTCGACCCCGCGTCGTCGCCACCCTGCTCTCGCCCGCGAAACGGCGCATCGTGACCGCCCTCGCCGTCCGCGAGGGCGCCGTCACCGCCGAGCTCAGCGGCTACTCGTCACTCGACGTGCCCCGCTGCTGCCCCGACCTCACCCGTGACGCCGCCTGGCGTTGGACCGGCAGGGCGTTCGTCGAGAGCGATCGATCGGAACCGGCCACGTCGGGGAGTGTGTGATCCGTCACTCCGCGTCAGGGCCGTAGACCTCGACCCTGTCCGAAACACGCCTTACGTGGATGCAGTCGCCCGGGCACTCCTTCGCCGAGTCGACCACGTCCTGCAGCAGCGGCAGCGGCACCGGCGTCGTCGCCCCCGCCTCCTGCAGCAGCTCGTCGTCGGCGCTCTTCACGTACGCCAGGCCGTCGATGTCCAGCTCGAAGACCTCCGGCGCGTACTGCACGCAGATCCCGTCCCCGGTGCACAGGTCCTGATCGATCCAGACCTCCAGGGCCTCCTGGCCCTCACCGGCGGACTCCGCGGCCACCTCGTGCTGCACGGTCATCTCTCCTGCACTTCCCTGCGCGCTGTGATCCAACAAGACGCAAGTCGCGCCAGCCCCGACGGGTGTTGAACGGTTCGACCTTACAACCGGCCGCTTTCAGATGTTGATGGGTGGGTATTCCCCTGGCGTGAGGGAGTACGCAAGGGTGAAGATCAGACACACCCCTACCGTCTTTGTGATCTAGGGGTTTCAATCACCACCAGCCCAGGTAGGGTCAGGAAGCGTCCAGCTCCCCTTGGAGGAGGTGAGGACCGTGGCAGCCCACGACGACGACATCAACCGCGGCATCCGGCCGGGGCGGGGGTCCGATGACCCCGCCGGTCAGGTTGCCTATCTCGAGCAGGAAATCGCCGTCCTGCGCCGGAAGCTCGCCGACTCTCCGCGACACACGAGGATTCTCGAAGAGCGGATCGTCGAGCTGCAGACCAACCTGGCCGGCGTCTCCGCTCAGAACGAACGACTGGCGAACACACTCCGTGAGGCCCGCGACCAGATCGTCGCCCTCAAGGAAGAAGTCGACCGCCTCGCACAGCCGCCGGCCGGATTCGGCGTCTTTCTCCAGGCGAACGAGGACGGCACCGTCGACATCTTCACCGGAGGTCGAAAGCTCCGCGTGAACGTGAGCCCCAGCGTCGAGCCGGAAGACCTCCGGCGCGGCCAGGAGGTCATGCTCAACGAAGCGCTCAACGTGGTCGAGGCCATGGAATACGAGCGCTCCGGCGACATCGTCACCCTCAAGGAAGTCCTCGAGGACGGCGAGCGCGCCCTCGTCATCGGCCACACCGACGAGGAGCGGGTGGTCCGGCTCGCCGAGCCCCTGCTCGACATCACCCTCCGCTCCGGCGACGCCCTCCTGCTCGACGCCCGGTCCGGGTACGTGTACGAGGTCATCCCCAAGAGCGAGGTCGAGGAGCTCGTCCTCGAAGAGGTCCCGGACATCGACTACGACAAGATCGGCGGCCTGGGCAACCAGATCGAGCTGATCCGCGACGCCGTCGAGCTCCCCTACCTCTACCCCGACCTCTTCAAGGAGCACGAACTGCGGCCGCCCAAGGGCGTCCTGCTGTACGGGCCCCCCGGCTGCGGCAAGACGCTCATCGCCAAGGCCGTCGCCAACTCCCTTGCGAAGAAGGTCGCCGAGGTCTCCGGCCAGCCCGCCGGGAAGTCCTACTTCCTGAACATCAAGGGCCCCGAGCTCCTCAACAAGTACGTCGGCGAGACCGAGCGGCACATCCGCCTCGTCTTCCAGCGGGCCCGCGAGAAGGCCAGCGAGGGCACCCCCGTCATCGTCTTCTTCGACGAGATGGAGTCGCTCTTCCGCACCCGCGGCTCCGGCGTCAGCTCCGACGTCGAGAACACCATCGTCCCCCAGCTCCTCGCCGAGATCGACGGCGTCGAGGGCCTGGAGAACGTGATCGTGATCGGCGCCTCCAACCGCGAGGACATGATCGACCCGGCCATCCTGCGCCCCGGCCGACTCGACGTGAAGATCAAGATCGAGCGTCCCGACGCCGAGGCGGCCAAGGACATCTTCACGAAGTACCTCAAGGCCTCCCTGCCCCTGCACACGGACGACCTGTCCGAACACCAGGGCTCCCCGGAGACCACGGTCGCCAGCATGATCCAGACCGTCGTCGAGCAGATGTACGCGGAATCCGAGGAGAACCGCTTCCTCGAAGTCACGTACGCGAACGGCGACAAGGAAGTCCTTTACTTCAAGGACTTCAACTCCGGCGCCATGATCCAGAACATCGTGGACCGGGCCAAGAAGATGGCGATCAAGAACTTCCTCGACCACAACCAAAAGGGCCTCCGCGTCTCGCACCTCCTCCAGGCCTGCGTGGACGAGTTCAAGGAGAACGAGGACCTCCCGAACACCACCAACCCCGACGACTGGGCCCGGATCTCCGGAAAGAAGGGCGAGCGGATCGTATTCATCCGTACCCTCGTCACCGGAAAGCAGGGCGCGGACACCGGACGCTCCATCGACACGGTGGCGAACACCGGTCAGTACCTCTGAAAAACAGGGCGGCTGCGGGTGCCCTACCACGGGCACCCGCAGCCGACTGCATTTCCGGCCGGAACCGCACTCACGGCAATGACCGAAATGATCTCCCCAGCAGCGCGGAGCCGTTCTAGGCTCTTCCGTACCGCCGGCCGCGCGAACGCGGAGACGGGCACCGCACACGCACCCACCGCACACGCACCGGAGCACCAGCGGTACTTGAGCGCCGCTCCCGAAGCGGAGCGCCGCCGGGCAAGGAGGGCCGCATGACCGTACGGCGAGTAATGGGCATCGAGACGGAGTACGGGATCTCCGTCCCCGGCCACCCCAACGCCAATGCCATGCTCACCTCGTCCCAGATCGTCAACGCCTACGCGGCGGCGATGCACCGGGCGCGCCGCGCCCGCTGGGACTTCGAGGAGGAGAACCCGCTGCGGGACGCCCGCGGCTTCGACCTCGCCCGTGAGGCCGCCGACAGCAGCCAGCTCACCGACGAGGACATCGGCCTCGCCAACGTCATCCTCACCAACGGCGCCCGCCTCTACGTCGACCACGCCCACCCCGAGTACAGCTCGCCCGAGGTCACCAACCCCCGCGACGCCGTCCTCTGGGACAAGGCCGGCGAACGGATCATGGCCGAGGCCGCCGAGCGCGCCGCCCAGCTCCCCGGCGCCCAGCCCATCCACCTCTACAAGAACAACACCGACAACAAGGGCGCCTCCTACGGCACGCACGAGAACTACCTGATGAAGCGGGAGACCCCCTTCTCGGACATCGTGCGCCACCTGACGCCCTTCTTCGTCAGCCGCCAGGTCGTCACCGGCGCCGGCCGCGTCGGCATCGGCCAGGACGGTCGCGAGCACGGCTTCCAGATCAGCCAGCGCGCCGACTACTTCGAGGTCGAGGTCGGTCTGGAGACCACCCTCAAGCGGCCCATCATCAACACCCGCGACGAGCCGCACTCGGACGCGGAGAAGTACCGCCGGCTGCACGTGATCATCGGCGACGCCAACCTCTCCGAGATCTCCACCTACCTCAAGCTCGGCACCACGGCCCTGGTGCTGTCCATGATCGAGGACAACTTCATCACCGTGGACCTGGCCGTGGAGCAGCCGGTGCGGACCCTGCACCAGGTCTCCCACGACCCCGGTCTGACCCAGCTGATCACGCTGCGCAGCGGCCGCACGCTGACCGCCGTGCAGCTTCAGATGGAGTACTTCGAGCTCGCCCGAAAGTACGTAGAGGAGCGTTTCGGGGTCGACGCGGACGAGCAGACCAAGGACGTCCTCACTCGGTGGGAGGACGTGCTGAACCGGCTCGAGGGCGACCCGATGAGCCTGTCCGGCGAGCTCGACTGGATCGCCAAGCGGGAGATCCTCGAGGGCTACCGGCGCCGGGACGGACTGGACTGGGACGCGGCCCGGCTGCACCTGGTCGACCTGCAGTACTCCGACGTACGGCCCGACAAGGGCCTGTACAACCGTCTGGTGGCCCGCGGCAAGATGAAGCGGCTCCTGTCCGAGGACGCCGTCGAGCGGGCCGAGAGCAAGCCGCCCGAGGACACCCGGGCGTACTTCCGCGGGCGCTGCCTGGAGCAGTACGCGGACGACGTCGCGGCCGCCTCCTGGGACTCGGTGATCTTCGACCTCCCGGGCCGCGACTCCCTCCAGCGGGTCCCCACCCTGGAACCCCTCCGGGGTACCCGCAAGCACGTCAAGGAACTGCTCGACCGCTGCCGGACCGCGGAGGACCTGGTCCGGGTCCTGTCGGGCAGCTGAACGCGGCTGAAAGCCGGTCCGTCCGGGAATCATGGAAGTAATCCCGGACGTACGAAAAGTACGGGACCGAAAGTCAGACCCTCCTTGTAGGGTCTGAGCAGGGTCTGATCTTGAGATCTCGAACCGAGTAGCGGGGTGAGGTAGACATGGCGACCAAGGACACCGGCGGCGGGCAGCAGAAGGCCACGCGCTCCACCGAAGAGGTGGAGGAGCAGACCGCGGAGGCGGCCACCGACCTCAAGGAGCGGCAGGAGAAGCTCTCGGACGACGTCGACTCCGTCCTCGACGAAATCGATGACGTACTCGAGGAGAACGCCGAGGATTTCGTGAGGTCATTCGTACAAAAGGGCGGCCAGTAAGGTCACCTGACCTTCGAATCGAAGATCTCGCGGGGGGCGGGTCGCTGAGTGGGAGCTGTGGCGGTGCTCCGGCGCCGCCACGGTCCCGACCGGCGTCTCCGGGCGTGCCGCGCACCTCCTCGACCGCTCCGGCGGCGCATGTGGATCATCACCGCCGGGCGGGTAAGGTCCCACCCGTACCGCGTACCAACAGCAGTTCAGGCATCGGCACGTTGGGAATCCGTCCCGACGAGCAGCGTCGGGCCGTCACATACCTGGAGGGACAGGCGTGGAAGCCAATTTTGATCGCACCGGGCGTCTACCAGCTGCCTTCCTGACGCCGGGGTCCTCGTCCTTCATGGACTTCCTGGGGAGCCACGCGCCGGAGATGCTCCCGGGCGGCCGGAAGCTGCCGGAGGGCATCGTCGAGGCGCCGCACGGCACCACGATCGTGGCGGCGACGTTCCCCGGCGGGGTCGTGCTCGCAGGTGACCGGCGGGCCACGATGGGCAACATGATCGCGCAGCGCGACATCGAGAAGGTCTTCCCGGCCGACGAGTACTCCGCGGTGGGCATCGCGGGTACGGCCGGCCTGGCCGTCGAGATGGTCAAGCTGTTCCAGCTGGAGCTGGAGCACTTCGAGAAGGTCGAGGGCGCCACGCTCTCTCTGGAGGGCAAGGCCAACCGCCTCTCCACCATGATCCGCAGCAACCTCGGCATGGCCATGCAGGGCCTGGCCGTGGTGCCCCTCTTCGCCGGCTGGGACGAGGGCAGGGAGAAGGGCCGGATCTTCTCCTACGACGTCACCGGCGGCCGCTCCGAGGAGCACGGGTACGCCGCCACCGGCTCCGGCTCGATCTTCGCCCGCGGGTCGATGAAGAAGCTCTACCGCGACGACCTGACGGAGGAGCAGGCCACGACCCTCGTCGTGCAGGCCCTCTACGACGCGGCCGACGACGACTCGGCGACCGGTGGTCCGGACCTGGCCCGCCGGATCTTCCCGATCGTCACCGTCATCACCGACGAGGGCTTCCGGAGGCTCACGGAAGACGAGTCCGCGGCACTGGCCCGCTCGATCACCGAGCGCCGCCTGGAACAGCCCGACGGGCCGCGCGCCGCGCTGCTCTGACCATTCGTCATCGAGTTCGTCACTGAGAAGGAAGGGACGGATAGCCGGTGTCGACGCCGTTCTATGTGTCACCCCAGCAGGCCATGGCCGACCGGGCGGAATACGCCCGCAAGGGCATCGCCCGCGGCCGCAGCCTCGTCGTGCTGCAGTACGCCGACGGAATCGTGTTCGTCGGCGAGAACCCGTCCCGCGCGCTGCACAAGTTCAGCGAGATCTACGACCGGATCGGCTTCGCGGCCGCCGGCAAGTACAACGAGTACGAGAACCTGCGCATCGGCGGTGTCCGGTACGCGGACCTGCGCGGCTACACGTACGACCGTGACGACGTCACGGCCCGCGGTCTGGCGAACGTGTACGCCCAGACGCTCGGCACGATCTTCTCGTCGGCGGGCGAGAAGCCGTACGAGGTGGAGCTGGTGGTCGCGGAGGTCGGTGCGACGGCCGCGGGCGACCAGATCTACCGGCTCCCGCACGACGGGTCGATCGTGGACGAGCACGGCTCGGTCGCGGTCGGCGGCAACGCCGAGTCGATCAGCAGCTACCTCGACCAGCGGCACCGGGACGGCATGTCCCTGCCGGAGGCGCTGAAGCTGGCGGTGCAGGCGCTGTCCAGCCAGGCCAACGGGTCGGACCGGGACATTCCGGCGGACCGGCTGGAGGTGGCGGTGCTGGACCGTACGCGGAGCCAGCAGCGCAAGTTCAAGCGGATCCGGGGGCGGCAGCTGGAGCGGCTGCTGCAGCCGGAGGTGTCGAAGGAGACGCAGGCGGAGGTCGTCTCGAGCGACGCCGCCTCGGAGGACGACGGAGAGTAGTCCGTCCTCTCCTCCGGTCACGCGCCCCGGTCCCGTGGATCCCACGGGGCCGGGGCGCCGTCGTGTCCGGGGGAGTGGGCGTCAGGCGGTGCGCGGGGGTGCGGCCGTGGAGCCGCGGACGACCAGGTCGACGGGGAGCTCGGGGGCGTCCCAGCTGCGGCCGTCGAGGACGGCGAGGAGGGCGTTCATGCCGTGTTCGCCGACCTGCTCGGCGGGGAGGGCGACGGTCGTGAGCTCGGGCTCGACGGCGGTGGCCAGGGCGAGGTCGTCGAAGCCGGTGACGGAGAGGTCGTCGGGGACGCGCAGACCGAGGCGGCGGGCGGCCTTGCAGGCGCCGGCGGCGAGGATGTCGTCGTCGCAGACGATGGCGGTGGGGCGGTCGGAGGCCGCGCTGTGGCGGGTGAGGGCGGCCTCGGTGGCGGCGCGGGCGGCGTCGACGGTGAGGGCGGCGCGGGTGCGCGCGAGCCGGGTGCCGGGGGTTTCGGCGAGGGCTTCCGCGACGGCCAGGGCGCGGACGTGGAAGGTCCAGGTGTCGACGTCCGCGGCGAGGTGGAGGACGTGGCGGTGGCCGAGTCCGACCAGGTGGCGGGTGGTCCGGCGGATGCCGTCGGCGATGGCGAGGTTGACGTACGCGGCCGCTCCGCCGGCGGCGGGGTCGCTGTCGAGCATCACGAGCGGGAGGTCGGCGCCCTTGATGGTCTCGAGGGCGTCGACGGCCATCGACGAGGCGATGACGCCGTCGAGGGCGGTGCGGGCGGAGGCGAAGGGGTCGCGGGCGGGGCCGATGCCGCCGGGGCTGGGGTTGGGGTAGAGGACGACGCCGAAGTCGTGGGCGGCGGCGACGCGGGCGGCGCCGGTGTAGACGCGGGCGAAGAACTCGTTGGTGAGGGCGGGGACCACGAGCAGGGCGGTGCGGGTGGTGCCGAGCCGTAGGCCGCGGGCGGCGAGGTTGGGGCGGTAGCCGAGCTCGGCGGCGGCACTGCGGACGAGGTCGGCGGTGCGGGGGGAGACCCGGCCGGTCCACTTGTCGCCGAGGACGAGCGAGACGGTGGCCTGGGAGACGCCGGCGGCGCGGGCCACGTCACGGCTGGTGGGCCTCGTCACGTTCTGCCTCCAAAGGGCCTGGTCAGGGGATCCGGGGTGGACCGGTCGGCTGGGGTCATGGTACGTATGACTTCTGAAGTTATACGTAAAACCCCGGCGGGTGCCGGGCGGGAAGGTGGCGGGGATGGCCGCGGGATACGCGGAGCTGCTCAGGACTCGGTACGCGGCGCGGCTGCTGGTGGGCACGCTGGTGGGCCGGCTGCCCACGGCGACGGCGAACATCGCCATCGTGCTGTTCATCCGGGCGGAGGGCGGCAGCTACTCCCTCGCGGGCGCGCTGGCGGCCGCTTACGGCCTGGCCACGGCGGTGGGCCAGCCGCTGCTCGGCCGGGCGGTCGACCTGTACGGGCAGCCGCGCGTCCAGCTCCCGGCGGCGGTGGTCTCGGCGCTGGCGATGGGCGTCCTGGCGATGGCCGGCACCGGCTCGCTGGTGCTGGCGTACGCGGCGGCGGTGGTCGCCGGCCTGTTCACGCCCCCGCTGGAGGGCGGCCTGCGGGCGTTGTGGCCGAGCGTGCTGGGCGGCCGCGAGGAGCGGGTGCACCAGGCGTACGCGATGGACGCCGTGGCCCAGGAGATCATGTACACGGTCGGTCCGCTGCTCGTGACGCTGCTGGTGGCGCTGTGGTCCCCGGCGGCCGCGCTGATGGTGATCAACCTGCTGGGCGTGCTGGGCGCGCTGGCGGTGGTGACCGCGGAGCCGGCCCGGGTCTGGCGCTCGGCGCCGCGCGAGGCGCACTGGCTGGGCGCGCTGCGGTCCAAGGGGCTGCTGGCGCTGCTGACGGCGTTCTTCTTCGTGGGCTCGGCGCTGGGTTCGATCAGCGTGGCGGGCGTGGCGTACGCGGACGACCACGGCGGCCAGGCGGTGTACGGCTGGCTGATGGCGGCCGTGGGCCTGGGCGCCCTGATCGGCGGCGTGGCGTACGGGGCCCGGCAGTGGGCCGGCGCGCCGGAGCGGCGGCTGCGGGTGCTGGTCGGGCTGCTGGCGGCGGGGTACGTGCCGCTGCTGCTGGTGCCGGGTCCGTGGGCGATGTCGGCGCTGGCGGCGCTGGCGGGCGTGTGTCTGGCGCCCTCGCTGGCGTGTGCGTTCCTGGTGGTGGACCGGCACGCACCGACCGGCACGGTGACCGAGGCGTTCTCGTGGCTGGTGACGTTCTTCGGCGTGGGTGCGGCGATCGGTACGGCGGCGGCCGGTCCGGTGGCGGAACTGGCGGGCACGGCGGCGAGCTTCGCGGTGGCCGCGGGCGGCGGCGCCGCCGCGTTCGTGGTCCTGATGGTGACTCAGCGGGTGATGGCGACGGGCGGCCGGAGCGTGGCCGTGGCGGTCTCGGAGCCGACCGTCGAGGCCGGGGACCGGGCCGCCGACGCGGCGACGGACCGGGCCGCGGACACGGCGGCGGGCGTGTCCGCCTAGCGACGCGGGCCCTTGGGGCGTACCGGGCGGAAGGCCCGTCGGCGGTGGCGCCGGCGGGCCTTCCGCGCGTCCGCGCCCGCCGTGTCGCGAGGGCGTCGCGCGGCCCGGTCGGGAAAATGATCGAAACGGCGCCGCCGAACCCGGTTTGCGAGCAGTGCGGAAGGCGTAATGTTCAGACATGGACCGCCGCATTTTCGGGCTGGAGAACGAGTACGGCGTCACGTGCACGTTCAGGGGACAGCGCCGACTGTCTCCTGACGAAGTGGCGCGCTACCTCTTCCGCCGTGTCGTGTCATGGGGCCGCAGCAGCAACGTGTTCCTGCGGAACGGTGCCCGCCTGTATCTGGACGTGGGTTCGCATCCGGAATACGCAACTCCCGAATGCGACAACGTGACCGAACTGGTCACCCACGACAAGGCCGGCGAGCGCATTCTCGAAGGTCTGCTGGTGGACGCGGAGCGTCGCCTGCACGAGGAGGGAATCGCGGGCGACGTCTATCTCTTCAAGAACAACACCGACTCGGCGGGCAACTCGTACGGTTGCCACGAAAACTATCTGGTGGCGCGGCACGGGGAATTCTCCCGGCTCGCGGACATCCTGATCCCGTTCCTGGTGACGAGGCAGCTGATCTGCGGCGCGGGGAAGGTGTTGCAGACCCCGCGCGGTGCGGTCTACTGCGTGAGCCAGCGTGCGGAGCACATCTGGGAGGGCGTCAGCTCGGCGACCACCCGCTCGCGCCCCATCATCAACACCCGTGACGAGCCGCACGCGGACGCCGAGCGCTACCGCCGCCTGCACGTCATCGTCGGCGACTCGAACATGTCGGAGACGACGATGCTGCTGAAGGTCGGGGCGACCGACCTGGTGCTGCGGATGATCGAGGCGGGGACCGTGATGCGGGACCTGACCCTGGAGAACCCGATCCGGGCGATCCGCGAGGTCAGCCACGACATCACGGGGCAGCGCAAGGTGCGGCTGGCCAGCGGCCGGGAGGCCTCGGCGCTGGAGATCCAGCGGGAGTACTTCGACAAGGCCGTGGACTTCGCCGAGCGCCGCGGGATCCGTACGGGCACGGTGGAGCAGGTCCTGGAGCTGTGGGGCCGCACGCTGGACGCGGTCGAGGCGCAGGACCTGGACCGGATCGACACCGAGATCGACTGGGTCATGAAGTACAAGCTCATCGAGCGGTACCGGGCCAAGCACAACATGACCATGTCGAACCCGCGGGTGGCGCAGATAGACCTGGCGTACCACGACATCCACCGCCGGCGGGGCCTGTACTACCTGCTGGAGCGCAAGGGCCAGGCGACGCGGGTGTGCAACGACGTCAAGATCTTCGAGGGCAAGTCGGTGCCGCCGCAGACGACTCGGGCGCGGCTGCGCGGGGACTTCATCCGCCGGGCGCAGGAGCAGCGTCGGGACTTCACGGTGGACTGGGTGCACCTGAAGCTCAATGACCAGGCGCAGCGGACGGTGCTGTGCAAGGACCCGTTCCGGTCGGTGGACGACCGGGTGGAGAAGCTGATCGCGGGCATGTGACCCGTGGTGCGGCGGGCCGGGCGGTGTGTCGTCCGGCCCGCCGCGGTGCGCGTCCTCCGTGGTGCGGGCCCCGTGCGTTCTCGTGCGGGGCCCTCGGCACGCCTTAGAGTGGCGGCGACCGATGTGCCGTGAGAGAGATCTGAGGAACACGTGCGCCGACTTGCCGGCCTGCTGGTCGTCCCCCTTCTGCTGCTGTCGACTGCGGCGTGCGGGGACGACAAGGAGGGCTCCGACTCCGCCAAGACGTCCGACGGCGCGCCCGCGATCACCGCGGGTGCGAAGTTCGGGGAGAAGCCGACCCTCGCGAAGGGGGAGGGGAAGCCGCCGAAGCAGCTGAAGGTCGTCGTCCTCTCCGAGGGCAAGGGCCCCGCCCTGAAGAAGGGCGATGCGACCGATGTGAACTACTACGGTCAGCAATGGGACAAGGACAAGCCGTTCGACAACAGCTTCGACCGCGGCGAGCCGTTCAACCTGACGATCGGCGCCGGCGGCGTCATCAAGGGCTGGGACCAGGGCCTGGAGGGCCAGAAGGTCGGCAGCCGCGTCGAGCTGGTGATCCCGCCGGAGCTGGGTTACGGGGCGCAGGGCCAGGGTGACATCAGCCCGAACGCGACGCTGGTGTTCGTGGTGGACATCCTGAAGGCGAAGCAGATCCCGGCGTCCGCGCAGGGCAAGGTCGTCCCGCAGGAGGACAAGAACCTGCCGGTGGTGGGGACGAACACCGACGGCAAGGCTCCCGAGCTGACGATTCCGAAGGTCGCCGCGCCGACGAAGCTCGTGTCGAACTACGTGCTCGAGAGCGCGGGCGCGGTCGTGAAGCCGACCGACAAGGTCGCCGTGAAGTACGTGGGCAAGCTGTGGAAGGACGGCAAGGTCTTCGACAGCACCTACGCCACGGGCACCGGCAACCCGGTGACGTTCCCGCTCGACCAGCTGACGCTGAAGGGCCTGAAGAACGGCATCGTGGGCAAGAAGGTGGGCAGCCGCATCCTGCTGGTCATCCCGCCGGACCAGGGTCTGGGCAACAAGGAGTCCAACGGCATTCCGGCCAACTCGACCCTGGTGTTCTCGCTGGACATCCTGGCCGTGATGTAAGACTGTCCGGGTTGCCCAGCTTCAAAAGTTTCAAGGAGCAGTGTCTGTGAACATCGAGAAGCCCGAGATCGACTTCCCCGAGGGTCCGGCCCCGACCGATCTCGAGATCGTCGACATCTGGGAGGGCGACGGCGCCGTCGCCAAGAAGGGCGACTTCGTCAAGGTCCACTACGTGGGTGTCGCCTTCTCCACGGGCGAGGAGTTCGACGCGTCCTGGAACCGCGGCACCCCGCTGCAGTTCCAGCTCGGTGTCGGCCAGGTCATCGCGGGCTGGGACCAGGGCGTGCAGGGCATGAAGGTCGGCGGCCGCCGCAAGCTGACGATCCCGGCGCACCTCGCGTACGGCGACCGCGGCGCGGGCAGCGCCATCGCCCCCGGCGAGACGCTGATCTTCGTCTGCGACCTGATGGGCGTCTGATCCGTCCGATCGCGATCGCTTGAGGGACCCCCGCCGCCCGGCGGGGGTCCCTCGCTTTTGTCCGGGCGCGCCGGGGCGGTACGGTCAACGGTCACAAGGACTTTGAGAGGGGCGAGGGGCGTCGTGGCGATTGCCAAGGCCGAGCGGCTGATGAATCTGGCACTGTGCCTGCTCGGCACCCGCCGACCGCTCAGCAAGCGGGAGCTGCGCGGCTCCATCGAGGCCTACATGGAGGCCGGTACCGACGACTCCTTCAACCGCATGTTCGAGCGGGACAAGGACGACCTGCGCGAGCTGGGCCTGGTGATCGAGACCGTCGAGGCGCTCGACGGGGAGATCGGCTACCTGGCGCGCCGGGACAGCAACCGGCTGCCGCCGGTGTCGTTGGACGCCGAGGAGGCCGCGGCCCTGGGGCTGGCGGCCAAGGTGTGGCAGCAGGCCCGGCTGGCGGGCGCCGCGAGCGGCGCGCTGCAGAAGCTGCGGGCCGCGGGCATGCCGGAGGCGGGGGACCCGTACGAGGGCCAGCACAGCGCCATCGAGCCGCGCATCCCGGTGCACGAGGCGGCGTTCGAGCCGCTGATGCTGGCCTGCCGCGACCGCCGGCCGGTGACCTTCGACTACCGCAAGTCCAACGCGGTGCGCCCCGAGCAGCGCCAGGTGGAGCCGTGGGCGCTGGAGTGCTGGCGCGGCCAGTGGTACCTGGCCGGCTTCGACCGGGAGCGGGGCGCGGAGCGGGTGTTCCGGCTGTCCCGGATCACCGGGAAGGTGAAGTCGCGGGCCGGGAAGTACACGGCCGACGTGCCGGACGTCGTGACCGTGCGCGAGACGGTGGCGAGCTGGGCCGGCGAGACGGCGGACCGCTCGGCGCGGATCCGGCTGCGCCAGGGCGCGGGGTACCCGCTGCGGGCCCGGGCGACGGCCGTACGGGACGCCGGTGGCGGCTGGGACGAGCTGGAGATCCCGTACGGGCACGGACTGGACGCCTGGCTGGTGGAGTTCGGGCCGGACGTGATGGTGCTGGAGCCCGCCGATCTGCGGGCCGACGTGGTGGACCGGCTGCGCGCCGTGGCCAAGGGCTGAGGGGGACTCGAACGACATGGCCGCCAACGCCATCGACCAGACCCGGCGGATGCTGTCGCTGGTGACGTACCTGCGGGAGCGCCCGGGAGCGCGGATCGCGGACGTCGCCCGCGCTTTCGGGATCAGCGAGGACGAGCTGATCTCGGACCTCGACGTGCTGCCCATGTGCGGGACGAGCTTCCGCGGTGGGGACCTGCTGGACATCGACACCGACGGCGAGCGCATCTGGTGGCGCAACCCGGACGCGTCGGGCGAGTCCACGGCGGAGCCGCTGCGGCTGGCCGCCGACGAGGCGACCGCGCTGCTGGTGGCCGCGCGGGCCGTGGCGACGCTGCCGGGCCTGCGCGAGAGCGACCGGCAGGCGCTGCTGCGGGCCACCGCGAAGCTGGAGGCGGCGGCCGGTGAGGCGGCTGGGGCCAGCTCCCGGCTGAACGTGACCTTCGAGTCCGAGGGCGGGGTCTTCGCCGACGTCGACCGGGCGATCTCGGAGCGGCGCCGGCTGTGGCTGCGCTACTACTCGCCGGCCCGTGACGAGCTGACCGAGCGCACGGTCGACCCGATCCGGCTGTTCGCGGTGGGTCACACGTACATGGAGGGCTGGTGCCACCTCTCGGAGGCGCGGCGCACCTTCCGGCTGGACCGGGTGGCCGAGATCCGGCTGCTGGACGAGCGCGCCGAGCCGCCGGCGATCGAGCCGCGGGACCTGTCGGAGGGGCTGGTGCAGCCCTCGGCGGAGGACCCGGAGGTGGTCGTCGAGGTGGGGCCCGGCGGACGGTGGGTGGCCGAGTACTACCCGCACGACAGCGCCCGCGAGCTGGCGGACGGCGGCCTGCGGATCACGCTGCGCACCCCGGATCCGGCCTCCTTGCGCCGGCTGGCGCTGCGGCTGGGCCGGGACGGGCGGATCGCCGCCCCGCAGGAGCTGGCGGACAGCGCGCGGAGGGCGGCCCGGGAGGCGCTGGCGGCGTACGAGGAAGAGCACTGAGGCCGGGCGGGGAAGCGCACCGGGGCGGTACGAGGAACTGAGGGGGACGCGCGGATGAGGATGGTGCAGTTCAAGGCCGCCTGCCCGGACTGCCGGGCGCGCTTCGAACTCGACGCGGGCCAGTTGCGGCTGGCCATCGGGGGCAGCCGGCGCAGCACCTTCTACTCCTTCACCTGTCCCGAGTGCGGGGTGGCCGTGCGCAAGCCGGCGGGGGAGCGGATCGTCGAGCTGCTGACCGGCGGCGGCGTGCGGACCCTGCGCAGCGTCTGAGTAGGCTCGTCCCCATGCTGTGGCCGATGCTCGCAATTGCCCTGGGTTTCCTCGGACTGTCCGTGCTGGGCGTGCTCGCGATCCGCGTGTACGTCGAGGTGCGGCGACTGGCCCGCCAGGTGGACCGGGCCAGCCGGCGGATCGCCGGCGCGGCGGGCGACCTGGAACGGGCCGCGGTGGACCTGGCCCGGACCGGCGGCGACCTGCATTAGCACAGCCTTCGGTATTCGACCGCAATACCGTGGTCTCCACCCCGCGAGACGGGCGAGGTATTGTCGGATGCCGCGCCCCGTTCTGCCCCGCAGGGGCGGCCACCGGGAGTACGCACGGGCGTTGCACCGTGTTTGCACTCGGCGGTTACGATCACTGCGATCCACTGGGCCGGAACCGACCGTCCGGCCGGTAGAGAACCGACCGACCCGCCGCCTCCGTGAGAAGGTACCGCTTATGTTTGGAAGGCTCGGCGCACCCGAGATCATCCTCATCCTCGTCGTCATCATCCTGCTGTTTGGCGCGAAGAAGCTTCCGGACATGGCTCGGTCCCTGGGCAAGTCCGCTCGCATCCTCAAGAGCGAGGCGAAGGCGATGAAGTCCGAGGGCCAGCAGACCGCGCCCACCGGTCCGGCCCCCGACCCGGCCCAGGACCAGCCGGCTCCCCGCACCATCCAGGCCGCGCCCGGTGACGTGACCAGCGCGCGTCCGGTGACCGAGCCGACCGACACCACCCAGCGCTGACACCCCGCCCGCGCTGACACAGGGCCATACGCAGCCGTCGGAAACCGGCGACGGCCTGCCGCACGAGATGAGGACGTGGGTTGCTCAAGTCTGCCCGCAAGCAGGAGAAGGACCCCGAGGGGCGGATGCCCCTCGTCGAGCACCTGCGTGAACTCCGCAACCGGCTCGCGAAGGCGCTGCTGGCGATCGTCGTCGTCACGATCGTCGCGGCCTTCTACTACCGCGGGATCATCGAGCTCTTCACCAACCCGATCCTGAAGGCGGTGGGCTGCGAGTCCACCTTCGCGGAGCTGGCGAAGCAGCGGGACGGGACGTGCGCCCGGATCGTGCTCAACGGCCTGCTGACGCCCTTCACCCTGGCGCTGAAGGTCTCCCTGATGGCGGGTGTCACCCTCGCCTCGCCGATCTGGCTGTACCAGCTGTGGGCCTTCGTCGCCCCCGGTCTGCACCGGTCGGAGAAGCGGTACGCGCTCTCGTTCGTGGCGGCCGGCTTCCCGCTCTTCCTGTGCGGCGGCTACTTCGCCTACGAGACGCTGCCGACCATGGCCCAGGCGATGATCAGCCTGTCGCCGGCGGACCTCGACAACCAGCTGCCGCTGGACGACCTGCTGGACCTGATCACGCGCATGGTCGTGGTCTTCGGCCTCTCCTTCGAGATGCCGCTGCTGCTCGTGCTGCTCAACTTCGGCGGGGTGATCACCGGCAAGCGGATGCTCGGCTGGTGGCGGGGCATGATCCTCGGCATCACGGTGTTCGCCGCCGTCGCCACGCCCAGCACCGAGCCCATCAGCATGCTGGCCCTCTCGGTGCCGATCTGGGTGCTGTACTTCGCGGCCACCGCGATCGCGCTGCTCAACGACCGGCGCAAGGCCCGCCGCGAGGCCGAGGGCCCCGGCGACGACGAGGCCTCCGACCTGGACCTGACCCCCGAGGCGGTCGGCGAGGTCGAGCCGGTGGGCGCCGTGCCGTCGCTGCCCGAGCAGGCCGACGGCGGCCGGTCCCGGATCAACGGCTACGACGATGCCACCTGACCGACCCCGACCCCCGCAGCCCGCCTCCCGGGCGACCGGGCGGGCCACCGGGTCCTCCATCCCACCGCGCGACCGCGGCCGGGGCGCACACCGCGCCGCCGGCCGCTTTCGCGTTTCCTGGCGTGTTCGGGTGCAGAACGGCCGCTGTACGGGTACTGACCGGTTTGTCAGACCTTCAGTAAAGATCGCGACGGCTGTCAGAGGGGCCGGGTAGTCTCGGAGACAAGATGACAGAGGATCTCTCACCCGCCGAGCGGTACGCCGCCGCGCGGATCCGCGCCGCCGAGGAGGCCACCGCGCTGGCCCCCTTCCGCGAGCTGTACGACTTCGGGCTCGACCCCTTCCAGATCGAGGCCTGCCGGGCCCTGGAGGCGGGCAAGGGCGTGCTGGTGGCCGCGCCCACCGGCTCGGGAAAGACGATCGTCGGCGAGTTCGCCGTGCACCTGGCCCTGCAGCAGGGGCGCAAGTGCTTCTACACCACCCCCATCAAGGCCCTGTCGAACCAGAAGTACGCGGACCTGGTCAAGCGCTACGGCGCCGAGAAGGTCGGCCTGCTCACCGGTGACAACAGCGTCAACTCCGAGGCCCCCATCGTGGTCATGACCACCGAGGTGCTGCGGAACATGCTGTACGCCGGCTCCCAGTCGCTGCTGGGCCTGGGGTACGTGGTGATGGACGAGGTGCACTACCTCTCCGACCGCTTCCGCGGCGCCGTCTGGGAGGAAGTGATCATCCACCTCCCCGAGTCGGTGACCCTGGTGTCGCTGTCCGCGACGGTCTCCAACGCCGAGGAGTTCGGCGACTGGCTGGACACCGTCCGCGGCGACACCGAGGTGATCGTCTCCGAGGAGCGGCCGGTCCCGCTGTGGCAGCACGTCATGGCCGGGCGCCGGATCTACGACCTCTTCGAGGAGGAGAGCGACCACGGCGGCCGCGGCTCCGCCCGCCGCGAGGTCAACCCCGACCTGCTGCGCATGGCCCGCATGGAGAACAGCCGCACGTACAACCCGCGGGACCGGCGGCGCGGCAAGATGGTCCGCGAGGCCGACCGCGAGCGCGAGCGGCGGGCCCGCAACCGGGTCTGGACCCCGGGCCGGCCCGAGGTCATCGAGCGCCTCGACAGCGAGGGCCTGCTGCCCGCCATCACCTTCATCTTCAGCCGCGCCGGCTGCGAGGCGGCCGTCCAGCAGTGCCTGTACGCGGGGCTGCGGCTGAACGACGACGCGGGGCGCCTCCGGGTCCGCGAGATCGTCGAGGAGCGCACCGCCTCCATCCCGGCCGAGGACCTGCACGTCCTGGGCTACTACGAGTGGCTGGAGGGCCTGGAGCGGGGCATCGCGGCGCACCACGCGGGCATGCTGCCCACCTTCAAGGAGGTCGTGGAGGAGCTGTTCGTCCGCGGCCTGGTCAAGGCCGTCTTCGCCACCGAGACCCTCGCGCTGGGCATCAACATGCCCGCCCGCACGGTGATCCTCGAGAAGCTCGTCAAGTGGAACGGCGAGCAGCACGCCGACATCACCCCCGGCGAGTACACGCAGCTGACCGGCCGGGCCGGCCGGCGCGGCATCGACGTCGAGGGCCACGCCGTGGTGCTGTGGCAGCGGGGCATGGACCCGGCCGCGCTCGCGGGCCTGGCGGGCACCCGTACGTACCCGCTGCGCTCCAGCTTCAGGCCCTCGTACAACATGGCCGTGAACCTGGTCCAGCAGTTCGGCCGGCACCGCTCGCGGGAGCTGCTGGAGACCTCCTTCGCGCAGTTCCAGGCCGACCGCTCGGTGGTCGGCATCTCCCGGCAGGTGCAGCGCAACGAGGAGGGCCTCAGCGGCTACAAGGCGGGCATGACCTGCCACCTCGGCGACTTCGAGGAGTACGCCCGGCTGCGCCGCGACCTCAAGGACCGGGAGAACGAGCTCGCCAAGCACGGCGCCGCGCAGCGCCGGGCCCAGGCCGCGGCCTCGCTGGAGAAGCTGAAGCCGGGTGACGTCATCCACGTGCCGACCGGCAAGTTCGCGGGCCTGGCGCTCGTCCTGGACCCGGGTGTGCCCGGCGGGCGGTCGAACGGCCACCGCGGGTACGAGTACCAGGAGGGCCCGCGCCCACTGGTGCTGACCGCGGAGCGGCAGGTCAAGCGGCTGGCCGCGATCGACTTCCCGGTGCCGGTGGAGGCGTTGGAGCGGATGCGGATCCCCAAGTCCTTCAACCCGCGCTCCCCGCAGTCCCGCCGCGACCTGGCCTCGGCGCTGCGGACCAAGGCCGGGCACATCGAGCCCGAGCGGCACCGGCGCGGCCGGGCCGCCGCGGCCGACGACCGCGAGATCACGCGGCTGCGGGCCGAGCTGCGGGCGCACCCCTGCCACGGCTGCGACGAGCGCGAGGACCACGCCCGCTGGGCGGAGCGCTACCACCGGCTGCAGCGGGACACCAAGCAGCTGGAGCGGCGCATCGAGGGCCGGACGAACACCATCGCCCGGACCTTCGACCGGATCCACCGGCTGCTCACCGAGCTGGACTACCTGCGCGAGGACGAGGTCACCGAGCACGGCAGGCGGTTGGCGCGGCTGTACGGCGAACTGGACCTGCTGGCCTCGGAGTGCCTGCGGGAGAAGGTCTGGGAGGGCCTGACCCCGGCGGAGCTGGCGGCCTGCGTGTCGGCGCTGGTGTTCGAGGCGCGGCAGTCCGACGACGCGGTGGCGCCGAAGCTGCCGGGCGGCGGCGCGAAGGCGGCGCTGGGCGAGATGGTGCGCATCTGGGGCCGGTTGGACGCCCTGGAGGAGGAGCACCGGATCAACCAGGCCGAGGGCGTGGGCCAGCGGGAGCCGGACCTCGGCTTCGCGTGGGCGGCGTACCAGTGGGCCTCGGACAAGAGCCTCGACGAGGTGCTGCGCGAGGCGGAGATGCCGGCCGGCGACTTCGTGCGCTGGTGCAAGCAGGTCATCGACGTCCTGGGCCAGATCGCGGCCGCGGCCCCGGCCGAGGGCAGCACGGTGGCGAAGAACGCCCGCAAGGCGGTCGACGCCATGCTGCGCGGCGTGGTGGCGTACAGCTCGGTCGGCTAGGGATCCGAAAAGGCAGGCCCTAGCGGTCCTGCTGCGGAGGAGGGGCCTCCCAACCCGGGAGGTCCTCCCAGGCCTGCAGGGTGCGGGAGGACGCGAACCGGTGCGCCAGGCCCGTGACCGGGTCGGTGAACTCCAGTGTGCGGGCCAGGAGTTGGAGGGGCCGGCGGTAGTCGTCGGGGGCCGGGTCGAGGACGGCCGGGTAGACCGGGTCGCCCAGGATCGGCACGCCCAGGGCGTTCATGTGCACCCGCAGCTGGTGGGTGCGCCCGGTGGCCGGGGTGAGCCGATAGCGGCCCAACCCCGCCCGGTGGGCCAGGAGTTCGACGCGGCTCTCGGCGTTCGGCTCGCCCGGCAGCTCCTCGGCGGCCATCACCCCGCGGGTCTTCTCGATCCGGCTGCGCACGGTCCGCGGGAGCGCCAGGGCGGGGTCGTACGGGGCGACCGCCTCGTACTCCTTGCGCACGCGCCGGTCCTGGAACAGCCCCTGGTACGCGCCCCGGTCGGCCGGCCGCACGCTGAACATCACCAGGCCCGCGGTGAGCCGGTCCAGCCGGTGCGCGGGGCTCAGCTCGGGCAGGCCGAGCCGGTGGCGCAGCAGGGCCAGCGCGGTCTGGATGACGTGGCTGCCGCGCGGGGTGGTGGCCAGGAAGTGCGGCTTGTCGGCCACCAGCAGGTGGTCGTCGCGGTACAGCACCGGCAGCGGGAACGGCACGACCGGCTCGGCCGGCAGCTCCCGGTGGAACCAGACGAACGCCCCCGCCGTGTACGGGTCCCCGGGGCGGACCGGGGTGCCGTCGGCCCCGTACACCTCGCCGCGCTCCAGCAGTCGCGCCATGGCGCCGGCCCCGGCGCCGCCCTCGTACCGGTGGCGCAGGTACGTGCCCGGGTCCGGCCACTCGCCCTCCGGCAGCCGCAGCCGCACCGGGTCGATGCCGAGGCGCTGGGGGAGGGGCGAGGGGGGAAGCGGGGCTCTGCGTCTCATCCCGGCCAAGGCTACGGGGTGCGGCGGCGGGGCCGCGGGGCGGGCGCTCAGTGGGCGCGTTGGAAGGTGCCCAGGCCGTTCGCGTCCAGGTACTCGACGCGCACCGTGCCGTCCTTGAAGAACACCCCGGTGCGGCCGACCGCGTTCTCCCCGACGGTCTCGAAGCTGAACGTGTCGCCGTCGTAGTGCGTCAGCGGGAAGGCCAGCGGCTTCGGGCCCAGGTGCAGGACGAGCCCTCCGCCGCCGCCGGGCTCGGCGGTGACGGTCAGCCTGCCGTAGTACGGGTTGTCGTACGTGCCCGTGTACGCGCTGTCGGCGCGGGCGGGGCGGGCGTCGGACGGTGGGTGGGCGTAGTCGGTCTTCGAGTTCCCCGTCGGGTTCAGCTGTTCCTCGTAGGCCTTGGCCACCACCGGCAGCCAGTCGCGGGTCGGCTTCCCGTGCTCGACGGTGTCGAAGAAGTTCAGGGCGACGACGTCGGCCTGGCCGACGGGGGCGCCGTTGGTGAGGACCACGATGCCGAGGTGCTCGTCCGGGACCATGGTGACGTTGGTGTTGGCCCCCAGCGCGAACGCGCCGGAGTGGCTCAGGTGCAGCCGCCCCTTGTCGTCGTTGCGGACGTTCCAGCCCAGGCCGTAGAAGCCCGGCATGGTGTTCGCGGCGGGCGGGTGGGTCACGATCTGCGGCACGTGCGTGGCCGCCAGTCCGTCGGCGTCGATGACCTGCTTGCCGTCGAGCTTGCCGTCACCGAGTTGCAGGCGCAGCCAACGGGTCATGTCCCGGGCGGTGGAGCTGACGCCGCCGGCGGGGGACTGGGCGTCGGGATCGCGCTGGTAGCGCGGGGTCCAGGTGCCGTCGGGATCCTTGACGTGCGTGAGCGCGCGGTCGGGGGCGTTGACGTAGTCCTCGTAGCGGGAACTGGTGTGGTTCATTCCCGCCGGCTTGTAGAGGAGGTCGTCGGAGAGCTTCTCCCACGGGACGCCCTTGGACTGGGCGACGGCCTCGGCGGCGTCGGTGAGCCCGAAGTTCGTGTACGCGTAGCTGGCGCGGAACGGGGCCAGCGGCTCGTAGCGCAGGTGGGACAGGATGTACGAGCGGTCGTAGCCGAGGTCCTCGAGGAGGTCACCGGCGTGGTCCGGCAGGCCGGAGCGGTGGGAGAACAGGTCGGCCGCGGTGACGTGCTCGCTGACCCAGGGGTCCTTGAGGGTGACTCCGGTCAGCGGCTTGTCCCAGCCGTCCGCGCCGATGGCGCCGGCCACCACGGTGGAGGCCAACGGCTTGGAGACCGAGGCGAGTTGGAAGACCGTGTCGGGGTCGATCTTCTTCGCCGGGTCCTCGGTGCTGCGGACTCCGTATCCCTTGAGGTAGACGACCTTGTCGTTCTGCACGACACCGACCGCGACGCCGGGGACGCCCGTGCGGCGCATGACCTCCTCGACCTGGGAGTCGAGCTTGCCGAGGGCGCTGCGGACGGGGTCGGGCGGCGGGGTGGGGCTGGGTGCGGCGGTGGCGGCTGCCACGGCCCCCGCCGCCAGGGTGAGCCCGGTGGCGAGTGCCAGTCCTCTGCGTCGGTGGCGCATGGTCCCATTGAACGACGGTCGACGGGCGCGCGCGCGTCGGCGGGGCCGGGTCTCCGGCCCCGCCGGGTCAGGACTCCTGCTCGGCCTCGACCTGGGCGTTCCAGGCGCGCTTCGTGTTGCGCCAGGCCTCGTCGGTGTGGCCGAGGCGCCAGTAGCCGGAGATCGAGAGCCGCTCGCGCGGCACGCCGCGCTCCAGGCGCAGGTGGCGGCGCAGCTCCTTGACGAAGCCGGCCTCGCCATGGACGAAGGCGTGCACCGAGCCGACCGGGAAGTCCAGGCCGGTGACGGCCTCGACGAGGCGCTGGCCCACCGGGCGGTCGCCCCGGTGCAGCCACACCGGCTGCACCCCGTCGGGCGTGGCGACCTTCACCTCGTCGGCCTTGCCCTCGACCTCGATGAAGCAGCGCACCTGCGCGCCGGCCGGCATCCGCTCCATCGCCGCCGCGATCGCCGGCAGTGCGCTCTCGTCGCCGACCAGCAGGTGCCAGTCCGCCGCGGCGTCGGGGGCGTAGCCGCCGCCCGGGCCGAGGAAGTGCACCCGCTCGCCCGGCCGCGCCCGCGCGGCCCAGGGGCCGGCCAGGCCCTCGTCGCCGTGCAGGACGAAGTCGATGGTGAGCTCGCGGTGGGCCGGGTCCCAGGACCGCACGGTGTACGCGCGCTGGCGCGGCCACTGCTCGCGGGGGAAGGAGGCGCGGATCTCCTCCATGTCCCAGGGCTCGGCGTAGGTGACGCCGTCGGCGGGGAAGAGCAGCTTCACGTAGTGGTCGGTGAACTCGCCCGCATCGAAGCCGGCCAGTTCCGGTCCGCCCAGCACCACACGCACCATGTGCGGACCGAGCCGCTCGGTGTGTACGACGGTGGCCGTGCCGACCATGCGTGTGCGCGCCTCCTTGAGGGCCACTACTCCTGCCACGGTGGTACCCCGTTTCCCCTGACGTGTCACTTAGGTTTGCCTAACCTAGCACCTCAGGCCCGAAGTGTGGAGAGCAACCTTTCGACCGCTCCACCCAGACCCCAGCGTCGTACCAGGTCGGAGAGGGCCTCGGGGTCCGCCGGAGCCTTCGGCAGTGTGGGGTCGAACGACGGAAGCGGAACGTCGGAGGCCACCTTGACGACCTTGGGGGCGACCGCCACGTACGGCCGCGCCTCGTCGAGGCGTCGGCGCTGCGCCGGGGTCAGCTTCGACGCCGGATCGTCGACCGCGGCCATGATCCCGTCGAGGCTGCCGTAGGCGTCGAGCAGCTTCGCGGCCGTCTTCTCGCCGATGCCGGGCACGCCCGGCAGGCCGTCGCTCGGGTCGCCGCGCAGCAGCGCCAGGTCCGCGTACCCGGGGCCGTCGACCCCGTACTTCTCGGCGAGGACCGCCTCGTCGGTGATCTGGAGCGTGCCCACGCCCTTGAGGGGGTAGAGCACGCGCACCTGCCGGGCGTCGCTCACCAGCTGGTACAGGTCGCGGTCGCCGGTGACGATGTCCACCGGGCCGGTGGCCCGGCCGGTCAGCGTGCCGATCACGTCGTCCGCCTCGTACCCGGCGACGCCCACGCGTGCGATGCCGAGGGCGTCCAGTGCCGCCTCGATCACCGGCACCTGCGGGGCGAGGGTGTCGGGGACCTCCTCCTCGTCCGGTCCCGCCGCCGTCTCCACGGCGACGCGGTGCGCCTTGTAGGAGGGGATGAGGTCGACCCGCCAGTGCGGCCGCCAGTCGGCGTCCATGCACGCCACCAGCTCGTCGGGGTGGTGGTCCTGGACGAGCCGCGCGATGAAGTCGAGCAGCCCGCGCACGGCGTTGACGGGCGTCCCGTCGGGGGCGCGCACGGAGTCGGGGACGCCGAAGTAGGCGCGGAAGTAGAGGGAAGCGGTGTCGAGGAGCATCAGGCGTCGGGTCACGCTGACGATGATGCCGCAGCCCGCCCGCGGCCCCGGCGCGCACGCGGGCGGCCACGCTGCGTGAGCGTACGGATGCGGAGTTCGCCGTGCGCGCGAATCCGGGGGCGGAAGCTGCGTAAGGTGCTTACAGCACACCCATGTGCGACCGGACCAAGGGGAGGGCAGCCCCGGCCATGGACGAGAAGGACAGGGACAAGGACAAGGAGAGGGACGGCAAGGAACCGCTTCGGGTGGGTGCCGCCGTCCGCAAACGGCGCCGGCAGCTCCAGCTCACCCTCGCCGCCGTCGCGGCGCGCAGCGGTCTCTCGGTGCCGTTCCTCAGCCAGATAGAGAACGAGCGGGCCCGGCCCAGCATGCGCTCCCTCGAACGGGTCGCGGACGCGCTGGAGACCACCGCCGTCGAACTGCTGGAGGCCTCCGACGGGACCCGTACCGTCGACCTCGTGCGCGCCGGCGAGTCCTCCGGGCTCGCCCCCGCCGGGGTGCGCCCGCTCGTCCACGGCCACCACCAGCTGCACGCGCTGGAGTTCACCGGCGAGCAGGACGCGGGCCGCGAGTACCAGCACCGCAACGACGAGCTGATGTACGTGGTCGAGGGCTCCTGCCAGGTCGAGGCCGAGGGCCGGGCCTACCGGCTCGAGGCCGGGGACTCGCTGTTCCTGTCCGGCGGGGTGCGCCACCGCTGGCGGTCCACCGGGGAGGGCACCCGGCTGCTGGTCGTGGCGGTCGGCGACCACGTCGACGCCGTCACCGAACCCCCCGGCCGGTGAGCCCGGGCCGGGGCCCCAGGGTCGTCTCCCTCGTGCCGTCGCTCACCGAGGCCGTCGCCGCGACGGCCCCGGGGCTGCTGGTCGGCGCCACCGACTGGTGCAGCCACCCGCCCGGCCTGGACGTCGTACGGATCGGCGGGACGAAGAACCCGGACGTGGCCGCGGTCCTGGCCCTGCGCCCGGACCTGGTGGTCGCCAACGAGGAGGAGAACCGGGCCCCGGACCTCGACGCGCTGCGCGCGGCGGGCGTCGAGGTGCTGGTCACCGAGGTGCGCGCGCTGCCCGACGCCTTCCGGGAGCTGGAGCGCGTGCTGGTGGCCGGCTGCGGGCTGTCCCGCCCGGCCTGGCTGGACGCGGCCGAGGAGGCCTGGGCGTCGGTGGTGCCGGCGGGGGAGTGGCGCGCGGTGGTGCCGATCTGGCGGCGGCCCTGGATGGTGCTCGGCCGCGACACCTTCGCCGGCGACCTGCTGGCCCGGCTCGGGGTGCGCAACGTGTACGCCGACCACGCCGAGCGCTACCCGAAGGTGCCGCTGCCGGAGCTGGTGGGCTCCGGCAGCGACCTGGTCGTGCTCCCCGACGAGCCGTACGCCTTCACCGCGGCGGACGGCCCCGAGGCCTTCCCGCACGTGCCGGCCGCCCTCCTCAGCGGCCGGCACCTGACCTGGTACGGGCCCTCGCTCGTGGCGGCCCCGGCGGTGCTCAGCGCGGGGCTGCGAGCAGCCGTCCGCTGAGCAGCCCGCTCAGGGTGTGGGCGGCGGCGGCCAGCCAGGCCAGCACCAGCAGGGCGTAGAGCCCGGCGGCCAGCCACTCCAGGGCGACCAGTCCGGTGTGCCGGGCGAGGCCGGCGGCACCGGTGACGCAGGTGCCGACCGGGAAGGTGAAGGCCCACCAGGTCATCGCGAAGCCCATGCCCCGGCGGGCGGCCCGCACCACCAGGGCGGTGGCCAGGGCGAGCCACAGCAGGGCGAAGCCCATGACGGGGACGCCATAGACGACGGCGAACACGGACAGGCCCTCGGCGTAGGGGGCGCCGATCGCGCGGGGGGCCTGGTCGGCGAGCTGGTTGACGGCGGTGGTCGACTGGCCCAGCGGGCCGAGCACCAGGAACAGGGTCGGGGTGAGCGCCAGCGGCAGCGGCCCGCCGACGATCAGCCGGCCGAAGATCAGGGGCAGCATCAGAAGGGTGGCCAGCAGGCTGACGCCGAACATGGCGTAGCAGGCCAGCAGCAGGGCCTCGCGGGCCTGGCCGGCGGCCAGGTGCGGGATCAGCAGGGGGCCGAGCGCGGCCGAGACCATGGGGGCGACCAGCGGCAGCAGCCACACCGGGCTGGCGGAGCCGGCCCCGACCTCGTGGCGGGCCACCATCAGGTACGGCACGGCCACGGCGGCCACCAGGCCGATGGCGGTGCCGGCCACGTACAGCACGGTGTCCACGGCCACGGCCGGGCCCTGGCCGATGAGGTCCCCGCCGACCAGCAGGGTGCCGCCGCCGACGGCCAGCAGGGCCATCGACAGGCAGCCGTAGAAGGGGGCGACCGCCGGGTCCAGCAGGTGGGCGCGGGCCTGGTCGCGGTGGTGCAGCCAGTGCCCGGCGCGGGCGGCCAGGACGGTGGCCAGCGCGGCCACCGACAGGGCCCACATGACCTGGCAGAACCCGCGCAGGCCCGGGAACTGGTACGGCAGGCCGGCGCCGGCGTTGGCGATGATGGCCGTGCCCATGACGGAGGCGTACCAGTTGGGACCGAGGTGGCGCAGGGCGGGGAGCCGGCGCCGCTCTTCCCGCCGTTCGGTTGCGGCGGTGAGGGTGCTGGGGTGGTGCATGACGGTGGCCATGGCCCCAGCGTCGCCCCGGGGAAGCGGACGCAGTAGAGATGATCTCCCTATGGGCCCATAAACTGGATTTATGAGTGACGGAACGTCCAGGGGCGGGGGTGCACCGGCCGCGCCGCTGTCCCACCGGGTGCCCGACCTGGGATCGCTGGAGCTGCTGCTGGCCGTGGCCCGGCTGGGCAGCCTCGGAGCCGCGGCCCGCGAACTGGGGATCACCCAGCCGGCCGCCAGCAGCCGGATCCGGGCCATGGAGACCCGGCTGGGGGTGTCCCTGGTCGAGCGCTCGCCGCGCGGCTCGCGGCTGACCGAACAGGGGGCGCTGGTCACCGACTGGGCCCAGCGGATCATGGAGGCGGCGGCCGCCTTCGACGCCGGGGCGCAGGCCCTGCGCGGGCGGCGCGACTCGCGGCTGCGGGTGGCCGCCAGCCTGACGATCGCCGAGTACCTGCTGCCGGGCTGGCTGATCGCGCTGCGCGCGGAGCGGCCGGGCACCGCGGTGTCGCTGCAGGCCGGCAACTCGGCGGCGGTCGCCGAGCGGGTCCTCGCGCGCGAGGCGGACCTGGGGTTCGTGGAGGGGCGTACGGTGCCCGACGGCCTGGACTCGGCGGTGATCGCCCATGACCGGCTGGTGGTGGCGGTGGCGCCCGGACACCCGTGGGCGCGGCGGGCCGCGGGGGTCCCGGCCCACGAGGTGGCGGCCACACCGCTGATCCTGCGGGAGCGGGGTTCGGGCACCCGGGAGGTGCTGGGGGCGGCGCTGGCCGCGTACGGCGGACTGGCGGACCCGCTGCTGGAGCTGGCTTCCACCACGGCCGTGAAGGCGGCCGCGGAGAGCGGGGCCGGGGCGTGCGTGCTGTCGGAGCTCGCGGTGCGCGAGGAGCTCACCGCCCGCCGGCTGGTGGTCGTACCGGTGGCGGACACGTTGCTGGAACGGTCGCTGCGGGCGGTCTGGCCCGGGGGCGCCCGCCCCGCCGGCCCGGCCCGCGACCTGCTGTCGCTGACCCGCCGGCGGGGGTAGGGGGTGTCCGTTCCGCCGGGGCACGGGCGGGCCCGGAAGGACGGGCCCGCCCCGACCCCGAAGGGACGGCCTACGCCACCGGGGCCGGCGCGGGAGCCGCGGCGGGGGCCGGCACCGCGGCCCGGGCGGTGGCGGCGGTCTCGACGAGCGAGCGCATCACGCGCAGGTCCGTGCCCCGCTCGGGATGCCACTGGACGCCCAGGACCCACTGCGCACCGGGGAGTTCGACGGCCTCCACGGTGCCGTCGTCGGCCCAGGCGGAGACGACGAGCCCGCGCCCCAGGGTCTCGACGGCCTGGTGGTGGTAGGTCGGCACGTCGGTGGGCTCCGGCGCCAGCGCGCCGTACCGGGTGCCTGCCACCGGCGCCACGCGGTGGTCGCACATGACGCCGGGAGCCTCCACATGGCCGTCGATGTGCTGGACGAGGGTCCCGCCGAGGGCGACGTTCAGGGCCTGCATGCCCCGGCAGATGCCCAGCAGCGGGATGCCGCCGTCCTCCAGCGCGGCGCGGATCAGCGCCAGCTCCCAGGTGTCGCGGGCCGGATTGGGCGCCCCGGTACGGGGGTCGCGGTCGGCCCCGTAGTGCGCCGGGTCGATGTCCGGGCCGCCCGCGACGACCAGGCCGTCGAGCCGGGTCAGCAGCTCCGCCGCCCGCTCGGGATCGTCCGGCGGCAGCAGGACCGCCGTACCGCCCGATGCCTGTACGTACTCGTGGTAGCCGGACGGCGTCAGGGCCGCCGGTACGTCCCACGGGCCGTAGCGGGCGGACGCCTCGAGGTAGGTGGTGATGCCGATGAGCGGCCTGGGCACAGCGGGAACCTCCCGGAGCAGGGGCGAGCGGGTCGCGGCGGGGTGGGGTCGGTCGGAGTCGGTTGCGGTCGGTCGTCGGCCGTCGGCGGGCGGGTGTCAGTCCCGGTCGAGTTCCGCCTCGGCCGCCGCCAGCGCCGCGAACTCCTCCTCCGGCGCGGAGGCCACCAGGTGGTGCCGACTGTAGAGCGCGAAGTACGCCAGGGCGGCCGCGTACACGGCCAGTGCGATGAACGCGGCCTCCTTGTCCACCAGGAAGGTGGCGACCAGCGCCGAAAGGGCGAGCACGAAGGCGGCCGTGGAGGTCGCCACCCCGCCGGGCGTGCGGTACGGCCGGGCCAGTCCCGGCTCGCGGCGGCGCAGCACGATGTGGGACAGGGCCATCAGCGCGTACGAGATGGTGGCGCCGAAGACCGCGATGTTGAGCATGCGGGGGCCGTCGCCGGTGCCGGCGGCCAGCGCGAAGCCGAGCGCGCCCGGGATCAGCAGGCCCAGGTACGGGGCCTTGCGGCGGCTGGTCAGGGACAGGAAGCGGGGCAGGTAGCCGGCCCGTGAGAGGGCGAAGAGCTGGCGGGAGCCGGCGTAGATGAGGGAGAAGAACGAGGCGACGAGGCCGGCCAGACCCGCGTAGTTCACGAAGGTCTTCAGCCACGACAGGCCCGGGTCGCCCTCCAGGGCCACCACGAGGGGGTTGCCCGCCCCCTGGATGGCGTCGGCGCCGCGCGCCCCGGTGGCGACGAGGAAGGTGACCAGTGCGAGCAGGGCGAGGATGCCCATCGAGGTGGCCAGCGCCCGGGGCATGGAGCGCACCGGGTCCTTGGCCTCCTCGGCGGCCAGCGGTACGCCCTCCACGCCGAGGAAGAACCACATGCCGAACGGGAACGCGGCCCAGATCCCGAGCACGCCGAACGGCAGCCAGGAACTCGACCCGAAAGCGGAGGCGTCCACGGCGATGTCGTCGAGCCGGCCCGCGTCGAAGTGCCCCAGCGCGCCCACCGCGAAGACCAGCAGCGCGGCCACGGCCACCGCCGTCACGATCAGGCTGAAGCGCAGGGCCTCGCCGACGCCCCACAGGTGGATGCCGATGAACAGGGCGAAGCAGGCCAGGTAGACGGGCCAGCCGGAGGTCAGTCCGAAGAGGTGCAGGGACTCGACGTAGTCGCCGATGAAGATGGCGATGGCGGCGGGGGCCAGCACGTACTCGATGAGGATGGCGGTGCCGGTCAGGAAGCCGCCCCAGGTGCCCAGCGCCCGGCGGGCGAAGCCGTAGCCGCCGCCCGCGGTGGGCAGGATCGCCGACAGCTCGGCGAGGGAGAAGACCAGGCAGGCGTACATCGCGCCCATGAGGAGGGTGGCCAGGGCCAGGCCGCCGAAACCGCCGTGCGCCAGACCGGTGTTCCAGCCGGAGAAGTCGCCGGAGACGACGTACGCGACGCCGAGGCCGGTCAGCAGCAGCCAGCCGGCGCTGCCTCGGCGCAGCGTGCGCCGCTCCAGGTAGGCGGCGTCGGGGGAGGGGTCGGCCCCGGCGGACGGGGCGTGCGGGGGGACGGGGGTGAGGCGCGCCTCGGTGTCTTCGGCCATGGGTGGTCCTGCCTCGGGGTGATGGAGGGGAGGAGCAGGGGCAATGGTTCGAGGGCATACCTTTGCCGTATGCGGGGAGACGGCGCAAGACCCCTGGGTTAAACCGGCGTTACGAGTCGGCCGTCGTGGGGGCCGCCGCGGCGGCCGGACCGGTCACGCCAGGAACCCCCGCAGCAGCGCCGCCGTCCCGCAGCAGTGCTCGCGCATCACCTCGCGGGCCGCCTCCGGATCGCGGTCCAGGATCGCGTCGACCAGCGCGGCGTGCTGGCGCTGGGAGTGCTCCAGGTTGCGCACCAGCAGCGGGATGCAGTCCAGCAGGTCGTTGACGGTCGCACGGACCGCGGCGTACTGGGCCGTCAGCGTGGCGGAGCCGGAGAGCTCGGCCAGCGTCAGGTGCAGCAGCGTGTCGAGGCGGCGGTATTCGGTCAGCGGCGCGTCCTCGGTCGCCGCGAGGGCGCCCCTGAGGCGTGCCGCGCCCTCCTCGTCGAGCCCCTGGGCGGCGCACAGCCCGGCCGCGCCGGTCTCCAGCACCTCGCGGAAGCGCAGCACGTCCTCGATGTCCACCCCGGCCACGCGCCGGCGCAGCTCCGCCTCGGCGCCGCTCGCGGGGGTGTCGGGGCGCGGCCGTACGAACGTGCCGCCGTACCGCCCGCGTCTGCTCTCCACCAGTCCCTGGTCCTGGAGCACCTTGAGCACCTCGCGCAGCGTGACCCGGCTGATGCCCATGCGGTCGGCCAACTCGCGCTCGGGGGGCAGGCGTTCGCCGCCGGGTACCAGGCCGAGCCGGACGACCTGCAGGATCTGCTCAAGGGCCTCCTCGAAGCCGTTGCCCGCCCGCACCTGGCGGAGCACCGGGCCGAGCCGGTCGGGTGCCGCGCCGTCCCCCGTCGCCTCGTCGTGCTGCCGTACTCCCTCGCCGTGCGCCCGCGGGCCGTCGTTGGCGCTTTCCGGTGCCATGTTCCGTCATCCCCTTCCCAATCAATGGTCTCTCCCCATACCTTAGGCCTCCTCGGCTCACCCGAAGGAGAGAATCCCGTGGTAGACCGCACACCGCCGCTTTCGCCGGACGAGCTCCGCGCCCTGGTCGCGAACGGCGAGATCGACACAGTGGTCCTGGCCTTCACCGACATGCAGGGCAGGCTGCAGGGCAAGCGGTTCGCCGCACCGTTCTTCCTCTCCGACGTGCTCGACCACGGCACCGAGGGCTGCAACTACCTCCTCGCCGTCGACGCCGACATGAACACCGTCGACGGGTACGAGATGTCCTCCTGGGACCGCGGCTACGGCGACTTCGCCATGCACCCCGACCTGTCCACCCTGCGCCGCCTCCCCTGGCACCCCGGCACCGCCCTCGTCATGGCCGACCTCGCCTGGGAGGACGGCTCGCCGGTGGTCGCCGCGCCCCGGCAGATCCTGCGCCGCCAACTGGACCGGCTCGCCGAACTCGGCCTCACCGCGCAGGTGGGTACGGAGCTGGAGTTCATCGTCTTCAAGGACACGTACGAGCAGGCCTGGGAGGCGAACTACCGGGGCCTGACCCCCGCCAACCAGTACAACATCGACTACTCGGTGCTCGGCACCGGTCGCATCGAGCCCCTGCTGCGCCGCATCCGCAACGAGATGGCGGGCGCGGGACTGACCGTGGAGTCCGCCAAGGGCGAGTGCAACCTCGGCCAGCACGAGATCGCCTTCCGTTACGACGAGGCCCTCGTCACCTGCGACCAGCACGCGGTCTACAAGACGGGCGCCAAGGAGATCGCGGCCCAGGAGGGGGTCTCCCTCACCTTCATGGCCAAGTTCAACGAGCGCGAGGGCAACTCCTGCCACATCCACCTCTCGCTCACCGACGCCGACGGCCGGAACGTCATGGCCGGTGACGGGCCCGGCGGCATGTCGGACACCATGCGCCACTTCCTGGCCGGACAGCTCGCCGCCCTGCGCGAGTTCTCCCTCCTCTACGCGCCCAACATCAACTCCTACAAGCGGTTCCGGCCCGGCTCGTTCGCGCCCACCGCCGTCGCCTGGGGCCGCGACAACCGCACCTGCGCCCTGCGCGTGGTCGGGCACGGCCGCTCGATGCGGTTCGAGAACCGCGTACCCGGCGGCGACGTGAACCCGTACCTCGCCGTCGCCGGCCTGGTCGCCGCCGGCCTGTACGGCATCGAGAACCGGCTGGAGCTGCCCGAGGCCTGTGCCGGCAACGCCTACACCGCCGACTACGAGCACGTCCCCGGCACCCTCCGCGAGGCCGCCGAGCTGTGGGAGAACAGCGCCGTCGCCAAGGCCGCCTTCGGCCCCGAGGTCGTCGCGCACTACCGCAACGCGGCACGCGTCGAACTCGACGCCTTCGACTCCGCGGTCACCGACTGGGAACTGCGCCGCTCCTTCGAACGCATGTGAGGCACGACTTGTCGCTCTCCCCGCACCAGCCCCCCCTCGACGCACCCACCGAGCACCAGGTCCTCAACCCGGCCACCGAGGAGGTGGTCGCCACCGTCCCCGCCGCCTCCGCCGCCGACGTCGACGCCGCCGTGGCGCGGGCCGCCGCGGCGCAGCGCGCCTGGGCGGCCGCCGCGCCGGCCGACCGGGCCCGGCTGCTGCGCCGGTTCGCGACCGTGGTCGACGAGCACCGCGAGGAGCTCGCCCGGCTGGAGGTCACCGAGGCCGGCCACACCATCGGCAACGCCCGCTGGGAGGCGGGCAACGTCCGCGACCTGCTCGACTTCGCTGCCGGCGGCGTGGAGCGGCTGTCCGGCCGGCAGATCCCGGTGCCCGGCGGCCTCGACGTCACCTACCTCGAACCGCTCGGCGTGGTCGGCGTCATCGCCCCGTGGAACTTCCCCATGCCCATCGCCGCCTGGGGCACCGCCCCCGCGCTGGCCGCCGGCAACGCGGTGCTCCTCAAGCCCGCCGAGACCACCCCGCTGACCGCGCTGCGGCTGGCCGAGCTGGCCCTGGAGGCCGGGCTGCCCGAGCACCTCTTCCAGGTGCTCCCCGGCGCCGGCCCGGTCGCCGGCACCGCGCTCGTCCAGCACCCGGACGTCGCCAAGATCGTCTTCACCGGGTCCACGAAGGTCGGCAAGCAGATCATGGCCGCCTGCGCGCAGCGCGTGAAGCGGGTGACCCTCGAACTCGGCGGCAAGAGCCCCAACATCGTGTTCGCCGACGCGGACGTCGAGGCCGCGGCCGCGGCCGCTCCGATGTCGTTCCTCGACAACACCGGCCAGGACTGCTGCGCCCGCACCCGGATCCTCGTCCAGCGCTCCGTGTACGACCGGTTCATGGAGCTGCTGGAGCCCGCGATCAAGGAGGTCGCGGTCGGCGACCCCGCCGACGAGGCCACCCAGATGGGCCCGCTGATCTCGCGGGTGCAGCTGGACCGGGTCCGCTCGTACGTGACCGACGACCTGGAGACGATCCGCGGCAGCGCTCCCGAGGGCCCCGGCTTCTGGTTCCCGCCGACCGTCGTCACCGGCGTCGACCCGGCCGCGCCGGTCGCCTCCGAGGAGGTCTTCGGGCCGGTCGCCGTGGTGCTGCCCTTCGAGGACGAGGCGGACGCCGTCCGGCTGGCCAACGCCACCGAGTACGGCCTGGCCGGCTCGATCTGGACCCGCGACGTGGGCCGGGCCCTGCGCCTCTCGCGCGCCGTCGCGGCCGGCAACCTCTCCGTCAACTCCCACAGCAGCGTCCGCTACTGGACCCCGTTCGGCGGCTTCAAGCAGTCCGGCCTGGGCCGCGAGCTGGGGCCCGACGCCCTCACCGCCTTCACCGAAACCAAGAACGTCTTCATCAGCACGGAGGCCTGACCCACATGACCACCGAAGCCACCCCCGAGGCCGTCTGCCGCCGCCTGGTCGGCCGGACCGCCGTCATCACCGGCGCCGGCAGCGGCATCGGCCTCGCGACCGCCCGCCGACTGGCCTCCGAGGGCGCCAACGTCGTCTGCGGCGACATCGACGAGACCGCGGGCAAGGCCGCCGCCGAGGCCGTCGGCGGCACCTTCGTCAAGGTGAACGTCACCGACCCCGAGGAGGTCGAGAACCTCTTCAAGGTCGCCCACGACACCTACGGCTCCGTCGACATCGCGTTCAACAACGCCGGCATCTCCCCGCCCGACGACGACTCCATCCTCACCACGGGGCTCGACGCGTGGAAGCGGGTCCAGGAGGTCAACCTCACCTCCGTCTACCTGTGCTGCAAGGCCGCCCTGCCGTACATGCAGCGCCAGGGCCGGGGCTCGATCATCAACACCGCCTCGTTCGTGGCCATCATGGGCGCGGCGACCTCGCAGATCTCGTACACCGCCTCCAAGGGCGGCGTCCTGGCCATGTCGCGCGAGCTCGGCGTGCAGTTCGCCCGCGAGGGCATCCGGGTCAACGCGCTGTGCCCCGGGCCGGTCAACACCCCGCTGCTGCAGGAGCTGTTCGCCAAGGACCCCGAGCGGGCCGCGCGCCGCCTGGTGCACATCCCCGTCGGCCGGTTCGCCGAGGCGGAGGAGATCGCCGCCGCGGTGGCCTTCCTCGCCAGCGACGACTCCTCGTTCGTCAACGCCACCGACTTCCTCGTCGACGGCGGCATCTCCGGGGCGTACGTCACCCCCCTGTAAGCCACCACGAGGGAGGTCGCCCCACCGCCGGGCCGCCTCCCACCCCCCACACGGACAGCCGGGCGCCACCCACCTCCTCGGGCGCCCGGCTGTCCGGCGTCCACCCCGCCCCCCGCCCACCGACTCCAGGGAGCACCATGCGCAGACACGTCCCGGCCGCGCTCGCCCTCGCCGCCGCTGCGGCCGCCGCCCTCGTCCCCGCGCCCGCCGCCCAGGCCGCCCCGGGCACCCCGGCCGTCCGGACCGTCCCGCCCCGGCAGGGCGACTGCGCCCGCCCCGTCGTCGGCGCCGGCTGGTACGGCGAGAACCGGGCCCGCCTCCAGGAACTCGTCGACACCTACGGCCGCTGCACGCCCCACCGGCCCGGCCGGCACCGCCCGGTCGCGGTCTTCGACTGGGACAACACCGTCGTCAAGAACGACGTCGGCGACGCGACCTTCTACTGGCTGCTGCGCAACGGCAAGGTCCGCCGCCCGGCCGCCGGAGACTGGACCACCACCAGCCGCCACCTCACCCCCGCGGCCGCCGGCGCCCTGTCCACCGCCTGCGACGCACTCGCCGCCCCCGGCGACCCGCTGCCCACCGGCACCCCGGCGGGCACGGCCTGCGCCGACGAGCTCTCCGCCGTCTACGGCACCGGCGCCACCCGCGCGGGCGCGCCGGCCTTCGCGGGCTGGAACCGCCGTACCACCGAGCCCGGCTACGCCTGGCTCGCCCAGCTCACCCAGGGCTGGACGCCCGCGCGGATTCGGTCCTTCGCCGCGGCCGCGCGCCAGGAGAACCTCGCCGCCCCCGTCGGCGCCACGCAGCGGGTCGGCAGCTCCTCCGTCACCGGCTGGGTGCGCTACTACGCCCAGCAGACGGACCTCGTCCGCGCACTGCAGCGGGCCGGCTTCGACGTGTGGATCAGCTCCGCCTCGCCGCAGCCGGTCGTGGAGGTCTGGGCGCGCGGCGCGGGCATCGCCGCCGACCACGTCATCGGCATCCGCAACGTCACGCGCCACGGCGTCCTCACGCCGCGCCTGAAGGGCTGCGGATCGGTCCCGGACGGCGCCGACGCGATGATCACGTACATCGACGGCAAGCGCTGCTGGATCAACCAGGAGGTCTTCGGCGTGCGGGGCGCGGCCGCCGAGCGGGTCCAGCCGGCCGGGCACCGCCAGGTGTTCGCCGCCGGCGACTCCGACACCGACGTCTCGTTCCTGCGCGACGCCACGGCCCTGCGGCTGGTGCTCAACCGCAACAAGAACGAGCTCATGTGCCGGGCCTACGACGACGCCGACGGACGCTGGCTGGTCAACCCGATGTTCATCGATCCGAAGAAGCAGAAGGCGGGCCCCTACCCCTGCGCCACCACCGGCTACACGGGCCCCGACGGCACTCCCGGCCCGGTACGCCGCGCCGACGGCAGCGTCGTACCGGACCAGGCGGACACGGTGTTCTGACGGATCCGCGGGTGCGGCCGGCCGGCCGAGCGCGCACGGCGCACCTGGCCCGGAGAGCGCGTCACCACGCCGTCAGCACGCCGTCAGCACGCCGTCACCGCGCCAAGCTAGAGGAAGGTGCGCCCCTCACCGCGGTACGTCGGGACGGTGGCGGTGACCCGGTCGCCCTCGACGAGGTGCAGCTCGTCGAAGCGCTCGCACAGCTCGCCCGCCTTCGCGTGCCGGAACCACACCCGGTCCCCGATCAGCAGGTCGTCCGCCGGCGCCCCCAGGAGCGGGGTCTGCACCTCGCCCGCCCCCTCCTGGGGGTCGTACCGGAGCCCCTCCGGCAGGTACGGCACCGGCAGCCGGTCCGCGCCCGCCGCACCCGACGCCGGGTACCCGCCGCCGAGCACCGTCACCACGCCCACTCCGGGCCGGCGCACCACCGGCTGCGCGAACAGCGCCGCCGGACGGCCGCGGAAGGACGTGTAGTTGTCGAACAGCCGCGGCACGTACAGCCCCGAACCGGCCGCGACCTCCGTCACCGCGTCCTCGGCCACGGTGGACTCCACGCTGCCCGTGCCGCCGCCGTTGACGAACTCCAGGTCCGGTACGACCGACCGCACCGCGCGCACCGCCGCCGCCCGCCGCGCCGCGAGCTCCCGGCGGGCCGCCGCCTGCATCAGGCGGACGGCCCGGGACCGCAGCGGCCGCCCGGCCACCGCGTCGCCGACGCCCGCGATGTGGCCCTCGTACGCCATCAGGCCGACCAGCCGGAACCCCGGACGGGCGGCGACCTGCCGGGCCAGGTCCGCGAGTAGGGAGGGCTCGCGCAGCGGCGAGCGGCGCGCGCCGACGCGCACGCGCCCCCCGAGGAGGTGGAGCGCGGTGTCCAGCTCCAGGCACACCCGGACCTCCTCGCGGCCGCCCGCGCGGGCCGCGTCGACGAGCTCCAGCTGTGCCGGGTCGTCCACCATCACGGTGACGGCGGCGGCGAGCTTCGGGTCGCCCGCCAGCTCGGCGAAACCGGCCCGGTCCGCGGACGGGTACGCGAGCAGCACGTCCTCGAAGCCCGAGCGGGCCAGCCACAGGGACTCCGCCAGGGTGTACGACATGATGCCCGCGAAGCCGTCGCGGGCGAGGACGCGTTCGAGCAGGGCCCGGCAGCGCACCGACTTGCTCGCCACCCGGACCGGCTTCCCGCCGGCGCGGCGCACCAGGTCCGCCGCATTGGCGTCGAAGGCCTCCAGATCGACGATGGCGAGCGGGGCGTCGAGGTGCGCGGTGGCCCGGTCGTACCGGGCCCGGTCAGCGGCGGGAGTCGTCACCGGTGTCGTCATGGCCGCAGCTTGCCAGACCTGATTACCGGGGGGTAGGGGGAAGATCGAGCCCGTAGAGTACGGCCATTCGGGTCTTCGGGGACGGGGGGACGTACGCGCCATGACCACCGACCACCCTGCCGGCGGCCGTGTCGACACCGGCTCCGGATCGAACGGCCGCTTCCCGGACGACGGCCCGGCCGGCCGCTTCCCGGACCGCGGCTCCGACGGCTTTCCGGGCAGTGGCTTCCCGGGCGGCTTCCCGGACCGCCGCCGTCCCGGGCGCCACGTGGCCGGGCGCGGCGTCCCGGCCCCCGGGGCCGGGCCGGCCGGGGTGCCGCTGCGGGCGGCCGCCGGCACGGGTGCCGATGCGGGTGCCGACGCGGGCGCCGACGGTCGGTCGGGCGTCGGGCCCGAGCCCGGACGTGGGCGCGGGCGCCGTGCGGTGGCCGTGGTGTGCGCCGTGCTCGGGAGCGGGCTCGTCGGCGGTGCCGCCGCCGGCACCTGGCTGCTGGGCCGCGCCGATGCCGCGCCGCCCGCGGCGGCGTACGGCCGGGCGGCCTCGATGTGGCGGGCGGAACCCGTCGACACCCTCTTCCCGCCCGTACTGGTCGGCGACGGCGCGGGGCCGGGCGGCGCCGACCGCCGCTGGACCCGGGTCGCCGTGGACCCCGGCACCGGCTGTCACGCGTGGGCGGTCGCGCTGGGCTGCGCCCACGAGGTGCGGGCCACGTACACCGATGCGACGCGCAGCGCGGTCGTCGGCGCCGGGCTCGTCTTCACCGTCGCCCCGGCCCCCGCGCAGGCCGCGCTGAAGACCCGCCTCGGTGGCCGCCCCCCGCTGCCGACGGCGTACGGGATCCCCGACCGGGCCCGGGCCAGCTGGACGGTGTCCGTGCTGACGGACGCGCCCGCCGTGGTGTACGCGGTGTCCGGGTTCGCGGACCGGCGCCCCGTCGCCGCGCCCCGGCCCGCTGCCGCCGCGATGGCCTCCGACGACCGGAGCGCGGTGGCGCAGGCGGGGCTCGGCCACGAGGCGCGGGCGGTCGCGGACCGACTCGAGCGGGGGCTGCGGCGTCGGGTGGCCGCGTCCGGTCCCGCGGTTCGAGGGGCCGGCCGGTGAACGCGGCGCGGTTCCGGCGCCGCCCCGCGGCCGCGGTCGGGTCGGACGGGCGGGGGCCGTCGGAGTCCGGGGCGCCGCGCGGAGCCGTTCCCCGCCCCGCTCCTTCCCGGAACCGGGGCTCCGCCCCGACCCCCTCCCAGGGGCTCCGCCCCCGGACCCCCGCGCCTCGGACGCCGGCGGGGCCGGACGGCGTGTCCGTGTCGCCGGCGGGGCGTCGGTGGGGGCTGCGGGGCCTGGCCGTGGGGGTGGCGGTCGCGGTGCTCGCGGCGGGTGGGTGCGGGGCGGCGGTGGCCGACGGGATCCGGGACCGGCAGTGGGGGCTGGCGGCGCTGCACGCGCGCCAGGCGTGGCGTACGACCCAGGGGGCGGGGGTCACGGTCGCCGTCCTCGACACCGGTGTCGACGGGACCCATCCCGACCTGCGCGGAGCGGTCCTGCCGGGCAAGGACCTCATCGGCTTCGGCGCCGGCCGCGGCGACCGCCCCTGGGCCCGCCACGGCACGGCCATGGCCGGGATCATCGCGGGCCGGGGTCACGGACCCGGGCGCGACCAGGGCGTCCTCGGCATCGCCCCGGCCGCCGAGGTCCTCCCCGTGCGCGTGATCCTCGAAGAGGGCGACCCGGGCCGGGCGCGGGCCCGCGAGCGCAAGGGCGGCGCCCTCGCCGAGGGGATCCGCTGGGCCGCCGACCACGGCGCCGACGTGATCAACCTGTCCCTCGGGGACGACAGCGAGACCGCCCACCACGAGGCCGCCGAGGACGAGGCCGTCCAGTACGCCCTCGCCAAGGGCGTCGTGGTGGTCGCCTCCGCCGGCAACGGCGGCCAGGACGGCGACCGCGTGTCCTACCCGGCCGCCTACCCGGGCGTCATCGCCGTCACCGCCGTCGACCGCGCCGGCACCAAGGCGCCCTTCTCCACCCGCCACTGGTACGCCGACGTCAGCGCCCCCGGGGTCGACATCGTCATCGCCGACCCCGACCGGCACTACTACGAGGGCTGGGGCACCAGCGCGGCCGCCGCCTGGGTCTCCGGGACCGTCGCCCTGATCCGCGCCGCCCACCCCGGGCTGAGCCCCGCCCAGATCGGGCGGCTGCTGGCCGACACCGCCCGCGACAGACCCGCCGGCGGCCGCGACGACGCGCGCGGTCACGGCCTGGTCGATCCCGCGGCCGCCCTCGACGCCGCGGCCCGGCTGCGCCCCGAGCCGCCGCAGCCCACCCCGTCCCCGGCCGCCGCGACCTACTTCGGGCCCGGTCCCGAGCGCGTCCCGGCCCCGCAGCCCGCCCGCCGCCTGTCCGCGGCGGCCGTGGCCGGCGCCGGTGCGCTGCTGCTCGCCGCCGCCCTCGTCCTCGGGCGCCGCCGCCGCGCCGCGGAGCGGGGCGGTCCGAGGGGATAGGGTCGGGGGATTGTGGCGCATGACAAGAACATCCCCGACCCCGGTTTCGCCGACGACGACGGCTCCGCCGACCCCGTGCTGAGCGCGGCCCTCGCCGCCTGGTCCGAGGACAGATCGGCCGAGCCCCGCGTGCTGGCGGCCCTCAAGGACGCCCGGCTGCTGGTCCCCGTCGTGGCCCTGCTCGGCGAGGTCGAGACCGACCCCGAGACCGGCCTGCGCCGCGAGAAGACCTCCGACATGGCGGTGCCGACGCTGACCGCGGGCGACCGGCGGGCGCTCCCGGCGTTCACCTCGCTCGACTCCCTCGCGCGCTGGGACCCCAAGGCCCGACCGGTGGCCGTACCCCTGCACCAGGCGCTTGCGGCCCTGGTGCACGAGAAGGCGGACACCCTCGTGCTCGACCTCGCGGGCCCGGTCCCGTACCAGGTCACCGGCTCCGCCCTGCTCGCCCTCGCGGAGGGCCGCACCAGTGCCGCCCCGCTCGACGACCCCGCCGTCACGGAGGCGGTCCGGACGGTCGTCGCGGGGGAGCCGACGGTCGTACGGGCCCACCTCGTGCCCGGTGGGGCGGACGCCGACGGGATCCTCGCCGTGGCCCTCGACGCCCCCGCGGCGGAGGTGCCGAAGGCGGCCCGCCGGATCGCCGAGGCGCTCGCGGCCGACGAGACCCTGCGGGCCCGCCTCGTGCGCGGGCTGAACCTCGCCCTGCTGCCCGCGGACGCCCCCGCCCCGGGGAAGGCGCTGTACGCCCGCTGAGGCGGGACGCCCGTACGGCGCACGCGGCACGAGACGTGCGGAAGGGCCCGGGGACCACGTCCCCGGGCCCTTCCGCGAAGGTCCGGTTCACGACCGCCCGGGCGCGGGCGGCCCGCGACGGTCAGCCGAAGACCGGGCCGGTGAACTTCTCGCCGGGGCCCTGGCCGGGCTCGTCCGGCACCAGGGAGGCCTCGCGGAAGGCGAGCTGGAGGGACTTCAGGCCGTCCCGCAGCGGCGCCGCGTGGAAGGAGCTGATCTCGGTCGCGCTCGCGGTCACCAGGCCGGCCAGCGCGGTGATCAGCTTGCGGGCCTCGTCGAGGTCCTTGTGCTCGGAGTCGGGCTTGTCCAGGCCCAGGTTGACCGCGGCGGCGCTGAGCAGGTGCACCGCGACCGTCGTGATCACCTCGACCGCGGGCACCTCCGCGATGTCGCGGGTCAGGGTCTCGTAGTCGGGGGCCTCGTCGGCCTCGGTGGCGGTGGGGGGCGTCGCGTCAGTCATGCCACACACGATAAGCCGCACCGGTGAAGCGGACGACGCCCACCCGCTTCCGCCCGACGCGGAGCGGCCGGTTCGCGTCACCGCGCGGGGGCTGCTAACCTTGTGTGACGACCGGCCGGAGACCTATGTCCCCGGCCCACAAGTGGAGGCTCCGTACTCCCACCCGACCGTCCCCGAGGGACGGCGGGTCACCGGTCAGGCGGTAGCCATCGTTCCGTACGGACGATGGAAGCCGCCCGAGATGCGCGCCCCGTGATGACTCACGGCGGTGCTCCGGTAGTACGAGGAGCTCCCGCCTGTGTCCGTCCGGGGCGTTTTGTCGTTCCGGCGCGGTTGGTCTGACGAAACAGACGTCCGCGGCTGTCCCCCAGGCAGTCGTGTGGTGCTACCGAGGAGGATCCATCAGCGCCGAGCCCCGCATCAACGACCGGATTCGCGTTCCCGAGGTGCGACTTGTCGGTCCCAGCGGCGAGCAGGTCGGAATTGTTCCGCTTGCCAAGGCCCTGGAGCTTGCGCAGGAGTACGACCTGGACCTGGTCGAGGTCGCGGCGAACGCCCGTCCGCCCGTGTGCAAGCTCATGGACTACGGGAAGTTCAAGTACGAGTCGGCCATGAAGGCCCGTGAGGCGCGCAAGAACCAGGCGCACACGGTCATCAAGGAGATGAAGCTCCGGCCGAAGATCGACCCGCACGACTACGACACCAAGAAGGGTCACGTCGTCCGGTTCCTCAAGCAGGGCGACAAGGTCAAGATCACGATCATGTTCCGTGGTCGCGAGCAGTCCCGGCCGGAGCTCGGCTACCGACTGCTGCAGCGCCTCGCGGAGGACGTCCAGGACCTCGGTTTCGTCGAGTCGAACCCGAAGCAGGACGGCCGAAACATGATCATGGTTCTCGGTCCGCACAAGAAGAAGACCGAGGCGATGGCCGAAGCCCGTGAGGCGCAGGCCGCCCGCAAGGCCGAGCGCCAGGGTGGTCAGGTCGCCGACGCCGACGCCGAGGCCCCCGAGGTCGAGGTGGCCGAGGTCGAGGTTGCCGAGGCCGACGCCGACGCCGCCGCGACGGAGACCGCCGAGGCCTGATCCCGGAGCAGCCGCCCCGGGTCACAAGACACAACTGACGCTCCCGTGCGCCGGTCCGCGAGGACCGGTGGGGGCGCCACTGACGAGGAGATAACGGCGCTATGCCGAAGAACAAGACGCACAGCGGTTCCAAGAAGCGCTTCAAGATCACCGGCTCCGGCAAGGTGCTCCGCGAGCGCGCCGGCAAGCGCCACCTGCTCGAGCACAAGTCGTCCAAGCTGACGCGTCGCCTCACCGGCAACGCCGAGATGGCCCCGGGCGACGCCGCGAAGATCAAGAAGCTTCTCGGCAAGTGACGTCGCTCCGCTCCCGGCACGGGAGCGGAACTGCGACGGCTGGACCGGGACCCAATCGTTTTGGGCCGTGTGAAGACAACCACGGCCCCGCTACAAGGAGTTAAAAAGTGGCACGCGTCAAGCGGGCAGTAAACGCCCACAAGAAGCGCCGGGCGATCCTCGAGGCGGCCTCCGGCTACCGCGGTCAGCGTTCGCGCCTGTACCGCAAGGCCAAGGAGCAGGTCACCCACTCGCTGGTCTACAACTACAACGACCGCAAGAAGCGCAAGGGCGACTTCCGCCAGCTCTGGATCCAGCGCATCAACGCCGCTGCCCGCCAGAACGGCATGACGTACAACCGCCTCATCCAGGGTCTGAAGGCCGCCAACATCGAGGTGGACCGCAAGATGCTGGCCGAGCTGGCCGTCAACGACACCAACGCGTTCGCCGCGCTCGTCGAGGTCGCCCAGAAGGCGCTCCCGGCCGACGTGAACGCCCCGAAGGCCGCCGCCTGAGCGACCTGACGGTCGCACGAGCCGCACGAGGCTGAACCGGACCCGCAGGCGCCATGCCTGCGGGTCCGGTGTTTTCCGCCCCCCCTTCGGCGTTCCCGCGCCGCCCCCGCTCCCTTCCGGACCCGACAGAGAGACCGCCGAGCCATGGCAACCCCCGCCGAGCTGATCTCCCCGCGCTCCCCGCGGGTGGCCGCCGCCAGACGCCTCGCGCGGCGCAACTTCCGCACGAAGGAGCGCCGCTTCATCGCCGAGGGCCCCCAGGCCGTCCGCGAGGCCGTGGCCCACCGGGGCCCCGACGGGCCCACGCTCATCGAGCTCTTCGCCACCGTCGAGGCCGCCGAGCGCTACGCCGAGATCATCGACGCCGCGCGCGCCTCCGGGGTCCGGGTCCACTACGCCGCCGACGAGGTGCTGGCCGAGGTCTCCCAGACCGTCACCCCGCAGGGCCTGGTCGGCGTCTGCCGCTTCCTCGACACCCCCTTCGAGGAGATCCTCGGCGACCGCCCCCGCCTCGTCGCGGTCCTCGCGCACGTGCGCGACCCCGGGAACGCCGGCACCGTACTGCGCTGCGCCGACGCCGCCGGCGCCGACGCGGTGATCCTCACCGACGCCTCCGTGGACCTGTACAACCCCAAGTCGGTACGGGCCTCCGTGGGCTCCCTCTTCCACCTCCCGGTCGCCGTCGGCGTACCGGTCGAGCAGGCCGTCGCGGGGCTGCGCGCCGCGGGCGTACGGATCCTCGCCGCCGACGGGGCCGGCCAGGACGACCTCGACGCGGAGCTCGACGCGGGCACCATGGGCGGGCCCTCCGCCTGGGTCTTCGGCAACGAGGCCTGGGGACTGCCCGAGGAGACCCGGGCGCTGGCCGACGCGGTCGTCCGCGTCCCCATCCACGGCAAGGCCGAGAGCCTGAACCTCGCCACCGCCGCGGCCGTGTGCCTCTACGCGTCCGCGCGTGCACAGCGGGCGCCCGGAGGGTGCCGCTCCGTGACCCCCAGCTAGTAATGTGACGCCCCGGGGGCCCACTGCGCCGCCGAGATGTGGGGTACGGGGACATGACCGTCGGGACGAACGGCTCACCGAGGGCCGCGGCAGCAGCCGCGATCCCGCCGCAACCGCTGCCCGCGGCCGGCCCCGGACCCGCCGCCGCACCAGTCTCGGCCGGGACCCCCGGGGAGGTGCCCGCCGCCGGCACCGTCCCCGGGCTGGACCCCGACGAGCTCCCCGACGGCCTCGTCGTCGCCGACGAGGCCGGGCGCGTGGTCTGCTTCAACCGCGCCGCCGCCCGCATCACCGCCACCGACCCGGCCACCGCCCTCGGCGCCCGCATCGAGCACGCGCTGCCGCTGGAGGACCTCGAGGGCCGGCGCTGGTGGACGGTCACCGACCCCTACGGCGGCCTGGCCACCCGTACCGGCCAGCCCGAGCGGTACCTCCTGCTGCCCGGCGGCCACGAGGTGCTGGTCTCCGCCCGGTACGTGCGCGAGCGGCCCGCCGGCCCCCTGCACCGGCTCGTCGTCTCGCTGCGGGGCACCGAGGCCCGGCGCCGCACCGAGCGCAGCCACGCCGAGCTCATCGCCACCGTCGCCCACGAACTGCGCTCCCCGCTGACCTCCGTCAAGGGCTTCACCGCCACGCTGCTGGCCAAGTGGGAGCGGTTCACCGACGACCAGAAGCGGCTCATGTTGGAGACCGTCGACGCCGACGCCGGCCGGGTCACCCGCCTGATCGCGGAACTGCTCGACATCTCCCGCATCGACTCCGGCCGCCTGGAGCTGCGCCGCCAGCCGGTCGACATCGCCACCGCCGTCGGCCGCCACGTCCAGGCCCTCACCGCGAACGGGCAGGCCCCCGAGCGGTTCCTGGTCCGCATCGGCCGCCCACTGCCCGACCTGTGGGCCGACCCCGACAAGATCGACCAGGTGCTCGGCAACCTCCTCGAAAATGCCGTGCGGCACGGCGAGGGAACCGTCACCATCGACGTGGCACCCGCCCACACCAAGACCGAGAGGGGGACGGCGGTCACCGTGACGGACGAAGGCCCCGGCATCCCCGAGGAGTCCATGAGCCGCGTGTTCACCCGCTTCTGGCGGGGCAGCAAGCGCGGCGGGACCGGTCTCGGCCTGTACATCGTCAAGGGCATCGTCGAGGCCCACGGCGGGACGATCACCGTCGGGCGCGGCCCGGGAGGCGGCGCCGAGTTCCGATTTACCCTGCCCGTGGGCGCGCCGGCCTACCTCTCGTAAACCTCCGAGAGTCTCGCCAGGCGGCCCACGGGCTCCTCCACGCCCGCCCGCCCCGTAGACTCGTCCTTTGGCACCTTTGCGTCCCTTTGACGAACTCAACCGGTCGGAGCGGGGACCACCAGCCAGCCCATCGGAAGTACGGGAAGAGATGTCGGCACCGAACAAGTCGTACGACCCTGTCGAGGTCGAGGCACTGAAACCGGAAGAGATCGAGCGCATGCGGGACGAGGCGCTCGCCGCCTTCGCGGCCGCCGGCGACCTCGACGCACTGGCGCACGCGAAGACCGCCCACGCCGGCGGCACCTCGCCGCTCGCCCTCGCCAACCGCGAGATCGGCGCCCTGCCGCCCCAGGCCAAGGCCGAGGCGGGCAAGCGCGTCGGCCAGGCCCGCGGCGCCGTGAACAAGGCGTACGCGGAGCGGCTCGCGGCCCTGGAGGCCGAGCGCGACGAGCGCGTCCTGGTCGAGGAGGCGGTGGACGTCACGCTGCCCTACGACCGCGTCCCGGCCGGCGCCCGGCACCCCCTGACCACCCTGATGGACCGCATCGCGGACATCTTCGTGGCCATGGGGTACGAGGTCGCAGAGGGCCCCGAGGTCGAGGCGGAGTGGTTCAACTTCGACGCCCTCAACTTCACGCCCGACCACCCGGCCCGCCAGATGCAGGACACCTTCTTCGTCCGCGGCCCCGAGGGCGTCGAGGGCGACGAGTCCGGTGTCGTGCTGCGCACCCACACCTCGCCGGTGCAGGCCCGCGCCCTCCTGGAGCGCCGCGAGCCGCCCGTCTACATCGTCTGCCCGGGCCGCGTGTACCGCACCGACGAGCTCGACGCCACGCACACCCCGGTCTTCCACCAGGTCGAGCTGCTGGCCGTCGACGAGGGCCTGACCATGGCCGACCTCAAGGGCACCATCGACCACATGGTCAAGGCGCTCTTCGGCGACGACGTCACCACCCGCCTGCGCCCGAACTTCTTCCCGTTCACCGAGCCGTCCGCCGAGATGGACATGCAGTGCTACGTGTGTCGCGGCGCGTCGGTGGGCAACCCCGACCGCCCCTGCCGCACCTGCTCCAGCGAGGGCTGGATCGAGCTCGGCGGCTGCGGCATGGTCAACCCCAAGGTGCTCACCGCCTGCGGTGTGGACCCGGAGAAGTACAGCGGGTTCGCCTTCGGGTTCGGCATCGAGCGGATGCTGATGTTCCGCCACAACGTCGAAGACATGCGAGACATGGTCGAGGGTGACGTCCGGTTCACCCGGCCGTTCGGGATGGAGATCTGATGCGGGTCCCGCTTTCTTGGCTGCGGGAGTACGTCGACCTGCCTGCGGGCGAGACCGGTCGTGACGTGCAGGCCAAGCTCATCGACGCCGGTCTGGAGGTCGAGACCGTCGAGCAGCTGGGCGCCGACCTGACGGGCCCGCTCGCGGTCGGCCAGGTGCTGACCATCGAGGAGCTGGAGGGCTTCAAGAAGCCGATCCGCTTCTGCACCGTCGACGTCGGCCAGGCCAACGGCACCGGCGAGCCCCAGGAGATCGTCTGCGGCGCCCGCAACTTCGCCGTCGGCGACAAGGTCGTCGTGGCCCTGCCCGGCGCGGTGCTGCCCGGCGACTTCGCGATCGCCGCGCGCAAGACGTACGGCAGGAACTCGCACGGCATGATCTGCTCCGGCGACGAGCTCGGCATGGGCGACGACGGCACGCACGGCATCATCGTGCTGCCGCCGGAGATCGAGGTCGGCATCGACGCGATCGAGCTGCTGGAGCTGAACGACGAGGTCCTCGACATCGCCGTCACCCCGGACCGCGGCTACTGCCTGTCCCTGCGCGGCGTGGCCCGCGAGACGGCCACCGCGTACGGGCTGCCGCTGCGCGACCCGGCGCTGCTCGACGTCCCGGCCCCGAACTCGTACGGCTACCTGGTCAAGGTCTCCGACCCGACCGGCTGCGACCGCTTCACCGCGCGCACCGTCACGGGCCTGGACCCCGAGGCCAAGTCCCCGATCTGGCTCAAGCGCCGCCTGCAGAAGGCCGGCATGCGCCCGATCTCGCTCGCCGTCGACATCACGAACTACGTGATGCTGGAGCTCGGCCAGCCGCTGCACGCCTACGACCGCTCCCGCCTGGACGGTGCCATCGGCGTCCGCCGCGCCGAGCAGGGCGAGAAGTTCACCACCCTCGACGGCGTCAAGCGCGTCCTCGACGCCGAGGACCTGGTGATCACCGACAACAGCGGGCCGATCGGCCTCGCCGGCGTCATGGGCGGTGCCGACACCGAGATCGCCGACGCCGTGGCCGACCCGGAGACGGGCGCCGTCACCGGCACCACGGACGTCGTGATCGAGGCCGCGCACTTCGACCCGATCACGATCTCCCGCACCGCCCGCCGCCACAAGCTGTCCTCCGAGGCGTCCAAGCGCTTCGAGCGCGGCGTGGACCCGCAGGCCGCCGCCGCTGCCGCGCAGCGCACGGTCGACCTGCTGGTGCTGCTGGCCGGCGGTACCGCCGAGGCGGGCGTCACCGAGCTGACCGCCCCGGTCGCCCCCCGGACCGTCGCCATGCGCGCGGACCACCCGGACAAGGTCGCGGGCGTGGCGTACGGCCGCGAGACCGTCGTGCGCCGCCTCCAGGAGGTCGGCTGCGACGTCTACGGCCAGGACGAGCTCGTCGTCACCGTGCCGTCGTGGCGTCCCGACCTCGCCGAGCCCAACGACCTCGCCGAGGAGGTCATCCGGCTCGAGGGCTACGCCAACCTGCCCTCGACCCTCCCGCAGGTGCCCTCCGGCCGCGGCCTGACCGCCCGCCAGCAGCTGCACCGCCGGGTCGGCCGCGCGCTGTCCGGCGCCGGCTACGTCGAGGCGCTGAACTACCCGTTCATCGGCGAGGGCGTCTTCGACCAGCTCCAGCTGCCCGCGCACGACGCGAGCCGCCAGGTCGTCACGCTCGTCAACCCGCTGTCCGACGAGGAGCCGGCGCTGCGCACGACGCTGCTGCCGGGCCTGCTCGGCACGCTGCGCCGCAACGACAGCCGCGGCGGCCACGACCTCGCGCTCTTCGAGACCGGCCTGGTCTTCCGGGCCGGCGACCGGCCGGGCGTCGCGGTGCGCCTCGGTGTGGACCGCCGTCCCACGGACGAGGAGATCGGCACGCTCAACGCGGCGCTGCCCGCCCAGCCGCGGTACGCCGCGGTCGTGCTGGCCGGCGCCCGCGAGCAGGCCGGCTGGTGGGGCAAGGGCCGTCCGTCCGACTGGGCCGACGCGGTCGAGGCCGCCCGCTCGCTGGCCCGCGAGGCCGGCGCCGACCTGGTGATCCGCCAGGGCCAGTACGGTCCGTGGCACCCGGGCCGGTGCGCCGAGCTGATCGTCACCCTCGACGGTGTCGAGCAGGTCATCGGCCACGCCGGTGAGCTGCACCCGCGCGTCGTCAAGGCGCTCGGGCTGCCCGCCCGCACCAGCGCGATGGAGCTCGACCTGGACCGCCTCCAGCGGGCCGGTGGCGAGGCCCTCCAGGCGCCCCGGATCTCCGCCTTCCCGGTGGCGACCCAGGACGTCGCGCTGATCGTCGACGCGTCGGTGCCGGCCGCCACGGTCGAGGCCGCGCTGCGCAAGGGCGCCGGTGAACTGCTGGAGTCGCTGCGGCTGTTCGACGTCTTCACCGGCGAGCAGGTCGGCGAGGGCAAGAAGTCCCTGGCGTACGCGCTGCGCTTCCGCGCGGCCGACCGCACGCTGACGGCCGAGGAGTCCACGGCCGCCCGCGACGCCGCCGTCGCGCTCGCCACCGAGCGCACCGGTGCGGTGCTGCGCGGGGCGTAACCGCCCGGCGGGGCGCCCGGGGCCGCAACCGCCCCGGCGCGTGCGCACCGAGTAGTCCCTTGAGGGGCCCATCCGAAGGTTTCGGGTGGGCCCCTCACTCATTCGGGTGAGATCCGCCGGCAGGGGTCTCGGCAGGATCCGGCCACTCGACACAATCGTTCCGGCCGCGGGGCGACGGGCGAGAGCCGAGGGTCCCCACACAGGCTTTCAGCGCCCCGGGGGCGACGCGAGCCCCAGACACGAGACGGCCTCTACCTCAGGGCTCCGGGGAGGCCGACGTGACGGGATTCAGGGTGCGGTGCCCGCTGACCGGGGACCTGCCCCCGCTGCGCCGGGCGTGCCTGACCGCCTGGGCGCTCGCCGCGGTGGCGTGGGAGGTGGGCGCCCCCGAAGCGCTGCACGCCCCGTTACTGACCCGACTGGCCACCTGCGCCGCCTTCCTGGGCCTGGGCGCGGTCGCGGCACTGTGCCTGCGTCAGGGCGTGCTCGCCGAGCTGCGGCGCGCCCAGGAGGTCGCCGGAGCCGCCCAGCGGGCCCTGCTGCGCCCGCTGCCGCCCCGCATGGAGGGGCTCGCCCTGGCCGCCGTCCAGGTGTCCGCCAGCCGCGGCGTGACGCTCGGCGGCGACCTCTACGCGGCGCTGCCGACCCGGTACGGGGTGCGCGTGGTGATCGGCGACGTCCGCGGTCACGGCCTGCCGGCGCTCGGCGCGGCCGCCGCGGTGCTCGGCAGCTTCCGCGAGGCGGCGTACGACGAGCGGGACCTGGGCGGCGTACTGCGGCGCATGGAACGGGCGTTGCAGCGACACCTGCGCGAGCGGGCCCGCACCGACGCCCCGGACGGAACCCAACCCGGTGCGGTGGCCGAGGAGTTCGTGACCGTCCTGGTCCTGGAGATCGCCCCCGACGGGGTGCTGCGCGCCCTCAACTGCGGCCACCCCTGGCCGTTCCGGCTCCGCCGGGCCGGTACCCCGCTCGGCCACGCGGAACCCTGGGCCGGCGGCGAGACGCTGCCGCCGCTCGGCGTGCTCCCGCTGCCGGCGGAGCTGCCGGTGCGGCCGTGCGGGGTGCTGCTGCCCGGCGAGGCGCTGTTCCTGCACACCGACGGGGTCGCCGACGCCCGTGACCGGGCCGGCCGGCACTTCCCCCTCGGCGGAGTGCTGAGGGAGGCGGCCGGCGCGACGGGCACGCCCGCCGGCCTGGTCGCGGGCGTGCACGCCGCTCTGCTGCGCCACACCAGCGGGCAGCTCGCCGACGATGCCGCCCTGCTGGTGGTGCGCAACGACCGCCGCCTGGTGCCCGTGCAACCGAGCGGGCAGGCGGTGCGCCGGGGCAGTGACCCCGCACGGGACCTGACAGGACCCGAGAGCGGAGCCTTGGCGCGGCGGTCGTGGAGCGCCGCCCGCCCTGCCGCGGAGTGTCGGGCAGACGGCAGGGCAGGCGGCGCGTAGTCGGGCCGTCGCACTGTACGAGGGGGAGCCGACGGCCCTGGCTACCTCTTGGCGAGGCGCTTCAGTCAACCGGTCCCGGGGGCCTCCGCGGCAGAGTGCGCCGCGCATTTATGCGCGCACTCGGTTCACACCCCGTGTGAAGCCCGGCCCCACTACGCTGGCTCCGACGAGCTCTTGGAGGGGCCCATGCTGCCCAACGGCCTGCTCGACGCCCTCCTCGCGGAGGCGGGCATCTCGCACGCCGGCCTCGCCGCCCGGGTCAACCAGGCGGGCCGGACGCGGGGTTTGGCACTGCGGTACGAACACACCGCCGTGGCACGCTGGTTGAAGGGCCAGCGGCCGCGCGGCCAGGTGCCCGACCTGATCTGCGAGGTGCTCGCCGCCCGGCTGGCCCGCACCGTCACCCTCGACGACATCGGCCTGGGCGTCCCCGGCACCCCCGCCGAGCCGGGCCCCTCCCCGCTGGCCGGCTTCGTGGACCGGGCCACCGCCCTGTGGCGCTCCGACGGCCAGGGCCGCCCCCAACACCTGGCCGCCGCCGCCCTGACGGGCACTCCGGCCGTGATGCCCGTGTGGGAGTGGGAGAACCCGCCCGAAGACGCGGACGTCGCCCGGCCCGCCTGCCCGGCGGCCGCCGGCGGCACGCCCGTCGGACCCGAGCACATCGAGGTCCTGCGGGCCGCCCGGGCCCACTACGAGCTGCTCTACCGGCGGGCCGGCGGGATGGCCACCCGCGGCCGGGTGGTCCGCTTCCTGGGCAGCGAGACCGCCCCGCTGCTGCGCGGCAGCTACCCCGACGACCTGGGGCGCCGGCTGCACCGGGCGGTCGGGTCGCTCGTCGCGGTCGCGGGCATCTGCGCGTACGACTCGGACGCCCACGGCCTGGCCCAGCGCTACTTCCACCAGGCGCTGCGGCTGGCCAAGGCCAGTGGCGACCGCGGACTCGGGGCGTACGTCGTCGCCCTGCTCGTCAACCAGTCCCTGCACCTGGGCGAGTTCCGGCAGGCGGTGGCCTTCGCGGAGGCCGCGCTGCGCGCCGCCGGCGCCCGTACCACCCCGGCGCTCACCGCCGACCTGTACGCGATGCAGGCCAAGGCCTACGCGTGGCTCGGCGACGGGCCGACGGCGCTGTCCTGCATCGGGCGGGCGGAGGAGGCCGCCGGGCGGATCCGGCCCGGCGGCGAACCGGACGAGACCGGCTACGTACAGCCCGGGCTGGTGGACGTACAGGTGGCGGAGGCGCTGCTGGCCCTGGGGGACCTGGCCGCCGCGCACGCGCACGCCGCGGCGGCCGTGGCGAGCCCCGCCCACGACCGCGGCCGCGTGCACCGGCTGGCGATGCTGTGCGCGGTCGAGCTGCGGCGCGGGGAGGTGGACCGGGCGGGCGCGGCGGCGGCCGAAATGGCCGAGCGGGCGCGGGGGATGGAGTCCCGGCGGCTGCGGGACCGGCTGCGCACCGCGCGGGCCGCCCTGCTGGCCAGCGGCGGCGCGGAGGCCCGGCAGGCGGCGGGGCTCATCGACGAGGCGCTGCGGGTGCCGCTGTGGGCGGCCGGGACGTGGAGCACGTCGTGATCCGGGCCGGGTGACGCCGCCGTCCGGGCGGCGGCGTCACCCGCGCGCCGGTCAGCCGTACGGGTAGAAGCCGGAGCCCGTCTTGCGGCCCAGCCGGCCCGCGTCGACCATGCGCTGCAGCAGCGGGGGAGCGGCGTACAGCGGCTCCTTGTACTCGGTGTACATCGAGTCGGCGATCGAGACGATGGTGTCCAGGCCGATGAGGTCGGCCAGCTTCAGCGGGCCCATCGGGTGGGCGCAGCCGAACTCCATGCCGTTGTCGATGTCCTCGCGGCTGGCGATGCCCGACTCGAACATCCGGATCGCGGAGAGCAGGTAGGGCACCAGCAGCGCGTTGACCACGAAGCCGGAACGGTCCTGGGCGCGGATCGGGTGCTTGCCGAGCACCTGGGTGACCAGCGCGTCGGCGCGCTTGATCGTCTCCTCGCTCGTGGTCAGCGCCGGGATGAGCTCGACGAGCTTCTGCACCGGGGCCGGGTTGAAGAAGTGGATGCCGATGACCTGGTCGGGGCGCGAGGTCGCGACGGCCAGCTTCACGAGCGGGATCGAGGAGGTGTTGGAGGCCAGGATGGCGTCCGGGCGGGTGATCACCTGGTCGAGGACCTGGAAGATCTCCGTCTTGACCTGCTCGTTCTCGACCACGGCCTCGATGACCAGGTCGCGGTCGGCGAACTCGCCGAGGTCGGTGGTGAAGCTGAGGCGGGCCAGGGTGGAGTCCCGCTCCTCGGCCGTGATCTTGCCGCGCTCGGCGGCCTTGGTCAGGGAGTTGTACAGCCGGGTGCGGCCGATCTCCAGGGCTTCGCCGGTGGTCTCGGCGACCTTGACCTCGAGACCGCTGCGCGCGCACACCTCGGCGATGCCCGCGCCCATCTGGCCACAGCCCACTACGCCGACGCGGGTGATGTCGGTAGGGAGGTCCGTCACTTGGTGCCCTTTCGGTGCTCATCCTCGGCGGGTCCCCCGTGGGCCAGTGTCACTGCTCTCCGGCGCCCGCCACGCCCCACGACGTTACTCCCGCCGCTGCGCCCCCTGAAGGGGCGGGGCGGGCATGCTGTGCGGGAACGATCTGTCGTTACTCTGCGGAACGGGAGTGTCACATGACGTACATGGGGCGGCGGGGCCTGCTCGCGGGCGCGGCCGGGGTGGCGGCCGCGGCGATGGGCGCGGAGGCGGTCGCCGCCGCGGGGCCGCGGGCGGGGCGTACGGAGCCGTCGGCGGAGCCGGGCGGTCGGCGGCGCCACCGGGACGGGGCGCCGGAGTTCCGGGGCGCGTGGCTGGCGACCGTGGAGAACATCGACTGGCCGTCGCGGGCCGGGCTGAGCGCGGCGGCGCAGCGCAGCGAGCTGATCGGGTACCTCGACACGGCGGTGCGGCGACGGCTCAACGCGGTGATCCTCCAGGTGCGGCCGACCGCCGACGCGATGTGGCCCTCGGAGTACGAGCCCTGGTCGCAGTGGCTCACCGGCACGCAGGGCAAGGACCCGGGGTGGGACCCGCTGGGCACGGCGGTCGCCGAGGCGCACGCGCGCGGGCTGGAGCTGCACGCCTGGTTCAACCCGTACCGGATCGCCAACCACACGGACCCCTCGCGACTGGCGGCGAGCCACCCGGCGCGCGAGTACCCGGAGTGGACGGTGGAGTACGGCGGGCGGCTCTACTACAACCCCGGGCTGCCGGAGGTGCGGGCCTTCGTGCAGGAGGCGATGCTCGACGCGGTCGACCGCTACCCGCTGGACGCGGTGCACTGGGACGACTACTTCTACCCGTACCCGGTCAGCGACGAGTACTTCGACGACGACGACGCGTACGACGAGTACGGCGGGGCCTTCGCGTCCCGCGGCGACTGGCGCCGCGACAACGTCAACGCGCTGGTGCGGGAGATGCGCGAGGGGATCGCGCGGGTGCGGCCCGGCACCCGGTTCGGGATCAGTCCGTTCGGCGTGTGGCGCACCCGGGACCAGGACCCGCTCGGCTCGCCGAACGGGCCGAGCCTGTGCTCGTACGACGACCTGTACGCGGACACCCGGCTCTGGATCGAGCAGGGCTGGCTCGACTACGTCGTGCCCCAGCTCTACTGGCACATCGGACACCCCACCGTGGACTACGTCACGCTCGCGACCTGGTGGGCCGAGACGGTCCGGGGATCGGGGGCGGACCTGTACGTCGGCGAGGCGCTGTACCGGTGCGACCCGGAGAGCGAGACGGCGGCCTGGCGGAAGGTGGACGAGCTGTCCCGGCACCTGACGTACGCGGCCCGGTACGCGGAGGTCCGCGGCCACGTCTACTTCTCGGGGAAGCAGGTGGCCACGGACCCCTTGGGTGCCATGGCGAGGGTCGTCGCCGACCACTACCCCACGGCGGTGCCGCCCCGCTGACGGTCACCCGCGTCGGTGCCGCCTCCGCGGGCGGTGCCCGCGGTCGCCGTCAGCGGTACGGCGCACGGGTCAGTAGCGCGGCTCGGTGGGTGGGTGCTTGACCACGCAGTCGGGTCCCGGAGACATCACGGCCTCGTGCCCGTCCTGGAAGCGGACGCGGTACGGCGGGCTGCCGTTCTCTCCCAGGACCTGGGTGATCTCGCCCACCCGGTCGTGCTGGCCCACGATCCTGCCGTGCTGCACCAGCTGGTCGCCCTCGGTCGCTCGCATCTGCTTGCCTCCTCGGAGCCGGTCGTTAGCGGTGACTGCAGTTTACGGCGATTCGCCGCTGTTGAGCCTGTCGGGTCGTGTTCGCCCGGTATCAGGCCCGCTGGGTGACCGCGATGCAGACGAGGACGGCCGCGGCGGCGGCCGGGGCGGCCGGGGTCAGCCGCTCGCCGAGCAGGGTCACCGACCACACGAGGGTCAGGAGCGGCTGGGCGAGCTGGAGCTGGCTCGCCCGGGCCGCGCCGATCTCCGCCATGCCGCGGTACCAGACGTACAGGCCGAGGAACGTCGAGCCGGCCGCGACCCAGACCAGCCCGGCCAGGCCGTGGGCGGTCAGGTGCACCGGCTCGTACGCCAGGCCGACCGCGGCGCCGACCGCGGTCAGCGGCAGGCACAGCACCAGCGCCCAGCCGATGACCTGCCAGCCCGGCATCGTACGGGCCAGCCGGCCGCCCTCGGTGTAGCCGGCGGCACACACCAGCAGCGCGCCGAAGAGGTACGCGTCGCCGGTCGAGAGCGCGCCGCCGCTCTGCTGGAGGGTGAAACCGATGACCACGGCGGCGCCGGCGACGGCCGCGGTCCAGAACGTCCGGGAGGGGCGCGTGCCGCCCCGCAGGCTGGAGAACACGGCCGTGGTCAGCGGGAGCAGGCCCACGACCACCGCCGCGTGCGAGGTCGTGGAGGTCTGCAGCGCGAGGGTGGTGAGCAGCGGGAAGCCGACGACCACGCCACCGCCGACCACGGCGAGGCCGGCCCAGTGGGCGCGGTCGGGCAGCCGGACGCGCAGCGCCAGCAGGAACCCGGCCGCGATGAGGGCGGCCAGCACGCTGCGGACCGCCACGAGGGACCAGGGGCCGAAGCTCTCCAGGCCCCACGCCGTGGCGGGGAAGGTGAGCGAGAAGGTGAGCACGCCGAGCGAGGCGAGGGCCGTGCCGGGGGAGAGGGTCCGGCGCGGGGTGACGGCCCCGGGGGCCGTAACGGTGGCGCCGCCGCCGCTCCCGATGCCGGAGTCACTGGTAACCGCTATCGTCGGAACGGTAGTAGCGCTATTCTGTGCTCTCATGCAACAGCGTAGCAGCGTGACTGAGCTGGCAGAAAGCCTTCGTTCTGAGCTCGACCGCTATCCAGTAGATGGAAAGCTGCCGTCCAGTCGGGCCCTCGTCGAGCGCTTCCGGGTCAGCCCGGTCACCGTCTCGCGGGCCCTGGCGCAGCTGGCCGCCGAGGGCCTGGTCGTCACCCGGCCCGGAGCCGGGGTGTTCCGGGCCGCTCCGCGGGAGCAGGACGCCGTCGCCGGCGACACCTCCTGGCAGGAGCTCACGCTCAGCGCCGAGGGACCCGGTGACGCGGTGCCGCGCTCGGTGGACGCGTCCGGGGTGCTGGCCAGCCTGACCGCCCCGCCGCCCGGGGTCATCGAGCTGAACGGCGGCTACCTGCACCACTCGCTGCAGCCCGAGCGCGCCATGGCGGCCGCCCTCACCCGCGCCGGGCGGCGGCCGGGCGCCTGGGGGCGCCCCCCGCTGGAGGGGCTCACCGAGCTGCGCGCCTGGTTCGCCCGCGAGATCGGCGGCTCCGTCACCGCGGCGGACGTCCTGGTCACCGCCGGCGGCCAGAGCGCGCTGACCACGGCCCTGCGCGCGCTGGCCGCACCCGGCGCCGCGGTGCTCGTGGAGTCGCCCACGTACCCCGGCATGCTCTCCATCGCCCGCGCCTCCGGGATGCGCCCGGTGCCGGTGCCGGGTGACGCCGACGGGGTGCGTCCCGACCTGCTGGAGAAGGCCTTCCGCGCCACCGGGGCCCGGGCGTTCGTCTGCCAGCCCCTCTTCCAGAACCCCACCGGCGCGGTCCTCGCCCCCGGTCGCCGCGCCGAGGTGCTGCGGATCGCCCGGGCCGCCGGGGCGTTCGTCGTCGAGGACGACTACGCCCGCTACATGGGGCACGACGACGGCGGGCCGCTGCCGGTGCCGATGGCCGCCGACGACCCGGACGGCGTGGTGGTGCACGTCCGGTCGCTGACCAAGGCCACCTCGCCGAGCCTGCGGGTGGGGGCGCTGGCCGCGCGCGGCCCGGTGCTGGAGCGGCTGCGCGCGATCCAGGTGGTGGACAGCTTCTTCGTGCCGCGGCCGCTGCAGGAGGCGGCCCTGGAACTGGTCGGCGCCCCCGCCTGGCCCCCCCACCTGCGCGCCGTCGCCACCGCCCTGCGCGAGCGCCGCGAGGTTCTGGCGGCGGCCCTGCGCCGGGAGCTGCCCGGCCTGGCCCCGGCCCACCTGCCGTCCGGCGGCTACCAGTTGTGGTGCCGGCTGCCCGAGGGCACCGACGAGGCCGCCTTCGTCGCCGCCGCGCTGCGCGCCGGCGTCGCGGTCGCGCCGGGCCGCCCGTACTTCAGCGCCGAACCGCCCGGCCCGCACGTCCGGCTGAGCTTCGCCGGCGTGGCGGGCCCGACGGAGCTGGCGGAGGCGGTGCGGCGGCTGGCGGGGTGCGGGGGGTCGTGAGGGCAAGCCCGCGGGCAGCCATCTCACCCGTCCGGGCTGCCGGATTCTTGGCTGTGCCTGGCGGGTCCCGTGGTGTGTGGGGGAGGCGCTTGAGGCGGTGGGGCAGGCTGGTCCGGCGGCAGGCCCTGCCGGGTCAAGCGCCGAGGGGACCCACACACCACGGGACCCGCCCCCGAAGCGAGCCCCCCGAAGCGAGCCCCCCGAAGCCCCCGCCCCGCCCCCGAAGCGCGCAGCGTGACAGGGCCACGTGCGAAGGTCACGTGCCACCAGGACGCACCAACACCTTGACCCGCGGCCCGGCGAGCCCCACCATCACCGCATGCATGTTCGGGTCACGCTCGTCGCGGCAGCCCGCAGTGCCCCGCTGCTCGCCGAGCGCTTCGACGACGACCGCCCGCTCGACCGGAACGGGTGGCAGGACGTGGCGGTGGCCGCCCACGGCCTCGTGCCGCTCGGCGCCGCCGAGCTGCGCTACTGCTCCCCGACGCCGCGCAGCCGCGCCACCGGGGAGGCGCTCGGTTACGCCCCGCTCGCGCAGCCGGCCCTGCGCGAGTGCGACATGGGTCGTTGGCGGGGCCTGACCCTGGGCGAGGTCGCGGCCCGCGAGCCCGCCGCGGTGGACGCCTGGCTCGCCGACCCGCTGGCGGCCCCGCACGGCGGCGAGTCCCTCACGGACTTCATCACGCGGGTCGGGGGCTGGCTCGACACCCGCGCCCTGTACTTCGTCCACACCGACCAGCGCACCGCCGGCGACGGCGCGATCGTCGCGGTGGCCGAGCCCTCGGTGGTGCGGGCCGCGCTGGTGTACGCACTCAAGGTGCCGCCGCTGACCTACTGGAACGTGGACGTCCGACCGCTCGCCGCGGTCACCCTCACCGGCTGGGCCGGATGCTGGCAGATGTCGCTCCGGGCGGCCGCGTGACGTACCGGGACGTGGCACCCGGAGCACCGGCTGACCTGCACGGAAATCGCTTGGAACAAGCGTACGGCGCTGGCTAGTTTGCCCCCATGGACGACGTACGAGAGCAGCACCTGCACATCACCACCCTCGCCGAGCGCCCCGAGCTGCGCGACGAGATGTGGGGCATGAAGGACACCTGGCCCGAGTTCACGATGCACGACCCGGTCGGGTGGATGCTGATGGGCCGGATCGCCGCCGAGCTGCCCGAGTACGTCCTCGTCGCCACGGACGGCACGGGCGCGGTGATCGCCCGTGCCTTCAGCGTGCCGTTCGCCCTCCACAAAGAGGGCCGCGGCGAACTGCCCCCGCGTGGCTGGGACCAGGTGCTGATGTGGGCCTTCTCGGACCTGCGGCACGGCGTCGCCCCCGACACCGTCAGCGCCATCGAGATCAACATCCACGCCGACCACCAGGGCAAGGCGCTCTCGGGCCGCATGCTCGCGGCGATGCGCGCCAACGCCAAGGCCCGCGGCTTCCGCGAGGTGGTCGCCCCGCTGCGCCCCAATGCCAAGCACCTCGAACCCGGGACGCCCATCGAGGAGTACGTGCTGCGCACCCGGCTCGACGGCCTGCCGCACGACCCGTGGCTGCGCGTCCACGTGCGCGCGGGCGGCGTCGTCGAGAAGGTCTGCCCGGCCTCCATGACGGTCAGCGGCTCACTGGAGGAGTGGCGGTCGTGGACGGGCCTGCCCTTCGACACGCGGGGCCCGGTCGTCGTGCCCAAGGCCCTGGTGCCGGTGCACTGCGAGCCGGACCTGGGGTACGCCGTCTACGTCGAGCCCAACGTGTGGGTCCGGCACCCGCTCGAGGACCCGGAGACGGGCGCCGCCCCCGAGGGGGAGACGGAGCCCGTGGCGACCGACGCGGCGGCCGTGGTGCCGGGTGCGGCCGCCGCGGCGCGCGTCGCGCCGTCCGTCACGGCCGGCGACCGGGAGTCCCTCACCGCCTTCCTCGACTACCAGCGCGCCACCCTGGCGTGGAAGTGCTCGGGCCTCACCCCCGATCAGCTCCGGCTGAAGGCGGTGCCGACCTCGGGACTCTCGCTGCTCGGCCTGGTCCGGCACGCGGCGGAGGTGGAGCGCGGCTGGTTCGCGAACGTGGTGCGCGGCGAGGGGCGCGGGGCGCTGTGGCCGCGCGTGAACGGGGAGTTCGCCGACTTCCACGTCGAGGACGCCGACGTCGAGGAGGCGTTCGCGTTCTGGCACGCCGAGTGCGACCGCTCGCGGGCGGCCGCGGCGGCCGTGCCGAGCCTGGACGACACCGTCGTCTTCCGCGGTGAGACCTACGCGCTGCGCTACGTCGTGACCCACATGATCGAGGAGTACGCCCGCCACAACGGCCACGCCGACCTGCTGCGCGAGGCGATCGACGGGGCGGTGGGGGAATGACGCCCCCCGTGGCTCCCGCGGCCCCCGTCCGCGCCGGGGCGGCCCGGTGACGGGCGAGAGCCCGGTCCTGTGGGGGCTGGCGGCCAACCCGGCGCTGCCGCCCGAGCTGTTCGGTCCGCTGCTCGCCGCGGCGACGCCGGGGAACTCCTGGCTCGCGTACCAGCTGGCCGACCGCGACGACCTCACGCGCCCCCAGGTCCTCGCCCTCGCGGCCTTCCTCGACGACGGTGACACGGTCGCCCAGTGCCTGGCCCGCCGCGGCCTGCTGACCGCCGAGGACATCGACCCGGCCGTGCGGCCCGACACCGCCCTGGCCCTGATGGACGAGTGGGGGAGCCGGACCGCATGGGCCCGGGTGCTGGTGGCCGACCCGTCCGTGGAGCGCCGCGAGCGGCTCGCCGAGTGCCGCGGGCTGCCGGACGACGTGGTCGACCTCCTCGCCGCCGACCGGGACGCGTGCGTCGTCACGAAGCTCGCCCTCTCGGCCCCGCCCGAGCGCGCACCGCTGCTCGCCCGGCTGGCCCGGTACCCGCACGCGGAGGTCCGGAGCGCCGTCGCGGCCAACCCGGCCACCCCGCCCGCGGTACTGGCCGACCTGCTCCTCGGCCGCGGTGCCGCCCCGGCCGAGCGCTGCATGGCCTGTGACGAAACGGACGCCGGCCGCTACCACCAGCCGGACTGCGGGGCGCCCGGCGCCGACCCGGGCTGGCGGGACTGCACCGACGGCGCGCACGAGTCGGCCGCCGCCGACCTGTGCGTGCAGGCCCTGGGCAACCCCGCGCTGCCGGCCGACGCGGCCGCCCGGTTCGTCGGCCATCCCGGCTACCTGGTGCGCAGGGCGCTCGCCGGCCGCGAGGACCTGCCGCAACGGGCGTACGAGGACCTCGCCGACGCCCCGGAGAGCTGGGTCCGCGGCGACCTGGCCGCCAACCCGGCGATCGCGGAACCGCTGCTCCGCCGGCTCGCCCGGGACGCGGACCCCGACGTGCGGCGCGACGCCGCCCGGCACCCGCGCATCCCCCTCGACGCCCTCGGCCCGCTCGTCGCCACGACGCGGATCGGGTCGACCGTGCTGCCCCGGATCGCGGCGGCCACGGCCGACGAGGTCGCCCTGCTGGCCGCGCACCGCGACCCCCTGTTGCGCATGCTCGTCGCCGCGCGCGGGGACCTGCCCGGACCGGTCCGCGACGCCCTGGTCGCGGACCCCGACCCCAAGGTGGCCAAGTCGGCCGCCCGCCATCCGGGTCTGTCGGAGGCACAGTTGCGGGCCGCGCTCGACCGCCACGGCGTGCAGGTCGCGGCCCGGATCGCGGGCAACCCGGAGACCCCTCCGGAGCTGCTGGAGGCCCTGGCAGCGTACGCGCCGCCGGTGAACAAGGCCCGTCGGGAGGTGGCCCGCCACCCCCGGGCCACGGCGGCGGCCCTGCGCACCTGCATCGCGTACGACGACACCCGCCGCCTCGCCGCCGCCCACCCCGCGCTCGCGGTCGGCGACCTGCTCCCGCTGCTCGACCACCCCGATGCCGTGACCGTCGAAGCCGCCGCCCGCAACCCCGCCCTTCCGCCGGCGACGATGCGCACCCTCCTGCCGTGACCGGCCCGGACGCCGGCGCCGCCCCGCTGGAGGCGGCCGTCCGCGCGGGCCGGGCGGACGCCGTGCGCGCCCTGGTCCGGGCGGGCGAGGACCCCCGTCTGCCGCTGGGGGAGTACCACGAGACCACGCCGCTCTGCCTGGCGGCCTCCCTCGGCCGCCTCGGGGTCGCTGACGCCGTTGACGCCCGCGCCGCCGCACCGCGGCGGCGCGGGGTCAGCGCAGGACCGGGCCGACGACCGACGTGACGGCCCGGGCGACGGCCCCGGGGGTCGGCGGGGTGCCCGTGCGGTCGGCGAAGAGGAGGTGGGCGGCGCCGATCAGGGTGGGGGCGAGGGCCTCGGCCTCGGCCTCGGGGGCGAGGCGGCCCAGGGCGCGCTCGGCGGCCAGATAGGCGGCGATGGCCGCGGCGGCCTCCGCCAGCACCGGGACACCGGTCGGGCGCGCCGCGCGCAGCCGGGCCCGGAGGGCGTCCCGGGAGGTCACCAGGCCCACGACGGCCACCGCGACCGACGTGAAGAGGTCCGTCAGGAAGGCCGCGAGGTTCCCCGCGACCGTGCCGGTCCCCGCCGCGGCGCACATGGCCGCCCCCTGCGCATCGACGCGGGCGACCCGGTCCGTCACCAGCTCCGCCAGGAACGCGTCGAAGTCCGCGAAGTGCCGGTGCAGGACCCCCTTGGCGCAGCCCGCCTCCGTGGTGACGGCGCGGCTGGTCAGCGCACTGGGGCCGTCCCGCAGCAGGACGCGGTCGGCGGCGGCGAAGAGCTGCGCGCGCACGTCCTGGAGCGCCACGCCGGTGGGTGCCATGGAGTCCTCCCGAAGACCCGTGGCCGACGGATGTCGGCCGTCGGCCGTTGACCAGTGGGCATGTGCCCACTCATAGTGGGCACATGCCCACCTTAGCGTCGGGAGAACCCGACCCCACCCCGCAGCAGCACGGATCGCACCGCCGACGCGACGTCGCCGAGTCCTTCGGAGGCGACGCCAAGCGCTACGAGCGCGCCCGTCCGCGCTACCCCGACGGGTTGGTCGCCCGGGTGACCGCCGCCGCGGCCGACCGCGTCCCGCCCGCCGCCCCGCCGGCCGCGCCGGCCGCGCCGGGCGCCGCGACCGCGCCGCCGGCCGGCAGCGGTCCGGCGGACACCCCGCCCACCGTGCTCGACGTCGGCTCCGGCACCGGGATCGCGGCCCGCCAGTTCCGGGCCGCCGGCTGCCGCGTGCTCGGCGTCGAGCCCGACGCCCGGATGGCCGCCGTCGCCGAGCGCCTCGGCGTCCGGACGGAGACGGCGACGTTCGAGGACTGGGACCCGGCCGGCCGCACCTTCGACGCGGTCGTCGCCGCCCAGGCCTGGCACTGGATCGACCCGGCGGCCGGCGCGGCCAAGGCGGCCGCCGTGCTGCGCCCCGGAGGCCGGTTCGCCGCGTTCTGGAACGCCCTGCGGCTGCCGCCCGCCGCCGCGGAGGCCTTCGGCGCCGTGTACGCCCGCCTCCTCCCGGACCTGCCGTTCGACCCCCGCGCCCTCACGGAGCAGGGCGAACAGGCCTACGCGAAGGTCCTCGACCGGACCGTCGAGGGCCTGGGCGCCGCGGGCTCCTTCGGGACGCCGGAGCGCGGGCGGGACGCGTGGGAGTGGACGTACACGCGTGAGGCGTGGCTCGACCAGCTGCCGACGCTGGGCGCCTTCACCCGCCTCCCCGCCGACCGCCTCGCCGGGCTCCTCGATGCCGTGGGCACCGCCGTCGACGCCCTCGGCGGCTCGTTCACCGCGCGGTACACCACGCTCTCCGTCACCGCCGCCCGCCTCCGCTGACGGCCGACCCCTCGCCGGCAGGGCCCCGTGGCGGCAGCGACCCCGTGGCGGTCGTCGGCCGCTGTCAGTGCGCCGTGCCATGCTGGGGGACATGGGCTTGGAGGACCTGAAGCGGTTGCGGCGTGCGCGGGACACCATGGACCGCGACTACGCGGAACCACTGGACGTGCCTGCCCTGGCGGCCGTCGCACTGATGTCCCCGGGGCACTTCTCCCGCAGCTTCCGCACCGCCTTCGGCGAGACGCCGTACAGCTACCTGATGACCCGCCGCGTCGAGCGCGCCAAGGCGCTGCTGCGGCGCGGCGACCTCAGCGTCACCGAAGTGTGCTTCGCGGTCGGTTGTACGTCGCTGGGCTCGTTCAGCTCGCGTTTCACCGAACTGGTCGGCGAGACCCCGAGCGCCTACCGGGCCCGCTGCCACGCGGCCGGCGCCCCGATCCCCGCCTGCGTCGCCAAGATCCACACCCGGCCGGTCCGGGCCGGCGGCTGACCGACCGCCGCCGGGCCGCACGACCCGCCGCGGCCCCGCCCGCCGACCGGTCGGCACGGCAGGAAGCGGGATCGGCGCGCGGCTCGTAGCGTCGAGGGCATGAACGTCAAGCTGTCCCAGTGCTTCATCGCGGTCGACGACCACGACAAGGCGCTCGCCTTCTACCGGGACGTCCTCGGCCTGGAGGTGCGCAACGACGTCGGGTTTGAGGGGATGCGCTGGGTGACCGTCGGGTCCCCCGACCAGCCGGACGTGGAGATCGTCCTCGAGCCGCCGCTCGCCGACCCGGGCGCCTCCCCGGCCGACCGGCGGGCGATGGCGGAGCTGCTGGCCAAGGGCCACCTCCGCGGCGTGATCTTCTCCACCGACGACGTGGACGCCACCTTCGAACGGATCCGCGCCGCCGGCGGGGAGGTGCTGCAGGAGCCGATCGACCAGCCGTACGGCGTCCGCGACTGCGCCTTCCGCGACCCGGCGGGGAACATGCTCCGCTTCAACCAGCCCCGCACGGGCTGAGGACCGCATACGGTGGACCGCTCACGGCCGGCGGCGCCCGCACCACGGGGCCCGTGCCCGGGCCCCGCAACGGAGGAGAGACGAGACGATGCGCAAGGCCACGAGGACGGACGCGCACGCGTCGGATCCGCACGCCGCCGACAGCCACGACCTCATCCGCGTGCTCGGCGCGCGCGAGAATAACCTCAAGGACGTCAGCATCGAGATCCCCAAGCGCCGGCTGACGGTGTTCACGGGCGTCTCCGGCTCGGGCAAGAGCTCGCTCGTCTTCGACACGATCGCCGCCGAGTCGCAGCGCCTGATCAACGAGACGTACAGCGCCTTCGTCCAGGGGTTCATGCCCAGCCTCGCGCGCCCCGACGTCGACGTCCTCGACGGCCTGACCACCGCGATCATCGTCGACCAGCAGCGGATGGGCGCCGACCCGCGCTCGACCGTCGGCACCGCCACCGACGCCAACGCGATGCTCCGCATCCTCTTCAGCCGGCTCGGCAGCCCGCACATCGGCCCGCCCGGCGCGTACGCCTTCAACGTCCCCTCGGTCCACGCGACCGGCGCCATCACCGTCGAGCGCGGCGCCCAGAAGACCGAGAAGGCGACCTTCCGGCGCACCGGCGGCATGTGCCCGCGCTGCGAGGGCCGTGGCTCCGTCAACGACATCGACCTGTCCCAGCTGTACGACGACACCAAGTCGCTCGCCGAGGGCGCGCTGACGATCCCCGGCTACAGCATGGACGGCTGGTACGGGCGCATCTTCGCCGGCTCCGGCTTCTTCGACATGGACAAGCCGATCCGCAGGTACACCAAGCGGGAGCTGCACGACCTGCTGCACAAGGAGCCCACCAAGATCAAGGTCGAGGGCATCAACCTCACGTACGAGGGCCTGATCCCGAAGCTGCAGAAGTCGATGCTGGCCAAGGACGTCGACGCGCTGCAGCCGCACGTCCGCGCCTTCGTGCAGCGGGCGGTCACGTTCACCACCTGCCCCGACTGCGACGGCACCCGCCTCACCGAGGCGGCCCGGTCCTCGAAGGTCGCGGGCATCAGCATCGCCGACGCCTGCGCGATGCAGATCAGCGACCTGGCCGACTGGGTCCGCGGCCTCGACGACGCGTCGGTGGCCCCGCTGCTGGCCAAGCTCCAGCACTCCCTGGACTCCTTCACGGAGATCGGCCTGGGCTACCTCTCGCTCGACCGGCCCGCGGGCACGCTCTCGGGCGGCGAGGCGCAGCGCGTCAAGATGATCCGCCACCTCGGTTCCTCGCTCACCGACGTCACGTACGTCTTCGACGAGCCCACCGCGGGCCTGCACCCGCACGACATCCAGCGGATGAACGAGCTCCTGCTGCGGCTGCGCGACAAGGGCAACACCGTCCTCGTCGTCGAGCACAAGCCGGAGGTCGTCGAGATCGCCGACCACGTCGTCGACCTCGGCCCCGGCGCCGGCGCCGCGGGCGGCTCGGTCTGCTTCGAGGGCACCGTCGACGGGCTGCGGGCGGCCGGCACGATCACCGGCCGCCACTTCGACGACCGCTCCTCCCTCAAGCCGTCCGTCCGTACGCCCACCGGCGCGCTGGCGGTCCGCGGCGCGACGACGCACAACCTGCAGGGCGTCGACGTCGACATCCCGATCGGCGTCCTGACCGTCATCACCGGCGTGGCCGGGTCGGGCAAGAGCTCGCTCGTCCACGGGTCGGTCCCGGCCGACGAGGGGGTGGTCTCGGTCGACCAGAGCCCGATCCGCGGCTCGCGGCGGAGCAACCCGGCGACGTACACCGGGCTGCTCGACCCGATCCGCAAGGCCTTCGCCAAGGCCAACGGCGTGAAGCCGGCGCTGTTCAGCGCCAACTCCGAGGGCGCCTGCCCCACCTGCAACGGCGCCGGCGTCGTCTACACCGACCTGGCGATGATGGCCGGCGTGGCCACCACCTGCGAGGAGTGCGAGGGCAAGCGCTTCCAGGCCTCGGTCCTCGAGTACCGCCTCGGCGGGCGGGACATCAGCGAGGTGCTCGCGATGCCCGTGACCGAGGCCGAGGAGTTCTTCGGCGCCGGTGAATCGAGGACGCCGGCCGCGCACAAGATCCTGGAACGGCTCGCCGACGTCGGCCTCGGCTACCTCAGCCTCGGCCAGCCCCTCACCACGCTCTCGGGCGGCGAGCGGCAGCGGCTGAAGCTGGCCTCGCACATGGGGGAGAAGGGCGGGATCTACGTCCTGGACGAGCCCACCACCGGCCTGCACCTCGCCGACGTCGAGCACCTGCTCGGCCTGCTCGACCGGCTCGTCGACGCGGGCAAGTCCGTGATCGTCATCGAGCACCACCAGGCGGTCATGGCGCACGCCGACTGGATCATCGACCTCGGCCCGGGGGCCGGCCACGACGGCGGCCGGATCGTCTTCGAGGGCACCCCCACCGACCTCGTCGCCGCCCGCTCCACCCTCACCGCCGAACACCTGGCCGCCTACGTCGGCGCCTGACGCCCCCGTCCGACCCTCCGGGCCCCGCCCGGCCGTCGCGGCCCCACGCCCCCTGTGACTGGGCGCTTCGGTTGGCGAGCTGCGTCAACCGAAGCGCCCAGTTCTCCCTCTGCGCACGAGAACCGGTTCGGGTTCAGCTCGCTGGTGTCGGCGAGTGGGTGAAGCAGCCCGTGACCGGCGACGACGGACTGTCAGCCGTGGTGGTTCGCCGGCTCACGGCGTACAGCCCGGACCGGACGAGCCGGTCGGCGTCGCCCGTCGGTGCTGCCGGGAGACGCTTCGCTCAGGACAGCGCGGCAGGGCATCTGGTGCCGCGTGGCGGCAAGGTCAGGTTGGTCAGGTATCCGTCGACGGCGCGCTCCATGCAGGGGCCGCTGGCGACACTGCCGTGGCCCTGACCCTCGTACGTGAGGAGCACACCACCGCGGCCGAGCTGCCTGGTCACCGAGACCGCCCACGGGTAGCCGGTGGCAGGGTCGTGGAGTGCGCTGGAGAGCAGGATCGGAGGGGCTCCGCGGACCGCCAGGCGGTGCTGCGGGTTGGCGGTCGGCGTGCCCAGGCATGCCGCTGTCATCTGGATCGGCAGCAGGTGCGGCAGGTCGGGTGCGGTTCTGTTCATCGTGCGGACGAGTGAGGCGTACTCCTGGTAGTCCCGCACGGGCAGGTGCCAGTCCGAGCAGAGGACGGGGGTCGCGGGCGGCAGCGGCATGGTCGAGCCGGGCGAGGCAGGGAGTGGGCTGCTCGCCTCCATGCGGAGGATGGCGGTGGCCAGTTCCGCGTACCTGACGGCGTAGAACTCCTTGAAGGCGATCCTGTTGACCAGCTCCACCAGCGAGAGGTGGACTCCAGGCCGTTCGGGATCCTCCAGTTCGCCTCGTTCGGCCCGGCTCAGCAGCCCCCGCCATGCCGCGCGTACGTCGCGGCCGTGCAGTGCGCAGGATGCGTCGTGGGCGCACCACTTCGCGAACTCGTCGAAAGAGTCCTGCGCCGCCACTGCCTGGGCTCCCAGAAAGTCACGGGTGCGGGAAACACCGTGGTCCATCACGCTTTCCAGCACCATGGCGCGGATCCGGTGCGGGTAGGTCTCGGCGTACTGTGCCCCGAGCACCGTGCCGTACGAACTTCCGTGGAAGGTCAGTTGGGCTTCGCCGAGGGCTGCCCGGAGCGCGTCCAGGTCCTGGACGGTCTGGCCCGTGTCGAGGTGATCGAACACGGCGCCGGTGCGTGTCCGGCAGTCCGCGCGGAGCTGCTTGTTGTACGCGAGGACGGCGTCGAAGTCCGCCTGGCTCGCCAGATCCGCTGACGGCCGCTGGGCCAGCAGGTCGCCGGAGCAGGTCACCGGGCTGCTGCCACCCACGCCGCGCGGGTCGAAGCTGACGATGTCGAACCTGCGACGGGCCTCGGGGCTGAACCGGTCGATGCCTTTGACCACCCGCTCCACACCGGAGTCGCCGGGTCCCCCGGGGCCGAACACCATCGAGCCGATGCGTGCACCGGGGTCGGTGGCCTGCCGGCGGGCCACAGCCAGGCTGAACGTCGGCCCGCTCGGACGGGCCCAGTCGACCGGCACGGTGAGGGTGGCGCACTCGGATCCCGGGTTGTCCCGAACGTCGCACAGAGCCCACCGCAGAGCTTCGGCGGTCACCGGCGATGCCGTCGCGATGGGTGCGGCGGCGGTGAAACCGGCGACGGCGGCGAAGATGGTACCCGCGACCGCGACCGTCCCTCGTAAGGCAACGCGCTGTATCGCGGACCTGCTTCTGAACAGCATGAATCGTCCTCCTGACCGTGAGCGGGAGACGTGCTACACGAATGTGCGAACCGGCCGGGACCGCCTCAGAAGGCTAGGCGGGCCGTCGGCCGCCAGGTGCCGTTGTCAGGGTCCGTTCCGGGGCGAGCCAGGGTGAGACCAGGGGTGAACCGCTCTTCGCGACCGCCAGCGCGGCCGTGCTGATCGGGCTCGCGACGGCTGCTGGACACGGGCTGCTGGCTATTCCTGTCCCCGGGGCGCTCCAGCGGCGCGAAAGACCTTTGCATAAACGTGCATCGATACGTATAGTCATGCCATCGAACGATGGAGGGTCCGATGGTGGTACGAGCAGCGGTGGCCGGTGCGAGCGGGTATGCGGGCGGAGAACTCCTGCGCCTGCTCCTCGCGCACCCGGAGGTCGAGATCGGTGCGCTGACCGGCGCGTCCAACGCCGGCCAGCGTCTCGGCGCCCTCCAGCCCCACCTCTTCCCGCTCGCCGACCGCGTGCTGGAGCCGACCACCTCCGAGGTGCTCGCCGGCCACGACGTCGTGTTCCTCGCGCTCCCGCACGGCCAGTCCGCCGCGGTCGCCGAGCAGCTCGGCCCGGACGTCCTGGTCGTCGACATGGGCGCCGACTTCCGCCTGCAGGACGCCGCCGACTGGGAGGCGTTCTACGGCTCCCCGCACGCCGGAACCTGGCCGTACGGCCTCCCCGAACTGCCGGGTGCCCGCACCGCGCTGGAGGGGTCCAAGCGCATCGCGGTGCCCGGTTGCTACCCGACCGCCGTCTCGCTCGCGCTCTACCCGGCGTACGCGGCCGGCCTCGCCGAGCCGGAGGCCGTGGTGGTCGCCGCCTCCGGCACCTCCGGCGCCGGCAAGGCCCCCAAGCCGCACCTGCTCGGCGCCGAGACCATGGGCAACATGACCCCGTACGGCGTCGGCGGCGGCCACCGCCACACCCCCGAGATGAGCCAGAACCTCTCGGCCGCGGCGGGGCGGAAGGTGTCCGTGTCCTTCACGCCCACCCTCGCGCCCATGCCCCGCGGCATCCTCGCCACCTGCAGCGCCAAGGCGGCCCCCGGCGCCACCGCCGACGCGCTGCGGACCGCGTACGAGAAGGCGTACGCGGACGAGCCCTTCGTCCACCTGCTCCCCGCGGGGCAGTGGCCCGCCACCGCCGCCGTGTACGGCTCCAACGCCGTGCAGGTCCAGGTCGCGTACGACCCGGCCGCCGGCCGCGTCATCGCGATCAGCGCCATCGACAACCTGACCAAGGGCACCGCGGGCGGCGCGGTGCAGAGCATGAACATCGCCCTCGGCTTCGACGAGGCACTGGGACTTTCCACGATTGGAGTGGCGCCGTGACGGTTACGGCTGCACAGGGTTTCACCGCGGCGGGCATCGCCGCGGGGATCAAGGAGAACGGCAACCCCGACCTGGCCCTCGTGGTCAACCACGGCCCCCGTCTGGCGGCCGCCGGCGTGTTCACCTCCAACCGCGTCAAGGCCGCCCCGGTGCAGTGGTCCGAGCAGGTGCTGCGCGGCGGCGCCGTCAGCGCCGTCGTCCTCAACTCCGGCGGGGCCAACGCCTGCACCGGCCCCCGGGGCTTCCAGGACACCCACGCCACCGCCGAGAAGGTCGCCGACACCCTCAACGCGGCCGGCGTCGCGGGCGGCGAGCACAACGCCGGCGAGATCGCCGTGGCCTCCACCGGCCTGATCGGCGTACTGCTCCCCATGGACAAGCTGCTGCCCGGCGTCGAGACCGCCACCGCGGCCCTCGCCGAGGACGGCGGCGAGGCCGCCGCCGTCGCGATCAAGACGACCGACACCGTGCACAAGACGGCCGTCTTCGAGGGCGACGGCTGGACCGTCGGCGGCATGGCCAAGGGCGCCGGCATGCTCGCCCCCGGCCTGGCCACCATGCTCGTGGTCCTGACCACCGACGCCGACCTCGACAGCACCGCCCTCGACACCGCGCTGCGCTCGGCCACCCGGCTCACCTTCGACCGGGTCGACTCCGACGGCTGCATGTCCACCAACGACACCGTGCTGCTGCTCGCCTCCGGCGCCTCCGGCACCACGCCCCCCGCAGCCGACTTCGCCGACGCCGTCCGGACCGTCTGCGACGACCTGGCACGCCAGCTCATCGGCGACGCCGAGGGCGCCAGCAAGGACATCCGCATCGAGGTCGTCGGCGCGGCCAGCGAGGAGGACGCCGTCGAGGTCGGGCGCTCCATCGCCCGCAACAACCTCCTCAAGTGCGCCATCCACGGCGAGGACCCCAACTGGGGCCGGGTGCTCTCCGCCATCGGCACCACCAAGGCCGTCTTCGACCCCGACCGGCTGCACGTGGCCATCAACGGCGTCTGGGTCTGCAAGAACGGCTCGGTGGGCGAGGACCGCGACCTGGTCAGCATGAAGGACCGGGAGGTCCGCATCACCGCCGACCTGTCCGCCGGCTCCGAGTCCGCCGTGATCTGGGCCAACGACCTGACCGCCGAGTACGTCCACGAGAACAGCGCCTACTCCTCATGACCGGTACCGCGCGGAAGCACACCGCCCTCCCCAAGGCCCAGATCCTCATCGAGGCCCTGCCCTGGCTCACCCGCCACCACGGCAAGACCGTCGTGATCAAGTTCGGCGGCAACGCCATGGTCGACGAGGAGCTGAAGGCCGCCTTCGCCCAGGACGTCGTCTTCCTGCGGCACGCCGGCATCAAGCCCGTCGTGGTCCACGGCGGCGGCCCCCAGATCAGCGCCCAGCTCGACAAGCAGGGCCTGGTCAGCGAGTTCAAGGCCGGGCTGCGCGTCACGACGCCCGAGGCCATGGACGTCGTCCGCATGGTCCTGGCCGGCCAGGTCCAGCGTGAGCTGGTCGGGCTCCTCAACCAGCACGGGCCGCTGGCCGTCGGCCTGACCGGCGAGGACGCCCACACCATCTCCGCCGTGCAGCACAAGCCGGAGATCGACGGCGAGCTCGTCGACATCGGCCGGGTCGGCGAGATCACCGCCATCGACACCGGCGCCATCGCGGCGCTGCTGGAGGACGGCCGCATCCCGGTCGTCTCCTCCATCGCGCGCAGCGCCGACGACGGCCACATCTACAACGTCAACGCCGACACCGCCGCAGCGGCCCTCGCGGCCGCCCTCGGCGCCGAGACGCTGATGGTCCTCACCGACGTCGAGGGCCTGTACGCGGACTGGCCGAGCAGCGACGAGGTCATCAGCCGGCTCACGGTCAGCGAGCTGGAGAAGCTGCTGCCCGAGCTGTCCAGCGGCATGGTGCCCAAGATGGAGGGCTGCCTGCACGCCGTGCGCAACGGCGTCCGCACCGCCCGCGTCATCGACGGGCGGGTCCAGCACTCGATCCTGCTGGAGATCTTCACGGACGAGGGAATCGGCACGATGGTCGTGCCCGACGAGCAGGGAGGGGACCGGACATGAGCGGCGGTACGACGTCCAACCAGGAGCTCGCCCGGCGCTGGCGGGACACCCTGACCGACAACTACGGCACCCCCGCCGTCGCCCTGGTCCGCGGCGAGGGCGCGCAGGTCTGGGACGCGGACGGCAACGCGTACACCGACTTCGTCGGCGGCATCGCGGTGAACGCCCTCGGCCACGCGCACCCCGCGATCGTCCGGGCCGTCTCCGACCAGGTCGCCACCCTCGGCCACGTCTCGAACCTGTACGCCTCCGAGCCGGTCCTCGCCCTCGGCGAGCGGCTGCTGCAGCACTTCGGCCGGCCCGGCCGGGTGTTCTTCTGCAACTCCGGTGCCGAAGCGGTCGAGGCGGCGTTCAAGATCGGCCGGCTCACCGGCCGCACCCACATGGTCGCCACGAACGGCGGCTTCCACGGCCGGACCATGGGCGCCCTCGCGCTGACCGGCCAGCCCGGCAAGCAGACCCCCTTCCTGCCGCTGCCCGGCGACGTCACGCACGTGCCGTACGGCGACGTGGAGGCGCTGCGCGCGGCCGTCACCGAGGAGACGGCCTTCGTCATCATCGAGCCCGTCCAGGGCGAGTTCGGCGTCGTCGTGCCGCCCCCGGGCTACCTGAGGGCCGCCCGCGAGATCACCCGGGCCACCGGCACCCTCCTCGTCCTCGACGAGGTCCAGACCGGCGTCGGCCGGTGCGGCCAGTGGTTCGCGCACCAGGCGGACGAGGGCGTCGACCCCGACCTCGTCACCCTCGCCAAGGGCCTGGGCGGCGGCCTGCCCATCGGTGCCGTGGCCGCCTTCGGCCCCGCCGCCGACCTGCTCAGGCCGGGCCAGCACGGCACCACCTTCGGCGGCAACCCCGTCGCCTGCGCCGCCGGCCTCGCCGTGCTCGACACCATCGCCGCCGACGGACTGCTCGACCAGGTCAAGGAGCGCGGCGAGCGGCTGCGTTCCGGAATCGAAGCCTCCGGCCACCCGCTGGTCTCCCACGTCCGCGGTGCGGGCCTGCTGCTGGGTATCGTGCTGACCGAGCCCCTCGCGGCCCAGGTGCAGCGCGCGGCTCAGGACGCCGGCTTCCTCGTGAACGCCCCCGCCCCCGACGTCGTACGCCTCATGCCCGCGTACGTGGTCTCGGAGGACGAGGTGGACGCTTTCGTGCGGGCCCTGCCCGGCATCCTCGACAACGCAGGCAACGCAGGCGGCGGACGGACCGGAGAATGAGACGACGATGAGCCAGGCGCAGGACAACGAGCAGTACGGGTCCTCCCGTGCGGACTCCGGAGGCGGTCCCGCCGTCCCGCAGACCCGCACCGCCCGCCACCGCCGGATCGTGGACATCCTCAACCGGCAGCCGGTGCGCTCCCAGAGCCAACTGGCCAAGCTGCTCGCCGACGACGGGCTGAGCGTCACCCAGGCGACGCTCTCGCGCGACCTCGACGAGCTGGGCGCGGTGAAGATCCGCAACACCGGTGGCGAGCTCATCTACGCGGTCCCCAGCGAGGGCGGCTTCCGCACCCCGCAGGCGCCGCTGGGCGAGTCGGCCAAGGAGGAGCGCATGCGGCGCCTCTCCGGTGAACTGCTGATCTCGGCGGAGGCCTCCGCCAACCTCGTGGTCCTGCGCACCCCGCCGGGAGCGGCCCAGTTCCTGGCCTCGGCCATCGACCAGGCCGAACTGCACGCCGTGCTCGGCACCATCGCGGGCGACGACACGCTCATGCTCATCAGCCGCGACCCGGCGGGCGGCCAGGCCCTGGCCGACCACCTCCTGAAACTGGCCCAGAAGGAGGGCTGACCCCTTTCGCGCGGAGGGCCCCGGCGGACACCCGCCGGGGCCCTGCGCGCATCCGGTGCGGCCCGGGGCGCGACCGCGGGGTGGCTAGTAGGCGGTCACGTCCAGGGCCCCCGAGCGGGTGCCGATCGCGATGTGCGGGTGGCGGTGCGGGTCGGCCCAGGTCAGGATCCGGCGCATGTCCCGCTCCGGTACGGACACGCAGCCGGCCGTGGCGCCGCGCCCGTTGACGTGCAGGAAGATGCCGGCGCCCCGACCGCGCACCGGCCGGTCGTAGTTGAACCCGACGACCAGCGCGTACGCGTACTGGGCGGCGTACGAGACCAGGTGCTCGGCCTCCCCGGGCGCGCAGTCCGCGGGCAGCGGCTCGACCCAGCGGTTGTAGCGGGTGGAGGCGTTGTCCTGGCACCACCACGACTGCGGCGTCACGCGCTTGTACCGGAACGCGGTCCCGGCCGGCGCCTTCTGGATCCCGAAGGCGTACGGCAGCGCGTACAGCCCGGCCGGGGTCGTGCTGGTGCCCTGCACGCGGGTGGTCCCCTCCGCCAGCCCGTGCGCGCCGAACCGGGCCGGGGCACTGCCGGCCTCGAACCACCGGCCCGCCCGCCGGTCCCACCAGGTCACGGTGCCCGTGGTGGAGCCGGGTGCGGGCGCGACGGCGGTGATCAGCTGCGTGCCGCCGCCGGTGTCGGCCATCCGCGCGGGCAGCGGCAGCGCCGCGGGCCGGGTGTCGGTCGGCCCGACGGGCACGGGCGGTGCGGCGTGTGCGACGGGGCCGAGGAGCAGGGCGGTTCCGGCGGCCAGGGCGGCGGCGATGCGCACGGGCGGACCTCTCGGTGCGGGAGGGAAACGGAGGGCGCATCAGACGGTACGCGGCGGCGACCCTACCGGACGCGCCGGGCGCGCGGCGGGGCCGTGCGGTACCCGCCTTCAGGCCGTACGCGGCGGCAGTGGGAGCGGCAGCGCGGGCAGGCCGTCGAGGCTGGTGCCGATGTGCTCCTTCTTCTCGCAGTACGCGGCGAACTCCTCGTCCGTCTTGCGTGCGAAGTACTCGGCGTGCAAGGTGCGTTCCTCGCGGTAGCCCATGAAGGGCACGGCGTAGCCGCAGCTGTCGGAGATCCGGTTGGCGTGCACCAGGATGACCGCGCGGGCCGAGGGGCCGTCCACGGCCTCGAACAGTCCGATCAGTGCCGGCCAGCGGGGGTCGTCGCGGAACACGGCCTCGCCCTCGCCGTGCACGCGCACGATGTTCGGGGGGCCGTCGAAGGCGCACCACATGAGGGTGATGCGGCCGTTCTCGCGCACGTGCGCGATGGTCTCGGCGCCGCTGCCGCCGAAGTCGAGGTAGGCGAGCGTCTGCTCGTCGATCACCACCAGGGTGCCGGCCCGGCCCTTGGGGGAGAGGTTGATGTGCCCGTCCCCGGCCAACGGCGCCGTGGCGGTGAAGAACACCGGCTGCGCCTCGATGAAGGTCCGCAGCCGTCCGTCTATGCGTTCGTAGATCTTTCCCATGGCAGGAGTATCCGCCACCAGGGCGGCCGGCGTTGGCCGGATTCCGGCTGCGGAGCCGGGGGCGGAGTGGGCCCGGCCGCGGGCCGGTCGGCCGGGACCGGGGTGGCCCCGGCCGACCCCTCGGTGCTCAGCTCCCACCACTCGTCCGCCAGTCCGCCGGCCGCCCACGGGTCGGCGTCCCCGTACCGGGCGGACAGCAGGCGGGCCGCGGCCCGGCGGCGGTGGTCCGGCCCGGCGGGGTCCAGACGCTCCCTGAGCCAGGCGTCCGGGAGGCGGTCGTCGAACGGAAGCAGCGCCCGGGTCGTCTCCCGGACCACCGCAGGTGACGGGTCGTCGATCAGGGGCAGCAGCGTCTCCGGGCGCGCCCGCCCCAGCAGCCGCAGTCCGGTCACCGCGTCCGCCCGTACCAGCCCGTCGGGGTGGGCGAGCAGTGCCGTCAGCACCGCCGCGTCCGCGTCGCGGGTTCCGGTGCCGGGCGTCCGGCACTCGCCCAGACCGACCGGCGCCCGGCGCGGCACCTCCGCCGCCGGACCGGTGCACAGATCCCGGTAGAGGGGGCGCGGGTCGGTGCCGTACTGGCGCAGCACCCAGCGGGCGCAGGCCCGGACGAGGGGTGAACGGTCGAGGAGGTACGGCGGCGCGAGATCCGGCCGCCCGGCCCGGCGCAGCGCGGTGACCCCGGCCGCCCGCACCTCGGCGGGCCGGGCCGCGAGCAGCGGCGCGATCGCGTCGGGGGCACCGGCCGGGGCCGGGTCCCGAACGCCGCTCCTGCCGGCGGCCTCCGGCAGGGCCGCGAGGGTGGCGTCCGCGTACAGCCGTTGGACGACCACGTCCCGGGCCGCGGCCGCCAGGGCCGCGAGCTCCGCCGCCGGCAGGCTGCCCCGCGCCACGGTCAGGCGGGCTCCGAGGCGGCGGGTGGCCAGGTCGGTACTGGCCCGCAGTCGCCGGGCCGGGTCCTGGCCGGGCAGCGTGCCGAGCACCGTGAGGAACAGCTCCCGGGCCCAGTCGCCGCGCTCGCGCCGCCCCACCCGCAACGCCACCGGCACCAGGGCCAGGACGTCCGCCGGGGGCAGCTCCGCCAGCAGCCCCGGGAGCAGGGCGCGGGCCCGCTCCCGTACCGGCCGGGCCCAGTCGGCGCACCGGATCACCACCAGCGGCAGCAGCTCTTCCCGGCCCGCCGCGACCCGTTCGAGGGCGGCCTCGCGGACGCGGCCCTCCGGGTGGCACAGGGCGAGGGCGAGCCCGGCGCCGGGTAGCGGGTGGTCGCCGGGATCGTCGCCCCCGGGCGGCTGCGGCGCGAGGGTGGGCAGCCGCTCGGGCCGGCCCCACCGGCGTACCCCGAAGTCGAGCGCGAGCCAGCGGCCGGCCGCGGTCTGCTCGTCGACGTGCCCGAGGCCCAGGGCTCGGGCGACGCCGGCCCCGTCGGCGATCCGGCGGGCCATCCGCACGCCGGCGGCCGTGTCCGTACCCGCCCCGGTGTCCGTACCCGCGTCAGTACCCGGCCCGGCCTCCGTGCCCGTTCCGGCCTCCGTACCCGTACGCGCGTCGGTGCCCGCGTCGGTGTCCATGATCGTCCCTTTCGCCGTGTGCTCGGCCCGCCACGAAGGAGCGTAGACGGCCGCCTGGGGGACCTACCGCCCATTATTCGCGCAGGTCAGAGCGGTGTGCCCACACCTCGTTGACGAAACATACGGAGTCATGCATAGTTATGCCTGTCGTTGATTGCACCGTAAGGAGAAACCCGTGACCGAGCGCGTCGTACTCGCCTACTCGGGCGGCCTGGACACCTCCGTCGCCATCGGCTGGATCGCCGAGGAGACGGGCGCCGAGGTCATCGCCGTTGCCGTGGACGTCGGCCAGGGCGGCGAGGACCTGGACGTCATCCGCAAGCGCGCGCTCGCCTGCGGTGCCGTCGAGGCCGAGGTCGCGGACGCCAAGGACGAGTTCGCCGAGGAGTACTGCCTCCCGGCGATCAAGGCCAACGCCCTCTACATGGACCGCTACCCGCTGGTCTCCGCGCTGTCGCGACCCACCATCGTCAAGCACCTCGTCGCCGCCGCGAAGAAGCACGACGCCTCGATCGTGGCCCACGGCTGCACCGGCAAGGGCAACGACCAGGTCCGCTTCGAGGCCGGCATCCAGGCCCTCGGCCCCGACCTGAAGTGCATCGCCCCGGTCCGTGACTACGCCATGACCCGGGACAAGGCCATCGCCTTCGCCGAGCGGGCCGAGCTGCCGATCGCGACGACGAAGAAGTCCCCGTACTCCATCGACCAGAACGTCTTCGGCCGCGCGATCGAGACCGGCTTCCTCGAGGACATCTGGAACGCCCCGATCGAGGACATCTACGAGTACACCCAGAACCCGGCCGTGGTGCGCGAGGCGGACGAGGTCGTCATCTCCTTCAAGGAGGGCGTCCCGGTCGCCATCGACGGCAAGCCCGTCACCGTCCTGCAGGCCATCCAGCAGCTCAACGAGCGGGCCGGCGCCCAGGGCATCGGCCGGATCGACATGGTCGAGGACCGGCTGGTCGGCATCAAGTCCCGCGAGGTGTACGAGGCCCCGGGCGCGATCGCGCTGATCACCGCCCACCAGGAGCTCGAGAACGTCACCGTCGAGCGCGAGCTGGCCCGCTACAAGCGGCAGGTCGAGCAGCGCTGGGGCGAGCTGGTCTACGACGGCCTGTGGTTCTCCCCGCTCAAGCGCGCCCTGGACGGCTTCATCAACGAGGCCAACCAGCACGTCACCGGCGACGTCCGGATGACCCTGCACGGCGGCCGCGCGGTCGTCACCGGCCGGAAGTCGGACCAGTCGCTGTACGACTTCAACCTCGCCACCTACGACACCGGCGACACCTTCGACCAGTCGAAGGCCCAGGGCTTCATCGAGATCTTCGGCCTGTCGTCGAAGATCGCGGCCAAGCGCGACCTCGCCTGATCCCAGGCAGCAGGACCGTACGCCGCGCCACCACCGGTCCCCCCGGGCGCCCGTGAGCGCATCGCCGGGTCGGCCGCGGTGCGGCGTACGGTGAAAACGGCCGCCTCCCCGCTCCTCCGCGGCGGGGAGGCGGCCGTACATCCCGCCGATGCATCCCGGCAACGGCAGCACCCCCTCTTGCACACGCGAGGAGCAGAGCAGTGAGCAGCAACAACGGTGACGTCCGGCTCTGGGGCGGCCGGTTCGCCGACGGCCCCGCCGAGGCCCTGGCGAAGCTGTCCGCCTCGGTCCACTTCGACTGGCGGCTGGCCCCGTACGACATCGCCGGCTCCCGTGCCCACGCCCGCGTGCTGCACAAGGCCGGGCTGCTCACCGCCGACGAGCTCGAGCGCATGATCGCGGGCTTGGACCGGCTGGAGGCGGACGTCGCCGACGGCTCGTTCACCGGGACCATCGCCGACGAGGACGTGCACACCGCACTTGAGCGGGGCCTGCTGGAGCGGCTCGGCCCCGACCTCGGCGGCAAGCTGCGGGCCGGCCGCTCCCGCAACGACCAGGTCGCCACGCTCTTCCGCATGTACCTGCGCGACCACGCCCGGATCATCGGCGGTCTGATCGCCGAGCTCCAGGACGCGCTGGTGGGCCTGGCCGAGGCGCACGCGGACGTGGCCATGCCCGGCCGTACCCACCTCCAGCACGCCCAGCCGGTGCTGTTCGCCCACCACGTCCTCGCGCACGTCCAGTCGCTGTCCCGGGACGCGGAGCGGCTGCGGCAGTGGGACACGCGTACGGCCGTCTCGCCGTACGGCTCCGGCGCGCTGGCCGGCTCCTCCCTCGGACTCGACCCGGAGGCGGTCGCGGCCGACCTCGGCTTCGAGCGGGGTTCCGCGGGCAACTCCATCGACGGGACGGCCTCCCGGGACTTCGTCGCCGAGTTCGCCTTCGTCACCGCGATGATCGGGATCAACCTGTCCCGGATCGCGGAGGAGGTCATCATCTGGAACACGAAGGAGTTCTCCTTCGTGACCCTGCACGACGCCTTCTCCACCGGCTCCTCGATCATGCCGCAGAAGAAGAACCCGGACATCGCGGAGCTGGCGCGCGGCAAGTCGGGCCGCCTCATCGGCAACCTGACCGGCCTGCTGGCCACGCTCAAGGCCCTGCCGCTGGCCTACAACCGGGACCTCCAGGAGGACAAGGAGCCGGTCTTCGACTCCTGCGACACGCTGGAGGTCCTGCTCCCCGCCTTCACCGGCATGATGGCCACCCTGACGGTGAACCGGGAGCGGATGGAGGAGCTCGCGCCGGCCGGCTTCTCGCTCGCGACGGACATCGCGGAGTGGCTGGTCAAGCAGGGCGTGCCGTTCCGGGTCGCGCACGAGGTCGCGGGCGAGTGCGTCAAGGTGTGCGAGTCCGAGGGCATCGAGCTGGACGGCCTCACCGACGAGCAGTTCGCCAAGATCTCCGAGCACCTCACGCCCGAGGTCCGTACGGTCCTCGACGTCCCCGGCGCCCTGGCCTCCCGCAACGGGCGCGGCGGCACGGCCCCCTCGGCCGTCGCCGTCCAGCTCACCGAGCTGAAGGCGGACCTGGTCATCCAGCACGCCTGGGCCACCGCCAAGCAGAAGTAGTCCCGATCGTCGCCGGAGGGCGGTGGGTGCCGTCCGGCACCCACCGCCCTCACGCGTCCGCCGCCGGGGCGCCGGCGCGGCCCGGCCGGTGCCGGCTCAGCCGATGCCGGCCCGGGCTCCGGCGAGGGCCTCCCGGAACAGTGCGCCCGTCTTGGAGTCGCTGAACTCCCCGGCGAGCGAGTCGAGGGCCTCCAGGACCGGGAGCGCCCGGACCGGTGTGACGTCGGCGAACCACGGATCGGGCAGTGGGCCGAGGACGAGCCACGGGTCGGGGAGCGGGCCCGCGGTCTCGCGCTCCAGGTGCGGCTTCGGCCACCGGATGTGGATGGGCCTCGGTGGCGGGCACAGGTCCTCGATGTCCGAGAACGTGTCCAGCAGGGGCTCCATGCGGGCGAAGACCTCCTTCGGCTTCAGCGCTTGGGCCTTGCCGTCCAGACTGGCCGCCGCCCGGGTCAGATCGCCGTACACGGTGCGCGCCTTGGCCTCGGGCAGGGCCCGGACCAGGTAGCGCTGGGCCTGCGTGATCAGGAACCGGTCCCAGTCGTGGGAGTTCTTGATCCTTTTGATCACGAACGGGGGAAGGTCTCGCACGTCTTCCTCGGTGCGCATGGGGCAACCTCTCCCACCGGCCCGTGGGCAGGACGTCCGGCGCCCGGCCGACGGTCGGTGAAGGCTAGTGGGGCCTCCAGACTCGCCTCGGCACGCCCGCGGCGACCGCCGGGACGGTCCGGACGGGTGACGGCCCCCTCAGGCGTCCTCGCGGGCCCACGCCGCCAGGGCGTCGAAGTCCGGGCGGGTCAGACCGATGCGCTCGTCGACGCGCAGCAGCAGCGCGTGCGCCAGGTGGTGCCGGGCGACGTACTCGCGGTCGAGGTCCGTGATGTCGTCGTCGAGCCAGGCGAAGGGGCGGCCGGCGGCGTACCCGAGGACGTACTGCGTCTTCCAGAACGTGCCGCGCGGCGCGCGGCCGTGCATCTGCGGCCAGTCGACGAACGGCAGCTCCGGCAGCCCGAGCGGCGGGCCGATCCAGCGGTTCGCCTCGCCCTTCCAGGTCGTCGCCCAGACCAGTTCGTACCGGTCGGCGAGGGCGAGCAGCTCCGCGCCGTGTGCGGGGTTCAGCCACACCCGCAGCGGCTTGCCGTCCGTCCAGCCGGTCGGGCGCATGCGATGGGTCCGGTACCCGGGCGGGCGGCGGGTGGGCGGGGCCGCGTACGGGTTGAGCGGTCCGTCCACGTCGATCAGGAGCAGCGGCCTTCGGGGTGTCGCGGCTGTCATGTGCATACCTTTCCGGTCCGCGGCAGGGGTCTGCCGCGCAGTAAAATGAGACATGGATGTCTCAGGTGGGGTATCGTTGTCTCATGGCCATGGATCGAGACCACGTACTGCGCGCCGCCGCCGCCCTGCTCTCCCGCAAGTCGACCGCGACGATGGACGAGGTCGCCAAGGCCGCCGGCATCGGCCGCGCCACGCTCCACCGGCACTTCGCCGGCCGCGACGCGCTCGTCCGGGCCCTCGAGGACCTCGGCATCCGTGAGTTCGAGGGGGCGTTCGACCGGGCCGGGCTGGAGGAGGGCTCCGTCGTCGAGGCGCTCAGGCGCCTGGTCGCCGAGTCCGAGCCCGACGCCCAGCTGCTCGCCTTCCTCGTCACCGAGAACCAGCTCTTCGAGGGCGACCAGGTCAACGAGGGCTGGGCCCGGCTCGACGCCCGCGTCTCCGCGCTCTTCCGGCGCGGCCAGGAACGGGGCGAGATCCGCATCGACCTCAGCCCCGCCTGGCTCACCGAGGCCCTCTACGGCCTCATCGCCACCTGCGCCTGGGCCGTCATGGACGGCCGGGTCGCCGCCAAGGACTTCCAACACATGATCATCGAGCTGCTGCTCGGTGGCGCACGACGGAGTGAGAAATGACCAGTACCGAACAGCTGCGGGCAGGGAAGGGAACACGGACCACCGCCACGCCGCCGGCCGCCGCCGGCTCGCGCGGCCGCTGGCTCGCGCTGTCCGTCCTGGTGCTGGCCGTGCTGCTGGTCGCGGTCGACGCCACCGTGCTGGGCCTGGCCACGCCGTTCCTCAGCGAGGACCTCCAGCCCTCCGGCGCCCAGCTCCTCTGGATCGGCGATGTCTACTCGTTCGTCATCGCCGGTCTGCTCGTCTCCATGGGCAGCCTCGGCGACCGCATCGGCCGCAAGCGGCTGCTGCTCACCGGCGCCGTCGCCTTCGGCGCCGTGTCCGTCCTGAACGCGTACGCCACCAGCCCCGAGATGATGATCGTCGCCCGCGCCCTGCTCGGCGTCGCTGGCGCGACCCTCATGCCCTCCACCCTGGCCCTGATCCGGAACATCTTCCAGGACCCCAGGGAGCGCAGCCTCGCCATCGGCATCTGGGGCGCCGCCGCCTCCGCCGGTGCCGCGGTCGGCCCGGTCGTCGGCGGGTTCCTGCTGAACCACTTCTGGTGGGGCTCGGTCTTCCTCATCAACCTGCCCGTCATGGCGCTCCTCGTCCTCGTCGGCGTCAAGCTGCTGCCCGAGTCGAAGAACCCGGTGGCCGGTCCCTGGGACCTGCCCAGCGTGGGCCTGTCCCTGGTCGGCGTCATCGGCCTCGTGTACGCCGTCAAGGAGACGGCCGCGTACGGGCCGACCGCCCAGGCCGGTGCGGCCGCACTGCTCGGCGCCGGCGCCCTGTGGCTGTTCGTCCGCCGCCAGCTCACGCTCCCCGCGCCGCTGCTCGACATGCGCCTGTTCCGCCACCGCGGCTTCTCGGGCGCGGTGCTCGCGGACCTGCTGACCGTGTTCGGCCTGTCCGGACTGGTCTTCTTCCTCTCCCAGTTCCTCCAGCTCGTCCAGGGCCGCGACCCGCTCGAGGCCGGCCTGGCCGAGCTGCCCGCCGCCCTCGGCGCGGTGGCCACCGGCCTCCTGGCCGGCCGGGCCGCCCGCCGGTTCTCGGTGCGGTCCGTCGTCACCGGCGGCCTGGCCGCCATCGGCCTGGCGCTGGGCGCGCTCGCCCTGATCGACCAGAACAGCGGCTACCCGATCCTGGGTGCGGCCCTGCTGGTGGTCGGCGTCGGCGCCGGCTTCTCCTTCACGGTCACCGCCGACGTGATCCTCTCCAGCGTGCCGAAGGAGCAGGCCGGCTCGGCCTCCGCCGTCTCCGAGACCGCGTACGAGCTCGGCGCCGCACTCGGCATCGCCCTGCTCGGCTCCATCGTGACCGGCGTCTACCGGGGCTTCCCGGTCCCGGAGGGCGTACCGGCCCCGGTGGCCGAGGCGGCCCACGAGTCCCTCGGCGGGGCCGTCGAGGCGGCCGGGGCGCTGCCGGGCGGGGCGGGCGAACAGCTCGCCGCCGCAGCACGGGGCGCCTTCGTGGACGGCCTGCACATGGCCTCGCTGGTGGGCGCCGCGGTCCTGCTGGCCACGGCGGTCGCCGCCTGGTTCCTGCTGCGCGGCCAGCAGCTCGCCGACCACGTCGAGCACTGATCCGAGGGTCCGCCCGGCCGCTGACGTACCGCCAGCGGCCATCGCTCCGCCGGGAGTTGACAGTATGATCGCACGAGCGGCAGCATCCGCCCGATGGAGATCACCGACCTGACCCCGGCGGAGCGCCGCATCTGGCAGGCGTTCCCGTACGACGAGGGCGTGGACTTCCGCGAGGACCCCGACGAGGACGCCGCCGACGGCGCCGCGTGGGGCGCCGACCGCACCGTTCGGGCCGAGGTCCTGCGGACCCTGCTCCTGACCGCCCCGACCCGCGAGGGCGCCGCCGCCGGCCTCACCCTGTACGGCGCCCGGATCACCGGCACCCTGCGCCTGAAGTACGCCGCGATCGACCACCCCGTACGGCTGCGCACCTGCCACTTCGAGGAGGAGCCGGACCTCTACGGGGCCCGGATGCGGGTCCTGGCCCTCACCGACTCCGTCCTCCCCGGCCTGGAGGCCTCCAACCTGGACCTCGAGGTCTACCTCCGGCTCTCCTGCGCCCGCATCAGGGGCCAGGTGCGGCTCTCCGGGGCGCGCATCGGCGGCGGGGTGTTCCTCAACGACGCCGTGATCGGCACCCCCGGAGCGCCGGTCCGGCACGACGAGTCCCAGCCCACCAGCCTGCTGCTCAACCACACCACCGTCGGCACGGACATCCGCGCCAAGCGCCTGACCGTCCACGGCCGGCTGCTGCTCAACGGCACCACCGTCGCCGGCCGCGTGCTCCTGGACTCAGGGACCTTCAGCAACCCGGGCGGCAGCGCCATCCACGCCGAGACCCTCTCCGTCGGCACCGACCTGTCCGCCAAGGACATCCGGGCCGACGGCCGGATCGACCTCAAGGGCGCCCGCATCCCCGGCCAGCTCGACCTGCACCGCGCCACCCTCGCCAACCCGGGCGACCAGGCGCTGCGGATCAGCAGTGCCGACGTCGGCGAGCTGTGGTTGCGCGGCGCCCGGCCGGTGCGCGGCATCGTGAACCTGCGCCGCTCCCAGCTCGACCTGCTGCACGTGCCGACCGAGGTGCTGCCCGAGGAGGTCCGCCTCGACGGCCTGACGTACCGCACCCTGGCCCCGCACCGCCCCGCCGAGGAGCGGCTGCCCCTGCTCGAACGCGACGCGGCGGGCTACCTGCCGTACGCGTACGAGCAGCTCGCGGCGGCCTACCGCACGGCGGGCGACGAGGCGGGCGCCCGCACCGTCCAGCTCGCCAAGCTCCGCCGCCACCGCCGGACCCTGCCCCGGTACGCCCGGATCTGGGGGATCCTGCAGGACGCGACCGTCGGCTACGGGTTCCGGCCCATGCGGGCGGCCGGATGGCTGGTGGCGTTGCTGCTCGTCGGCTCCGTCGCCTTCGCGGTGCACCACCCCGTGCCGCTCAAGGCGGACGAGGCCCCGCAGTTCAACCCGGTCTTCTACACGCTCGACCTGCTGCTGCCGATCATCGGCTTCGGGCAGGAGAGCGCCTTCGCGCCGGCGGGCTGGCAGCAGTGGCTGTCGTACCTGCTGATCGTCACCGGCTGGACGCTGGCCACCACCATCGCCGCGGGCATCACCCGTTCCCTGAGCCGGCAGTAGGAGGGGGCGCGGGAAGGGAACGGGCACGGGAAAGGGCGGGCACGGGAAAGGGCCGGACCCGACGGGATCCGGCCCTTTTTCGGAGCCTCAGCGGCGAGGGTTCACGCGGCTTCCTTGGCCTTGGTCGCGTACATGTCCACGTACTCCTGGCCGGACAGGCGCATGACCTCGGTCATCACCGAGTCCGTGACGGCCCGCAGCACGTACCGGTCGCGGTCCATGCCCTCGTACCGGGAGAACTCCATCGGCTCGCCGAACCGCACCGTGACCTTGCCCGGCCGCGGCACGCCCGCGCCGCCGGGCTGGAGCTTGTCGGTGCCGATCATGGCGAAGGGCACCACGGGCGCCCCGGTCATCAGGGTGAGCCGGGCGATGCCGGTACGACCGCGGTAGAGGCGGCCGTCGGGGGAGCGGGTGCCCTCCGGGTAGATGCCGAAGACCCGGCCCTCCTCCAGGACCCGGCGGCCGGTCATGAGGGCGGCCACGCCCCCGTTCGCCCCGTCGCGGTCGACCGGGATCATGCCGACACCGGTGAAGAACCAGGCCATCAGGCGGCCCTTGAGACCCTTGCCCGTGACGTACGCGTCCTTGCCGATGAAGCACACCTGCCGCTCGGAGATGAGCGGAAGGATCAGCGAGTCGATGAAGGTGAGGTGGTTGCCCGCCAGGATGACCGGACCGGTGCCGGGGATGTTCTCGGCACCCTCGACCTGCAGACGGAACATCATGCGCAGGAACGGTCGAAGTGAAGCCCTGATCAGCACGAAACGGGACAACGTGAGCCCTCCGGCGTCTTGAGTCGTTCGTGCACCGCGGTACAGCGCAACGTCGGTGCAGGTGAGGACGATACTCGCGCGTCGGGGTGGAGCGCACATCGGGTTCACGTATCCGATACGCAGTGTTGACGTGTGTTTCCGTCGTGTTCCGGCCGCGATCGCCCCCGCGCAAGGTCCCGCTGCCTACCATCACCGGGCCGAATTCTCGGGCCGGAGGACCCCGGAGACCCCGGGTGGAGGGCCCGCCGAGCCGATCAGCCGAGGAGCATTCACATGACACAGGGTGGGACGGCGCGTCGCCGGGTGCTGGGGGCGGCCGTGCTGGCCGCGGGCGGTACGGCCGTGGGCCTGGGCGCGGGCCCGGCCGCGGCGGCCCAGGGCCCGCACGCGGGCCCGGCCGCCGAGGCCGTACGCACGGCCGCCGAGCGGACCGGCGGGGACGGCGGCGGCACCGGCCGCGGCTACCGGAGCCTGCCCGTGCCGACGGTCATCGGCCACCGCGGAGCCAGCGGCTACCGGCCCGAGCACACCCTCGGCTCCTACCAGCTGGCCCTCGACATGGGCGCGCACGTGATCGAGCAGGACCTGGTCCCCACCAAGGACGGGCACCTGGTCTGCCGCCACGAGAACGAGATCGGCGGCACCACCGACGTCGCCGACCACCCCGAGTTCGCCGGCCGCCGCACCACCAAGACCGTCGACGGCGTGACGATCACCGGCTGGTTCACCGAGGACTTCACGCTCGCCGAGCTCAAGACCCTGCGGGCCAAGGAGCGCATCCCGGCGGTGCGCCAGCGCAACACCCTCTACGACGGCCGCTGGGCCGTGCCCACCTTCGAGGAGGTGCTGCGCTGGGCCCGCCGCGAGGGCCGCCGCCGCGGCCGCGAGGTGTGGCTGCACGTCGAGACCAAGCACCCCACCTACTTCCGCTCCCTCGGGCTGGGCCTGGAGGAGCCGCTCGCGAAGCTGCTGCGCCGCTACGGCCGCGACCGCCGCGACGCCCCGCTGTTCCTCCAGTCCTTCGAGCCCTCCAGCATCCAGCGGCTGGCCCGCCTCGTGGACGCGCCGCGCGTGGTGCTGCTGTCCGCGGCGAACACCCGCCCCTGGGACTTCGAGCAGGCCGGGGACCCGCGCACCGTCGCGGACCTGGTCAAGCCCGAGGGGCTGGCCTGGATCGCGGGCTTCGCCCAGGGCATCGGGCCCACCATGGACCTGATCCTGCCGCGCGACGCCGCCGGCCGGCTCGGCACCCCGACCACCCTGGTGGCCGACGCCCACGCGCGGCGCCTGGTCCTGCACCCCTACACCGCCCGCAACGAGAACGCCTTCCTGGCGGCGGACTTCCGCAAGGGCACCGACCCGAACGCCTACGGCGACGCCTTCGCGGCCTTCCGCCGCTACTTCGAGCAGGGCATCGACGGGATCTTCACCGACCAGCCGGACACCGCGCTGCTGGCCGCCGCCGACTTCGACGGCCGCTGACCGCGCGGCGCCGGGCCCGCATACGCCCGTTCGGGTGAGCCGCGGTCCGTGGGGAAACCCCGGGCCGCGGCCGTCGCGTCCCCCGGGCATGGACCTGGTGACCGAACTCGGCCCGCTGCTCTCCGCCGAGGCGGCGGCCGAGGCCCCCGCCGCGGGAATCGACCCCGCCGACCTCGAACAGGCCGTCTGGCTGCGCCTGCTGGAGCGCGACACGGTGGCCGGCCGCCCGCCCGAGACCGCCCGTTGGCTGCGCCGCGCGGTACGGGCCGAGGCCCGCCGGGCCCGCCGCCGCGCACTGCGCGAGGTGCCGTACGGGGACCGCCCGGCAGGGGGCGACCGCGGCCCGGAGAGGTCGGCGCTGGCGGAGGAGGAGGAGCGGGTCCTCCGTTCGGCCGTCGCCCGGCTGCCCGGCCGGTGTCCGGAGCTGATGGGCGCGCTTCTTTCGCCCCGGGACCTCACCTACCGGGAAATCGCAGGCGAGTTGGGTATCTCACAAGGAAGTTTGGGGCCTGTTCGTTCCCGTTGCCTGGGATGTCTGCGCAGAATGCTCGCGGCAGAGGTTGCGGCTCCTGAACGGCGGGGAAAGGAGCGGTAGACCGACGGGCTACCAGGTGAGCGGGAGGCATGCGCACATGGGCATGAGCGTGACCATCTCTGCGGCGAACGCGGAGGATGCCGAGCAGATCTTCAGACTGCAGTACCTGTGCTTCCAGAGCGAGGCCGAGCTCTACGGCAACTACCGCATCGGCCCGCTCGTGCAGTCCTTCGACTCGGTCAGGGCCGAACTCACCGCGGACTGCGTGATGGTGGCCCGGCTCGGGGACGAGGTCGTCGGCATGGTGCGCGGCTCCCTGGACGACAAGGGCACCGCCGCCATCGGCAAGCTCGGCGTCCACCCCCGCCTGCAGGGCCACGGCCTGGGCGCCCGGCTGCTGCACGCGGTCGAGGCCGCGCTGGCCGAGCGCGGGGACGCGGTCCGGTACCGGCTGTTCACCGGGCACAAGAGCGAGGGCAACCTGCGGCTGTACCGGCGCGCCGGGTACGTGGCCGTCGGCGACCGCACCGGCGAGGACGGGGTCCGGCTCATCGTGCTGGAGAAGGAGGCGCCCACGGCGGACTCCTTCGCGGTCAGCGCCTGAGCGACCGCGGTGCGCGTACGGGCGCCCGTGCGACCGTACGCGCACCCCGGCGGTCCGCTATGCGGGCGTGCGCCGGGCGCGGCGCAGCCAGAGCATCCCGGTCACCGGCAGGAGCACCGGGATGAACAGGTAGCCCATGCCGAAGTCGGACCAGACGGTCGCGTCGGGGAAGGCGTCCGGGCGCGCCAGCGTCCAGGTGCCCACGGCGAGCACGCCGGCCAGCTCGGCGGCGCAGCACACCAGCGCCGCCTTGCGGGCCGCCTCGCCGCCGCGCACCAGCGAATAGGTGATGAACGCGTAGACCAGCGCCGCCACGGCCGACAGCGCGTACGCCAGCGGCGCCCGGTCGAACTCCGTGGAGATCTGGTAGGCCGAGCGGGACACCGCGCCGACCACCATGACGCCGTACAGCCAGACGAGCAGCAGCCCCGGGCCCTTGACCAGGCGGCGGTCCCGCCCTGCCGCGGCGGACGTGGAACCGGTCGCGGTCCCGGACTCGGTCGCGGCCCCCGCCGCGGAGGTCTCAGGCACCGGTGCCTCCCCAGATGTCGGTGAGCCGCACTTCCAGTACGGCCAGGACCACGGCGCCCGCGGCGACGGTCACCGAGCCCCACTTGGTGCGCTCGGTCAGCGACAGGAACCCGGCGGCCGGGATCGCGCAGAGCGCGCCGATCAGGTACGCCGTGAAGATCACGCCACCCTCGTCGGGCTCGCCGCCCTGCGCCAGCTCGACGATGCCGACCACCAGCTGGACCAGTGCCAGCACGGTCACCACGGCCATGCCGATGAAGTGCCAGTCCTTGGTCGGCTGGTCCCGGTAGGCGGCGAATCCGCACCACCCGGCCAGGGCCAGCGCGGCCACGCCGAGGGTGAGGGTGAGGGCATCGAGCATGCAGCGAGGGTATTACGGGTCCAAAGACCCGATGCGCCGGGCCCCCGACCCGGGCTTAGCTGGAGGCATGAGCTTCTCCGGCGCCTTCCTCCCCGACCGCGCGATCCTGCCCGACCGCGCGCTCTTCCCGGCCCGGGCCCTGCTGCTCGGCGACGAGGGGACCCTCCTCTCCGCCGTCGAGGGGCTGGAGGTGGCCGACGTGCCCGGGGGAGTGGAGCTGCTGCCCGGTGCCAAGGACCTGCTCTCCGCCCTGCCCGCCGGCAGCTGGGCCGTGGTCAGCTCCGCCACGCGGCGGGTGGCCGAGGCGCGGCTGCGCGAGGTGGGCGTCGACGTTCCCGTGCTCGTCGCGGCGGACGACGTGGCCCACGGCAGGCCGCACCCCGAGCCCTTCTCGCTCGGCGCCCGGCGGCTGGGCGTGGACCCGGCCGACTGCGTGGTCCTGGAGGACGCCCCCGCCGGGCTCGCGGCGGGTCACGCGGCCGGCATGCGGACCGTGGCCTTGACCACAACGCACCCCGCCGCGGCGCTGTTCGCGGACGCGGTCGTACCGGACCTTTCGGCGGTGTCCGTGCAGGTCAGGAACGGTGTCCTGGAGGTCGGGACGGAGGGCTGAGGATGTCCGGTCCGTTCCGGTATACGGCCGAATTCTGTCCGCTATACGGACAGAATTGATCGGCTCGGCGGACGGTCTGCTTTACTGGGGCCCATGACCACGACGAGCAGCCGCACCCTTGCGACCGAGGCGATGATGACGCCCGGTGCTCGTTGTATGTGTCGAATGTGCGCCTTCTGAGGGCCCCTTTCCCGCGCCTCGCGCCCCGAAGCGAGACCCCGGCCGAGCCTGTCCGCCCCGCGGAACGCTCCCGCCCCGCGCACGTGTTGACGCCCGGTTCCTCCCGGTTTCGACCCGTATCGCGTCCCCAGATGCAACGCCCCGTGCCCGGCGCCGCACCGCCGCGCACTCGACAGCGACGGAATTCCTGTGATCACCACAAAGGGCCTCACGAAGGTCTACCAGTCCCGTGGCCGCGAGGTCACCGCCCTGGACGGCGTCGACCTGCACGTCCGCGAGGGTGAGATCTACGGCGTCATCGGACAGAGCGGCGCCGGCAAGTCCTCCCTCATACGCTGCGTCAACCTGCTGGAGCGCCCCACCTCAGGCACCGTGACCGTGGACGGCACCGACCTCACCGCCCTCGCCGGCAACGGCCGCCGTGCCGGCAAGGAGCTGCGCGAGGCCCGCAGCCGCATCGGCATGGTCTTCCAGCACTTCAACCTGCTGTCCTCGCGCACCGTCGCCGCCAACATCGAGCTCCCCCTGGAGATCCTCGGCGTCGACCGCCGCGAGCGCAGCCGCAAGGCCCTCGAACTCCTCGACCTCGTCGGCCTCGCCGACAAGGCCGGCGCCTACCCCGCCCAGCTCTCCGGCGGCCAGAAGCAGCGCGTCGGCATCGCCCGCGCCCTGGCCGGCGACCCCAAGGTGCTCCTCTCCGACGAGGCCACCAGCGCCCTGGACCCCGAGACCACCCGCTCGATCCTCCAGCTCCTGCGCGACCTCAACCAGCAGCTCGGCCTGACCATCCTGCTGATCACGCACGAGATGGACGTGGTCAAGAGCATCTGCGACTCCGCCGCCCTCATGAAGAAGGGCCGCGTCATCGAGTCCGGCACCCTCTCCGAGCTGCTCGCCACCCCCGGCTCCGAGCTGGCCGCCGAGCTGTTCCCGGTCAGCGGCACGGCCACCGCTCCCGAGCGCACCGTCGTGGACGTGACGTTCCGAGGGGAGTCCGCCACGCAGCCGGTGATCTCGCAACTCTCGCGTACGTACAACATCGACATCTCGATCCTCGGCGCCGCGATGGACACCGTCGCCGGACGCCAGGTCGGCCGCATGCGCATCGAGCTGCCGGGCCGTTACGAGGACAACGTCGTACCCGTCGGCTTCCTGCGCGAGCAGGGCCTCCAGGTGGACGTGGTGGACGACAGCCTGGCCGCCGCGGAGGCGGTCGCCGAGGCCGAGCTGATCAAGGACGGTGCCCAGTGACCTGGTCGGAAATGCAGCCCCTGCTGACCCAGGGCACGTACGACACCCTCTACATGGTGCTGTGGTCCACCCTGGCGACGGTGGCCGGCGGACTCCCGCTGGGCCTCCTCCTCGTCCTCACCGACAAGGGCGGACTGCTCCAGAACCGGGTCCTCAACAAGGCCATCGGCGTGGTCGTGAACATCGGCCGCTCGCTGCCGTTCATCATCCTGCTGATCGCCGTGATCCCGTTCACGACCCTCGTGGTCGGTACGTTCATCGGCCCCAGCGCGATGATCGTGCCGCTGGCCATCGGCGCCGTCCCGTTCTTCGCCCGCCTCGTCGAGACGGCAGTCCGCGAGGTGGACCACGGACTGGTCGAAGCCGTCCAGTCCATGGGCGGCGGCGTGCCCACCCTGGTCTGGAAGGTGTTCCTGCCGCAGGCGCTGCCCTCGCTCGTCGCGGCCGTCACCACCACCGTCATCACCCTCATCGGCTACTCCGCCATGGCCGGCGCCGTCGGCGGCGAGGGCCTCGGTTCCAAGGCCATCACCTACGGGTTCCAGCGCTTCGAGACCGGCTTCATGGTCGCCACGGTCGTCGTGCTCGTCGTACTCGTCACGGTGATCCAGCTCGTCGGCGACGGCGCGGTACGGCTGCTGGCCCGCCGCGGCCGGACCGCCTGACCCCCACGGACTTCTCTCCCCCACCAGCCCGCACTCGTTGTGCTCGGGCGCAGTCAGCACCACCCAGAAAGGCACTCTTCGTGCGCAAGAACACCAAGCTCACCGCCGCCGCCCTCGCCACCGCCGGGCTCGCCCTCGGCCTCACGGCCTGCGGCACCTCCTCCGACCCGTCCTCCGCCACGGGCGACGGCGCGAAGGCCGACGCCTCCAAGCCCCTGGTCGTCGCGGCCTCCCCGGTCCCGCACGCCGACATCCTGAAGTTCGTCAAGGACAACCTGGCGGCGAAGGCGGGCCTCAAGCTGGAGGTCAAGGAGTTCACCGACTACGTCCTGCCCAACACCGCCACCCAGCAGGGCCAGGTCGACGCCAACTACTTCCAGCACAAGCCGTACCTCGACGACTTCAACGCCAAGAACAAGACGGACATCGTCCCGGTCGTCAACGTGCACCTGGAGCCCCTCGGCCTCTACTCCAAGAAGGTCAAGGCCCTCGCGGACATCAAGGCCGGCCAGACCGTCGCCGTCCCGAACGACACCACCAACGAGGGCCGCGCCCTCCAGCTGTTGGCCGCCAACGGCCTGATCAAGCTGAAGGACGGCGTCGGCACCAGCGCCAAGCTGTCCGACATCACCGACAAGAAGGGGCTGGAGTTCAAGGAGCTGGAGGCCGCCACGGTCCCGCGCGCCCTGAACGACGTGGACGCCGCCGTCATCAACGGCAACTACGCCCTCGAGGCCGACCTCAAGCCGGCGAAGGACGCCCTGGCCCTGGAGAAGGCCGAGGGCAACCCGTACGCCAACTTCCTGGCCGTGAAGCGCGGCAACGAGAACGACCCGCGGATCAAGAAGCTCGCCGAGCTGCTGAACTCCCCCGAGGTCAAGAAGTTCATCGACGACACCTACGCCGGCTCGGTCATCCCCGCCTTCGGCAAGCCGGCCGCCTGATCCGGCGCGCCCCGGACACGCCCGCCGGAGCCCGGAATACCCGGTTCCGGCGGGCCTGGTCCGGCGTACCCGCAACCGCCCGGAACCGCACCGGGCCAGGGACGACTCGGCCCCGCACCCTCCTGAGCCGGGGGTGCGGGGCCCAGTCATGCGCACCCGTGGGCCGATGCTGCATGCTGTGCCAGGAAAGCCCTCTCTAACTGGCCGTCAAAGGCCCTGAAAAGGCCCGGAATCCGGTCCCACGGCATGGAGCTGCGCATGACTACCACCTTCCCGGACGTCTCCATCAGCACCGACCGGCTGGTGATGCGACCCTTCGAGGAGGCCGACGTCATCGCGCTCGCCGAGATGATGAACGACGAGCTCGTCACCGCCTGGACCTCCGTCCCGCACCCCTACACCGCGGCCGACGCCCGGGCCTGGGCGGGCCGCCTCGCCCCCGCCGAGCGCACCGAGGGCCGGGGCATCGTCTTCGCCGTCACCGAGTTCCTCACCCAGCGCCTCGTCGGCATCGTCCACCTCCGGAACACCGACTGGCGCACCCGCAGCGCCGAGGTCGGGTACGTCACCGCGCCCTGGGCCAGGGGCGAGGGCTATGCCAGCGAGTCCGTCCTCGCCGTCGCCCAGTGGCTGTTCGGCGACCAGCGGTTCGAACGCCTCGAACTGCGCACCGCCGCCGACAACACCGCCTCCCAGCAGGTGGCCCAGAAGATCGGTTGCATCAGTGAAGGGGTCCTGCGCAACGCGGGCATAGTCCGCACCCAGACCCTCGACGGAGGCTGGGCGGAGATCCGTACCGATCTCATCGTCTGGAGCCTGCTGCCCGAGGACCTCGACGGCGTCGACGACCAGCTCGCCGACGCGGGCGGCTACACCGCCGGATACACCGACTGGAACTAGCCCGCCGCCCCCCCCACCCGAACCGACCGGGACGATCGGGCCGGGCCCGTGGAGCCCGCGCCCGCGTACGCCGTGACCAGGTAGTCTCACGGGTACCGCGCGGTACGGACCAAAGGAGACTGACGCACATGGCCGACCGGGTCACGGTGATCGGCTGGGACGGCTCACCCCTCACCGCGGCCGCGAAGTCCGCGTTGTCCGCCGCCACCCTCGTGGCGGGCGCCGCCCACCACCTGGACCTCGCCGAGATCCCCCCGGCCGCCGAGCGCGTCCGCCTGGGCAGCATCGGCCTGGCCGCCCGCACGATCGCCGGCCACCGCGGCACCGCCGTGGTCCTCGCCGACGGCGACCCCGGCTTCTTCGGCGTCGTACGCGCCCTCCGCGCCCCCGAACACGGGCTCGAGGTCGAGGTCGTCCCCGCGGTCTCCGCCGTCGCGGCCGCCTTCGCCCGTGCCGGCATGCCCTGGGACGACGCCCGCGTGGTTGTCGCCCACCCGCGCACCCTGCGCCGGGCCGTCAACGTCTGCCGTGCCCACCCCAAGGTCGCCGTGCTGACCTCCCCGGGAGCCGGCCCCGCCGAACTGGCCCTCCTCCTCGACGGCGTCCACCGCACCTTCGTCATCTGCGAGGAACTCGGCACCGCGCGCGAGCAGGTCACCGTCCTCACCTCCGACAAGGCCGCCGACCACACCTGGCGCGACCCCAACGTCGTCATCGTCATCGGGGGCGGCGGCACCGTCGACGGCGCCGACGGCGGCTGGCTCGCCGGCGGCCACCCCGGTGCCGCCCGCGAGCGCGGCTGGGCCCGCGCGGAGGAGGGCGCCACCGAGGGCGCCGGCGGCCAGCTGCGCGCCGCCCAGCTGGCCCGCCTCGGACCCCGCACCGGCGACCTCGTCTGGGACATCGGCACCGGCACCGGCGCCCTCGCCGTCGACGCCGCGGCCTTCGGCGCCGCCGTCATCGCGATCGACGCGGACCTCCGCGCCTGCGAACGCGCGACGGTCGCGGCCCGGGCACGGGGCGTTCAGCTCCAGGTCGTCCACGGCCGTGCCCCGCACGTCCTCGAAGCCCTCCCCGAGCCCGACGTCGTGCGCATCGGCGGGGGAGGCGTCGAGGTGGTCACCGCCTGCGCCGACCGGCGCCCCGAGCGCATCGTCGCCCACGCGGCCACCCGCGACGAGGCGGAAGCCCTCGGCCGCGCCCTGACCGAGAGCGGCTACGACGTGGAGTGCGTCCTGCTGCAGTCCCTCTGCCTCGACCCGCACAGCTGGGACGAACGCGAGCGGTCGGTCGTGTTCCTCCTCTCGGCGCAGCGCACGGAGAGCCGCTGAGGCACGGCGGCGCGCGCCGGAGCGTTCGCCGGGCGACGCGTCCGACCGTCCGGCCGTCCGGCATGCGGAACGGGCCCGGCGTGGGGCGCCCCGTGATCCTGACGGCGCGCCACGCGCGGTAGGCTGGCCGACCGTTGTACTGCACTGGACCGTGCGGGTGATTCCCGTCCCAAATGTCCGGACAAGGCGCCCTGCTCGGGCGCCTTTTGTGGTACGGCGAGACCGGAGGACGCGCGACGTGGCGCAGTCCACAGCGGGCCATGGCGGTAAAGGCTGTCATGGCGGCGAACGACCGCGACAATGCTTGTTGTCGGCGGGCGTTCGTGCCGCGCGGCTCACCCGCTCGTTCTTCATACGGGCGCCGGGTGTGCCGTGATCGGGCGCCCGGGCGACCTGATCGAAGAAGCACAACCGATGGGCGAGGGGTACGCATGACTGACACCGGCCAGGTTCCGGGCGAGGGTCTCCCGGAGAACGCGGGCATGGTGGATCAGCAGGGCGGCATCCCCGCCGCGGAGCCGGGCCTCCCGGTTCCGGGCGCGTACACCTACCTCGACCCGGCCGACAACGGCGCCGACGAGGACGAGGTGCTGCTCATGCCCAGCGGCACCGGCCAGGGCGTCTGGAGCGACCCCCAGATCGTGCCCCAGGCCCCGCCCGCGCCCTTCGGCGAGGACGCCTTCGAGACCGGTTCCTTCCAGACCGGCAGCTACGAGCCGGTCGCCTTCGACACCGCCGGCTTCGACCCGGCCGCCGCGCAGGCCCCGGGCGTTGCGGGCTTTCCCGCCCCCGGCGCCTACGAGATGGGTTCCCACGAGGCCGGCGGCCGCGACTCCGGAGCCGTGGACCTCGGTGGCGTCCGCATGACGCCGGCCGCCGGCGTGCCCACCACCCCGCCCCGCCGCCCGCTGCACATGGGCCCGCCGGTCCCCGACGCCACCGGCGGGGTCGTACGCTCCCTCGCCGACCGCGGCCCCGCCGCCCCGGCCGAGCCGGTCCCCGCCGCCCCGCTCGCCGCCCCCGCCGCCCCGGTCGCCGCCACCGCGCCCGCGGCCATGCCCGTACGCCAGCCCGGCCCGCCGACCACCGGCCCCGAGTACTTCGACGTACCGCGCACCGAGCACCTCGACGCGGGCGTGCTGCCCGGCCCGCAGCTGGGCGAGATCCCGCCGCAGGCGGGCGCCCCCTGGGGCACGGAGCCGCCGCAGGGCGCCGAGCCGGTGGTGCCGGCCGCCGTCGCCGAGCCCGTGGCCGGCCCGGCACCGGAGGCCGTGGCAGCGGCCGGCGGAGCGGCGACCCCCGGCACGCCCGGTGCCCCCGTTCCGCCCGTGGCCGCCGACCCGGGCCTGCCCGGCGCGACCGCCGGGCAGCCGGTCGCCGTTCCCGGTGGACCCGCCGAAGCGGTCGTGCCGGCCGCCGTCCCCACCCCTGGCCCGGAGGCCACCCCCGCCGAGGGCGTGACCGTCCCCGCCGAGGTCCTCGCCGTCCCCGCCCCGGAACAGGCCGTCGCGGCGGTGCCCGCCGCCCCGGCCGAGCCCGTCGCGGTCGTCGCCGAGCCGGTGGCCGAGGCCGTCGCGCCCGCGCCCGGCCCGGTCCTGGCCGACGTCCTGGTCTCGGGCGGCGCCGCCGTCGTGGCCCAGCCGGTGCCCGCCGCGGCGGAGGCCCCGGTCGCGGAACCCGTGGTCGCCGAGTCCGTCGTCGCCGAGTCCGTCATCGCCGATCCGGCCGCCGCCGAGGCCGCCGTCGCCGCGGCCACCGGTCCCGCCGAGCCGGTGGTGCCCGAGGCCGCCGTCCCCGCGCAGGCCGACGCCGAGCCGGCGGTCGCCCCGCCCGCGGAGCCCGCCCCGGCCGAGTCGCAGGCCGTCGCCGAGGCCGCTGTCGAGGCCCCCGCCGACGGTGCCGCCCAGCCGCTCGCGGCCGAGGCACCGCTCGCGCCGGCGCCCGGGCCCGTGGTGGTGGAGCCCGCCGCCGAGCCGGTCGCCGCCGAGCCGGTCGTCGCGCAGCCGATGGTCGCCGAGCCGGTCGTGGAGCCCGTCGCCGAGCCCGTAGCCGTGCCGGTCCAGCCGGTCGCCCCCGAGGCGGTCGCCGCCGAGCCGCAGCCCGCCCCCGTACCGCAGCAGCCCGAGGCCCTCGCCGACGGGGCCACCCCCGCGGAAGGCCCGGAAGCCGTGCCCGCCGAGGCCGTGACCGTCGTGCCCGAGACCCCGGAAGCGGCCCCGCAGCAGCCGGCCGCCGCGCCCGAGGCCGTCGCCGCCACGGACGCCCCGCAGCCGCCCGCGGCGGACCAGGCCGCCCCGGTGGAGCCCACCGAGCCGACCGCACCCGTCGACGCCGCCGCCGACGAGGCCCCCGGAACCGACGAGGAGCGCCCCGCCCCGGCCCCCGGCTACGCCGAGGCCGAGCGCGAGGCCGTCCTGCGCGTGATGCGCGAGCGCCGCGACATCCGCAACGGATTCCGCACCGACCCGATCCCGCACGAGGTGCTGCTGCGCGTCCTCGAGGCCGCCCACACCGCCCCGAGCGTCGGCCACTCCCAGCCCTGGGACTTCGTGGTCATCCGCTCCGCCGACACCCGGCGCACCATGCACGAGCTCGCCACGCGCCAGCGCGAGGCCTACGCCAAGTCGCTGCCCAAGGGCCGGGCGAAGCAGTTCAAGGAACTGAAGATCGAGGCCATCCTCGACACGCCCGTGAACATCGTGGTCACCGCCGACCCGACCCGCGGCGGCCGCCACACCCTGGGCCGCCACACCCAGCCGCAGATGGCGCCGTACTCCTCCGCCCTCGCGGTGGAGAACCTGTGGCTCGCCGCCCGCGCCGAGGGCCTGGGCGTCGGCTGGGTCAGCTTCTTCGACGAGCGCGAGATGGTCCGCGCCCTCGGCCTGCCCGAGCACCTGGAGGTCGTCGCCTACCTGTGCGTCGGGTACGTCGACGAGTTCCCGGACGAGCCCGAGCTGATGCAGGCGGGCTGGTCCAAGCGCCGCCCGCTGTCGTGGGTCGTCCACGAGGAGACGTACGGCCGCCGCGCGCTGCCCGGCGAGGAGCCGCACGACCTGCTCTCCGAGACCGTCTCCAACATCCGCCCGCTGGACGCCAAGGCGCTCGGCGAGGCCTGGGAGCGGCAGAAGCGCATGACCAAGCCGGCCGGTGCGCTCGGCATGCTGGAGATCATCTCCGCGCAGCTGTCAGGGCTGTCCCGGATGTGCCCCCCGCCGATCCCGGAGCCCGCGGCCGTCGCGATCTTCGCGGGCGACCACGGCGTGCACGCCCAGGGCGTCACCCCCTGGCCGCAGGAGGTGACCTCGCAGATGGTCGCCAACTTCCTCGGCGGCGGCGCGGTCTGCAACGCCTTCGCGAACCAGGTGGGCGCCGAGGTCTGCGTCGTCGACGTGGGCGTCGCCGGCGAGCTGCCGGCCACCCCGGGCCTGCTGCCGCGCAAGGTCCGGGCCGGCACCGCCGACATGACCACCGGTCCCGCGATGACCCGCGAGGAGGCGATCGCGGCCATCGAGGTGGGCATCGAGACCGCCCGCGACCTCGTCGCAGCGGGCAACAAGGGCCTCCTCACCGGTGAGATGGGCATCGCGAACACCACCGCCTCCGCCGCGCTGATCTCCGTCTTCACGGACACGGACCCGTCCGAGGTCACCGGCCGCGGCACCGGCATCAACGACGAGACCCTGGCCCGCAAGACCGAGGTCGTCCGCCGGGCCATCGAGTTCCACCAGCCGGACCCGGCGGACCCGATCGGCGTCCTGGCGGCCATCGGCGGCCTGGAGCACGCGGCCATGGTGGGCCTCGTCCTCGGTGGCGCTTCCCTGCGCACGCCGGTCATCCTCGACGGCGTCAGCGCCGGGGCGGCCGCCCTGGTGGCCCGCGCCATCGCCCCCGAGTCCCTGGCCGCCTGCATCGCCGGCCACCGCTCCGCCGAGCCGGGTCACGTCGCGGCCCTGAACAAGCTCGGTCTGCGCCCGCTGGTCGACCTCGACCTCCGCCTCGGCGAGGGCACCGGCGCCCTCCTGGCCCTCCCGCTGGTGCAGAGCGCCGCCCGCGCCATGCACGAGGTGGCCACGTTCGACTCGGCCGGCGTCACCGAGAAGTAACCCGTACCGATCCCGCCGGCGGGGCCGCGATCGCGGCCCCGCCGCGGCGACTCCGGCCCCGCCGGCGCGTGGGGGCGGCCGGGGGGCCGGGGCCCCGCCCCGCAGGGCGACGGTCCGGGCACCCGCCGTATCGTGGACCCGGCACGCACCCGAAACCGCACGTCACAAAGGACACGCCGCTCCAACGCAGCAGCGGCACCCAGGCACACCGCCCCTCAGGAGCCGCACCGCCATGGCAGCACAGGAACCCCAGGCCCCCGCGTACCCCGTCGGCCTGCGCCTCACCGGCCGCCGCGTCGTCGTCATCGGCGGCGGCCAGGTCGCCCAGCGCCGCCTGCCGGCCCTCGTCGCGGCCGGTGCCGAAGTCGTCCTGATCTCCCCGTCCGCCACCCCCTCGGTGGACGCCATGGCGGAGACCGGCGAGATCCGCTGGGAGCGCCGCCGCTACCAGGAGGGCGACCTCGCCGACGCCTGGTACGCCCTGATCGCCACCCGGGACCGCGAGGCCAACGACCGCGCCTCCGCCGAGGCGGAGCGTGCGCGCGTCTGGTGCGTGCGCAGCGACGACGCCGAGGCCGCCACCGCCTGGACCCCCGCCACCGGCCGCAGCGAGGGCGTCACGGTCGCCGTGCTGACCGGCAACGACCCGCGCCGCTCCGCCGCGGTCCGCGACGCCATCGTCGAGGGGCTCAGGGACGGTTCCCTGGCCGCCCCCGAGCACCGTACGAAGGACCTGCGCGGCCCCTCCGTCGCGCTCGTCGGCGGCGGTCCCGGCGACCCCGACCTCATCACCGTGCGCGGCCGCCGCCTGCTGGCCCAGGCCGACGTGGTCATCGCGGACCGGCTCGGCCCCCGCGACCTGCTCGACGAACTGCCGCCGCACGTCGAGGTCATCGACGCGGCGAAGATCCCGTACGGCCGCTTCATGGCCCAGGAGGCCATCAACAACGCCCTGATCGAGCACGCCAAGGCCGGCAAGGCCGTGGTCCGCCTCAAGGGCGGCGACCCGTACGTCTTCGGCCGGGGCATGGAGGAGGCCCAGGCGCTCGCCGAGGCCGGCATCCCGTGCACCGTCGTGCCCGGCATCTCCAGCTCGATCTCGGTGCCCTCGGCCGCCGGGATCCCCGTCACCCACCGCGGTGTGGCGCACGAGTTCACGGTGGTCAGCGGCCACGTCGCGCCCGAGGACCCGCGTTCGCTCGTCGACTGGGCCGCGATGGCCAAGCTCACCGGCACCCTCGTGGTGCTGATGGGCGTGGACAAGATCGGCGCCATCGCCGCCGCGCTCGTCGCGCACGGCAAGGCCGCCGAGACGCCCGTGGCGGTCATCCAGGAGGGCACCACGGCCACCCAGCGCCGCGTGGACGCCACCCTGGCCACCGTGGGCGAGACCGTGCGCGCCCAGGACGTCCGCCCGCCGGCGGTCATCGTGATCGGCGACGTCGTGAACGTGGGCGTCCCCCCGATCCGCACCACCGCCTGACACCCGGAAGGCGACCGCCCGCGGCGGTCGCCCCACCCATCCGGGACCGGGCGCGAGTAACCGCGGGTAACCCATCTCGTACCCGCCCGTTGGCACCACACCCAGGACAAGGCAGTATCACCCTGTGGCTGATCTCATCACCGTCGAGGACCCCGACGACCCGCGCCTGCGCGACTACACGGGCCTGACCGACGTCGAACTCCGGCGCAAGCGCGAGCCCGCAGAGGGCCTGTTCATCGCCGAGGGCGAGAAGGTCATCAGACGGGCCAAGGAAGCCGGCTACGAGATGCGCTCGATGCTGCTGTCGGCGAAGTGGGTCGACGTCATGCGCGACGTGATCGACGAGCTCCCGGCCCCCGTGTACGCGGTGAGCCCGGAGCTCGCCGAGCGCGTCACCGGCTACCACGTGCACCGCGGCGCGCTGGCCTCCATGCAGCGCAAGCCGCTCCCCACCGCCGACGAACTGCTGGCGGGCACCCGCCGCGTGGTGGTGATGGAGTCCGTCAACGACCACACCAACATCGGCGCCATCTTCCGCAGCGCCGCCGCCCTCGGCATGGACGCGGTGCTGCTCTCCCCGGACTGCGCGGATCCGCTCTACCGGCGTTCGGTGAAGGTCTCGATGGGCGCGGTGTTCTCCGTGCCGTACGCACGCCTGGAGTCCTGGCCGCGCAGCCTGGAGACGGTCCGCGAGCACGGCTTCAAGCTGCTCGCCCTCACCCCGCACGAGAAGGCCTCCCCCATCGACGACGCCGCCCCGCACACCCTGGACCGGGTGGCGCTGATGCTGGGCGCCGAAGGCGACGGCCTGTCCACGCAGGCCCTGCGCGCTGCCGACGAATGGGTGCGCATCCCCATGGCCCACGGCGTGGACTCTCTCAACGTCGGCGCGGCCGCGGCCGTCGCGTTCTACGCCGTGGCCACGGGCCGCCCGGGCGCCTGAGCCCCCGCCCCACCCCGACGCATCCGTGAGCCGGTCGGGTCCCGCCCCGCTAGGGCCCCAACGCGCCCCAAGCCCACCCGACACAAGCCCACCCGCCCCAAACCCACCCGACACACAGATCCGGGTTGCCGGATCCTCGGCGGTGCCGGGTGGGTCGTGTGGTGTGTGGGGGAGGTGCTTGAGGCGGTAGGGCAGGCTGGTCCGGAGGCAGGCCCGGGCCTGGGGTGGCCGCAGGCCAGGGGCGGAGCCCCCTTGCCCCAGGGGTGGGCCTGCCGCAGGGCCTGCAGGCCATACCGGGTCAAGCACCGAGGGGACCCACACACCACACGACCCACCCCTCGAAGCGAGCCCACCGAAGCTCCCGCTCGCCACCCCGAAGCGTGCTGCACCCTGCGCCGCACCGAGAACTGCGCCGCACCCAGAACCTGCTAGAACCTGCGCCGCACCGAGAACCTGTGCCGCGCGTAGAACCTGCCCCGCACCGAGAACCCGCCCCGCACCGAGAACCCGCCCCGCGCCTAGAACTTCTGCGCCGCCGCGATCCCCAGCGCCACGATCAGCGTGACCACCACGAACACGATCAGCCGCTGCCGCAGCAGCTTCCGGTCCGGCCCCGCCGGCCGGCGCGCCCCCGCCCCGGTGGCCCGGGCCGCGCCCCGACCGTCCGTACGGGGACCCGTGCGCGGCCGGGACTGGGGTCCGGTGCGCGGTCCCGACCGCACGGTGTCGCGGGCCTGGCCCGCCATCGCGCCACCAGGCGTGCGCGGCCCCGACCCCGAGGCGGGGCCGGTGGCCGGGCGGGTGCCGGCGCCCTGCTGGGGGCGCGGCGCGGGGGTGCCCGCCGGCCGGCGCTCGGTGCGCTGGTGCGCGTACTGCTCCGCCAGCCGGCCGCTGGGCCGGTCCTGCTGCGTGCGCGGCGCCGGCGGCCGCAGGTCCGGCAGCCCCTGCGCCTCGCGGGCCGCGATCTCCTTGAGCCGCATCGACAGCTGGAGCGTGGTGGGGCGCTCCTCCGGGTCCTTGGCCAGGCAGGCCTGCACCAGCGGGGCGAGCGAGTCCGGCACGCCGTACAGCTGCGGCTCCTCGTGCACGACCCGGTACAGCATCACCTCGGAACTGCCGTGGCCGAAGGGCGAGTCGGCGGTGGCGGCGTACGCCAGGGTGGCGCCGAGCGCGAACACGTCGGTGGCCGGGGTCACGGCCGCGCCGCGCACCTGCTCGGGCGCGAGGAAGCCGGGGGAGCCGACGGCGGTGCCCACGTGGGTGAGGGTGGACGCCCCGGTGGCCCAGGCGATGCCGAAGTCGATGATGCGGGGGCCCTTGGGGGAGAGCAGGATGTTCGAGGGCTTGAGGTCGCGGTGGACGACCCCGGCCTCGTGCACGGCGACCAGGCCCTCCGACAGCGCGGCACCGATGGCGGCGATCTGCGCGGCGGAGAGCGGGCCGCCCTCGTTGACCTTGTCGTGGAGCGAGGGCCCGGGCACGTACTGGGTGGCGAACCAGGGGCGCTCGGCGTCCAGGTCGGCGGCCACCAACCGTGCCGTGCAGCCCCCGCGGATGCGACGGGCCGCCTGCACCTCGCGGGCGAAGCGGGAGCGGAACTCCTGGTCCTCGGCGAGGTCCGGGCGGATCACCTTGAGCGCCACGCGCTGGCCGCGCCGGTCCGAGCCCAGGTAGACCACGCCCATGCCGCCCGCGCCGAGGCGGCGGTGCAGCCTGAAGTTGCCGACGACACGCGGGTCCTCGCGCCGGAGCCGCATCATCGCCATGTCCACCCCGCTGCCCGGTCGTCCTGTTGACGTGGCACAGCTTACGGACGATCCGGCAAGTGTGCTCAGAGGCCGCGCCCTCCCGCCGGGATTCGATCGTCCGTGCGGCGGGGGCCACTTGAGGGTCGGTCAGGAACCGTGCGTCGAACGTCCGTACGAGGTCGGCCCGGCAGTAAATGCCTTGCGGTGAAGGGGTATTGGCCTCGCCGGGACGCACCTCGTCGCTCCGAGGGGCGCACGAGCGGACGGGCGTACCCACGGACCGGCGCCCGCCCGGGCGTGGGTGGCCGGAAGTGATCGAAGTCACGCGGTTACGAGGTGTAAACGGCGGATCGCCACACCCCTTCCGGGATGACCCCGAGACGGGCGACGCCGTCTCCACCCAGGGGAGTACGCGCGGGGGCGGGGCGTCATCCTCCTGGAGGCCCGGGAATGGGTACGTCGGCATGAGGACCGGGCGGCCGCGCGCTCCTAGTCTTGAGGTCAAGCGGCGGGTGAAGCACTCGTCCCCCGAGGTCACCAGCCCGCCGCTGCCAGATCGACGGGGAGAGGACCGGGGAGCGGACCATGGCGTACACGGCAGGGCGGACCATCCTCCGCACGCGGACGCGCAAGCCCTCCGGTACGCGCCACCCTCTGGTGGCCGCGGCCATGGTGCTCCCCCTCGCCGCCCTCCTGGTCGTCGTCTTCGGCGGCTGGGACGCGGTGGTGACACAGGCGTCGTCCGTGGGCGCGATGCTGGGGCGCTGAGCGGCGCCCCGGGTCCGGGAGAGCGGCCCGGGCCGGACATCCGCGCCGGTGGCCCCGTGGGGACGGGGGCGCGGCGGACGGCAGTGAGAAAAGGGTGCCGCCCCACGACCGAGAGGTCGCGGGGCGGCACCCTTTCGCGCGGACCCGCGGGCACCCTTTCGCGCGGACCCGCGGGCCCCCTCCTCCACGTGGCTGCGCTCCCGGCGCGGCTGCGCACCGGGATGTGGGTTCGAGGACCGGTGGCGCGTACGATCCTGAGGTTGCGGCGCAGGCCGTACGACCGGACCGGGGACGACTGGGGGCACCGTGAACGCGCGCTTCGCGGCGGAACTCGCCGCGCTCGTCACCTGCCCGGGCCCCCGCGGCCGCACCGGCGTACCCCGCCAGCACACCCTCCTCGCCGACCGCCCCGACGGCACCGTCGTGCGCAGCGGCAACGTCGTCGTCAAGGCGCACGCCCCCGGCACCGACCAGGCGCAGCTGGCCGTACGCGTCCGCCTCGCCGCAGCCCCGTCCCTGGACGGGATCCTGCTCGCCCCGCTGCCGGTGCTGACCCCCGAGGGCGCGTACACCACGCTCCTGCGCGGCCGCGCGGTCACCGCCTGGCCGCACGGCGCCCCGGTGGACCCGGCCGCGCCCGAGGCCGCCCCGTGGGAGGACGCGGCACGGCTGCTCGCACGGCTGCACCGGCTGCCGGCCGCCGTACTGCCCGAGCCGCTGCCGCCGATGCGCGGTCCGGCCAAGGTGGCCCGCGCCCTGTCGCGGATGGCGGCCGCCGGGCCGCACCCCGACGCGGCCACCGTGCTGGCGGCGGCGGCCCGCCTGCCCGCCTGGGCGCGCGGCGAGGGTCCGGCCCCCGCCTCGGCCACGGTGTGCCACGGCGACCTGCACCTCGGCCAGCTGGTCCGCCACCCCGTCCCCGACGGGCCCTGGCTGCTGATCGACGTGGACGACATGGGGCTGGGGGACCCTGCCTGGGACCTGGCCCGTCCCGCCGCCTGGTACGCGGCCGGCCTGCTCGACCCCGAGGTCTGGGAGCGGTTCCTGGGGGCCTACCGTGCGGCGGGCGGTCCGGCGGCCGGTCCGGCCGGCCGGGACCCGTGGCGGGAACTCGACGTGGCGGCCCGCGCCCTGACGGTGCAGACCGCCGCGCTCGCCATCGCCAAGTCAGTCCAGGAGGAGCGCGGACTGGACGAGGTGGAGCGGATGATGACCGACAGTTGTTCCCGAATTGCCACACTCCCGCCGGACTTGGAGCCCGTGCTTCCGTCGTAGGGTGAGGCTCGCGTCGCCGGGCAGGATTCCGGGGACGAACACGTCCGACGGCGAGGAGTGAAGCCGATCATGCAGTGCCCGAAGTGCCACGCCATGATGCACACGTACAACCGCAACGGTGTCCAGATCGAGCAGTGCAGCGGCTGCCGCGGCATATTCCTGGACTACGGGGAGCTGGAGGCGCTGACCCGCCTGGAGTCGCAGTACGGACAGCCCGTCCCGCCGCCGCCGGCGCCGCCCGCCTACCCGGCAGGCCAGGCGCCCGCCTGGGGCGCCCCGCAGCACCACGGCGGCCACCAGGGTCACCACGGGCACCACGGCCACCACAAGAGCGGCTTCGGCCGTCTGCTGTTCTCCTCCTGAGGCCCCGGCCCCCACGGCCACCCCTCGACGACGTGACGCGCCCGGCGCCGCCTTCCGGCTGCCGGGCGCGTTCCCGTTCCGGCACCCACCCACCGAGCACCCACCCACCAGGCACCCGCCCCGCCGAGCGGGCGTACGGCCGGGAGCAACGCAGAAGGGCCCTCGGAGCAACGCAGAAGGCCCTCGGAGCAACGCAGAAGCCCCGGCCGATCGGGTCGGCCGGGGCTTCCGGATGGTGCGCGATACTGGGATTGAACCAGTGACCTCTTCCGTGTCAGGGAAGCGCTCTCCCGCTGAGCTAATCGCGCGGGGACCTTCTTCGCATGATGCGAAGCCGCAGGTCGGGCGGTATTGCGTGCGCGATACTGGGATTGAACCAGTGACCTCTTCCGTGTCAGGGAAGCGCTCTCCCGCTGAGCTAATCGCGCGGGTGATCCGTGAGGATCCAGTGGACGATACTGGGATTGAACCAGTGACCTCTTCCGTGTCAGGGAAGCGCTCTCCCGCTGAGCTAATCGTCCTTGGAGGTGGAGACGGGATTTGAACCCGTGTAGACGGCTTTGCAGGCCGTTGCCTCGCCTCTCGGCCACTCCACCAGGAGCCTGCAGGGGGTCGGGAAGATCCCCCACATTCGAGCGGACGACGAGATTCGAACTCGCGACCCTCACCTTGGCAAGGTGATGCTCTACCAACTGAGCCACGTCCGCAGGTCGCCGGTGTTGCTTCCGGGTTTTTTCCTTCGCTCCCCGGCGACGTGTTGAACTCTAGCGGATTCCCGGGCCAGCTCAAAAACGCGTTTGCGCAGCGTGCTGCGGTTGCTTCACCGGCCGCACCGCACGGTCCACCGGGGACCAGCCCCCGGCGGGCTTCCGATGGCCTTCCTGTGGCCCTCCGACAGCCTCCCCGCGGCCGTGCGTGCCGCCCCCCGGTCCAGCTCAGCGCCCCCGACGCCGCCCCGCCCCCGCCCCCGTGCCGGAGCCGGGCCCCGCCGTCCCACCGGCGGCCCCCCGCCACCCGTCCTACACTCACAGCCGTGCAGTACCTCCCTCCCCTCGCCCGCTTCGGCGGCCTCCTCGCAACCGACCTGCGCGACGTGACCAGCGATCCGTCCGCGCTCGACTCCACCGGCTTCTGGGCCGTGGCGGCGGACTTCGAGGGCCGCCTGGTGTGCGCGCGCTTCGGGGACGTCCGTCCCGACCCGGTCCCCGCCCCCGTGGCGGGCGGCTGGCACGGCCCCGCCACCGACGCGTGGACCTCCTCCCTCGACCGGGAGGCGTACGTCTCGGGCGTACGGCGCATACGCGAGCACATCGCCCGCGGCGAGGTCTACCAGGCCAACCTCTGCCGGGTGATGTCCGCGCCGCTGCCGGACCCCGCCGCCGACGTGGACGCCCTGACCGCGCTGCTGGCCCGGGGCAACCCCGCACCGTACGCAGGAACGATTCGGCTTTCGGCGCACGGCGTCGAGATCGCCACCGCCTCGCCCGAGCTGTTCCTGCGCCGCACCGGCCGCACCGTCGAGTCCGGCCCCATCAAGGGCACCGGCCGCACCGCCGCGGACCTGCTCCCCAAGGACCACGCCGAGAACGTGATGATCGTCGACCTGGTCCGCAACGACCTCGGTCGCGTCTGCGCCACCGGCTCCGTGACCGTCCCCGAGCTGTGCGCGGTGGAGGAGCACCCCGGCCTGGTCCACCTCGTCTCCACCGTGCGCGGCGAGCTCGCCGACGGCGCCGGCTGGCCCGAGCTGCTCGCCGCCACGTTCCCGCCCGGTTCCGTCACCGGCGCCCCCAAGTCCTCCGCCCTGCGGATCATCGAGGCCCTGGAGACGGCGCCCCGGGGCCCGTACTGCGGCGGCATCGGCTGGGTCGACGCCGACCGCGGCACCGGCGAGCTGGCCGTCGGCATCCGCACCTTCTGGATCGACCGGGAAGCCCCGGCGGGCCCCAGGCTGCGCTTCGGCACCGGCGCCGGCATCACCTGGGGTTCCGACCCCGAGCGCGAATGGGCCGAGACCGAGCTGAAGGCCGCCCGACTGCTCGCGGTAGCGTCGGGCACGCACGAGGCGACGGGAGGAACCGTACGGTGAGGATCTGGCTCGACGGAGAGCTGCGGGACGCGGACGACGCACGGGTGTCGGTGTTCGACCACGGGCTGACGGTGGGCGACGGCGTCTTCGAGACCATCAAGGCGGCGGACGGGCGGCTCTTCGCGCTCACCCGCCACCTGGACCGGCTGGCCCGGTCGGCGCGCGGCCTGGGCCTGCCCGACCCCGACCTCGACGAGGTCCGGCGCGCCTGCACCGCCGTCCTGGAGGCGAACCCGATGCCGCTGGGCCGGATGCGGATCACGTACACCGGCGGCCTCTCGCCGCTCGGCTCCGACCGGGGCGACGCCGGCCCCACGCTGGTGGTCGCGCTCGGGGCCACCACCCGCCGGCCCGACAGCACGGCCGTCGTCACCGTCCCCTGGGTGCGCAACGAGCGCGGCGCCCTGGCCGGCCTGAAGACCACCTCCTACGCCGAGAACGTCGTCGCCCTCGCCCGGGCGACCGCCGCCGGCGCCTCGGAGGCCCTGTTCGCCAACACGGTCGGACAGCTCTGCGAAGGCACCGGGTCCAACGTCTTCGTCGTGCTCGACGGGGAGCTGCACACCCCGCCGGTGCCCTCGGGCTGCCTCGCCGGGATCACCCGCGCGCTGGTCGTCGACTGGAGCGGCGCGAAGGAGACCGACCTGCCCCTGGAGGTGCTGGAGAGCGCCGACGAGGTCTTCCTGACCTCGACGCTGCGCGACGTCCAGGCCGTCCACCGCGTCGACTCCCGCGACCTGCCGGGCGCCCCCGGGCCGGTCACGGCCGAGGCGATGCGGACCTTCGACGCCCGCGCGGCGGAGGACTGGGACCCGAAGTAGCCGCGGCGCCGGCCCCGGCACCGGCCAGGTCTTCCGCGGACGGGGCCCCGTGCGCCAACGCCCTTGAAAGCACCGCAGGTTGGTGGCGCGGCGGGGTGGCGTCCGGGGGTCCGGGCGGAAAGGTGACGGACGGGGGGTCCGGCGGGTAGAACACCTGTGATGACCACGACCCTGCGGCCGGCCGGGCCGCTCCAGGAGACCGGGGACGGAGCGCGGTCGCGCCCGTACGAGGTCCGTGTGAACAGCCGCGTCGTCGGGACGGTCGAACTCGCCGCCGACACCCCGTTCGGCCCGTCCGTGGGCGTGATCCGCGGTCTGTGGATCGACCGGCCGGACCGGCGCCGCGGTCGCGGCACGGTGGCCGCGCTCGCCGCCGAGGAGGTGCTGCGCGGCTGGGGCTGCCGGCGGATCCAGGTCGCGGTACCGGCCGAGGCGGTCGAGGCGCTGCGGATGGCGACCGCCCTGGGCTACACCGAGGCCAGCCGGAACATGGCCAAGAAGATCGGCGCACGGCCCCCCGCGCTGCCCCGCGGCGCGGTCGGCCGCCCCATGACGGCGGGGGAGTACGACGCGTGGCTCGCCCGCGCGGTCACGGCGTACGCGTGCACGTGGGCGGAGCGGGGACTGCCCGCCGCCGCCGCGGAGGCGAAGTCCCGCGCCGACCACGCGCGGAACCTGCCGCGGGGCCTGGAGACGCCCGGTACGACCTTCACCGTGCTGGAGCAGGGCGGGGAGCCGGTCGGGCACGTGTGGACCGCGGCGGGGCCCGCCCTGCCGCGCGGCGACTCCGCCCTCCCAGGCGGCGTGACCTCCTACGTCTTCGACGTGGAGGTGGCCGAGGAGCACCGCGGCCGGGGCCACGGCCGCACCCTGATGCTGCTCGCCGAACGCGCCGCGGCGGGGGCCCGCTCGCGGCTGCTGGGCCTGCAGGTGTTCGCCGACAACGCCCCGGCGCTGGGCCTGTACCGCTCCCTGGGGTACCGCACGGTGCAGTTCACCTTCGGCAAACCCCTGATCTGACGGCGGCGGACCTGGAGGCTGTCTCCCCGGTAGGGCGTGGCGAGCTTGTCGGTGCGCATCGCCACACCACGCCATTGGTTCACACGGTCGGTGCACCGCTCGACGTCCTGCAGATGCGGTACTTCCGGGCGATGCTGTCAAGGGTCCGACGATGGTCAGCCCACCGTCGCCCACGGACCGGATCGGCCGCATCAACGGCGCGATCCGGTCCCACATCACTCAGTGGCTACCCATCGGACAGACACATCCGATCAACCGACCAACCCATCACAGAGACACGCGCTTAGCCGGCGTCGGCGGCCAGCAGGCGGTCGGCGATCTCCTCGATGCGGGCCCGCAGGCCCTCCTGGCTCTTGCCGCCGTCGAGGCGCTCGCCGCCGATCACGTAGGTCGGCGTGCCCGTGACGCCGATGGCCTTGCCCTCGGCCTGGTCGGCGTCCACGATCAGGATGTGCCGGCCGTCGACGAGGGCGGTGTCGAACTCGTCCGCGTCCAGGCCGAGTTCCTTCGCCGTGTCCAGCAGGACCGCCTCGCCGCGCCGGTCCAGTTCCGCGGTGCGGGCCAGCACGGCCTCGATGTACGGCCAGCCCTGACCCTGCTCGAGGGCCTCCTCGGCCGCCTGTGCCGCGGCGAACGCGTGCTTGTGCTTCTCCAGCGGGAAGTGCCGCAGCCGGATGTCCATCCGGTCCCCGTACCGGGCCCGCAGGGCGCGCACGTCCTCCAGCGCGGCGTGGCAGTCGGGGCACTGGAGTTCGCACCACACGTCGAGGACGACGGGCTCGGTGGCGCCGGAAGGCTGGGTTTCGCTCATGCGCCCAGTCTTCCAGACGCCTCACGGAGGGGAGGAACCCCGAGATCTCCCGGAGATCCGGCCCCCGACGGCTTCGGCCGTGGCCGCGGTGGACATGGACGATGCAGGATGGAAGGAACCGGACCACCGGACCGATCGCGGGACGGCGCACACACCAAGCTGGAGGACCGCATGCTCGCCGAGACCATCTGTTCCGCGGCGTCCGCGGCGGGCCTGGGCATCGCCGCGCTGACCGCCTACCGCAAGCGCTTCCTCGCCGCCACGCGCATCGCGGCGTACTCGCTGGTGCCGATCGGCCTCGTGCTCACGGGGGTCGTCGCCTGGCTCACCGGGATCGTCTTCAAGCCCTCGGTGTGGATCGGCTTCGGCTTGCTGGCCCTGGCCTGGGTGCTCCTCATGACCACCCGCGCGGTCGAGCGCCGGGGCGGGGGCTCCCGCAAGGACCGGAGGGCCGCGGCCGCGGGTGCCGACCGGGGGTCGGTCGCGCCCGGCGCGTCGACGCCCGCGGCCCCGTCGCTCGGCGCGGGCCGGTCCGCCCCGGCCACGGCCCGGCCGGCCGGGGCGCCGGAGGAGGACTTCTCCGACATCGAAGCGATCTTGAAGAAGCACGGGATATGAGGAGATCCGCCATGAATCGGACGCGTTCTGGCAGAGGGTGATCAACTCCCGCACCCTACGGGCGTGTTGATCGCCGTCGTCGGGTCCGGTGCGCCATCATTCGCCCCGAGATGCTCGACACGTCGCGGGGCGAGCCCGCCACCACTGCGCCCGCGCCCGCCACGTCCGAAGAGGACCCGCAGCGCGGCTGCCTCTTCGCCCTGTCGCAGCCGCCCCTGATGATCTTCCTCACGGTCATCGGCACGCTGCTCTTGCTGGCGGCCACCCACGACCTGTTCCTGCTGTAGCCCGGGCGGGCGGGAGTGCGACCCCTGCCCGTGTCGGGGGCCGCGGGGACGGCGGCTTACTCGGCGGCTTCCTTGCGGCGGGCGCGGTAGGCGGCCACGTGGAGGCGGTTGCCGCAGGTGCGGCTGTCGCAGTAGCGGCGCGAGCGGTTGCGGGACAGGTCGACGAAGGCCCGCCGACAGTCCGGGGCCTCGCAGCGGCGCAGTCGCTCGCGCTCGCCGGACACCAGGATGAAGCTCAGCGCCATCCCGCAGTCCGCAGCGATGTGGTCGCCCACGGACGCGCCCGGCGCGAAGTAGTGCACGTGCCAGTCGTAGCCGTCGTGATCGGTCAGTCGCGGGGTGGTGCCCGCCGCGGCGACCAGGTCGTTCACCACGCCGGCGGCCTCACGGGTCGTGGTGGCGGAGAAGATCTGCGCGAAGCGTCCCCGCACCGCCCGTACCCCCGCCAGGTCGCGGGCGCCGAGCTCGCCGACGTCGCTGATCTCGTGCTGCTGCACGAAGACGCGCAGCGCCCCGACGTCCATGAGCCCGTCGGGCCCACCCGGCTCGGGGGCGGTGTTCACGAGATCGACGACGACGTCGAGCGCGCGACGCGTGTCGTGGGGGATCTGCATGGTTCTCGCTCCCTGGGGACCACTGCGGGCGGGCCGGTGCCCGCCGATGTGGCCGAACTTTAGCGGCTTCCCCAAAAAGCGCACGGGCGCAGTCCGCGCGGGTGGCTCCCGCGAGAACTGCGCCCGCACTGCGTATGTGGTTGTCCGGCTCGCACCGTCGCCCCGAGTCGGACGGTGCGCAGCGGCTCCCGCCCTGGCTCAGCTTTCCGCCAGGATGTGGGAGAGCTCCTGGTCGAGGTCGAAGTGGCGATGCTCGGTGCCGGGTGGCACGGCCGCGTCGGTCCGCTTCAGGAACGACTCCAGGGCCCTCGCGGGGGCCTCCAGCAGAGCTTCTCCCTCCGGTGAGCTCAGGGCGATGCATACGACGCCCTGACCGTGGCTCCGGGACGGCCAGACGCGGACGTCGCCGGTACCGGTGGGCCGGTGCAGCCCCTCGGCGAGGAGGTCGCGGGCGAACACCCACTCGACCGTTTCCTCGGCGCCGGTGTGGAAAGTGGCGTGCACGGCGTAGGGGTCGGCCGTCTCGTACCGCAGGCCCGCGGGGACAGGCAGTGAGGACTCGCTCGACACAACGAGGCGCAGGTGCAGCTCGCAGCTGACCGTGGTGTTCATAAGCGCCAGGGCCTTTCGCTCAGTGTGCGCTCGGGGATTCGCACGTCGGCGAAATCGACATGCCACCTACGGTGCCGTTGTAAACCCCTCTGACCGTTTTGCGGTCGTTCAGGTACCTCTTACGGCGGATCCCACAAGCCGTTCACGTGTGCTGGGACCTCCGGTAGGTTGGCTCCCATGAATACGGGGAGTAACCACCGGGACGACGCGGCGAGCCCGGCCGGAGAGCGGCACGACGCGGCGGGGCCCGCCGGAGGATCCGAGAACGGCCCGGACGAGGAGGCGCCGCTCGGCTCTCGTGCGCCCGCCTTCATCAAGCGGAGCCGGAGCCTGCACGTGAGCTGGCAGGTCGGCGTCTTCGTCGTCGGCCTCGCCGTCGTGGCCCTGGGCGTGGTCATGCTGCCGCTGCCCGGCCCCGGCTGGCTGGTGATCTTCGCGGGCATGGCGATCTGGGCCACCGAGTTCGTCTGGGCCCAGCTCGTGCTCCGCTGGACCAAGCGCAAGGTCACCGAGGCGGCCCAGAAGGCCCTCGACCCGAAGGTCCGGCGGCGCAACATCATCCTGACCACCATCGGCCTGGTGATCGCCGGCACCCTGCTCGGGATCTACCTGTGGAAGTTCGGCTTCGTGATGCCGTGGAAGATCGGCGAGTGACCGGCCTGCGCACCGCCGGCGACCCGCTCGCGCCGCCGCCCGGCGGCCGGCGGGTGCCGCTGGGCCGTCCGTGGTCCTGAGTACCCCCTGACATGGGGTAATGTTTGCGGTGCGCCCGGGCGATTAGCTCAGTGGGAGAGCGCTTCGTTCACACCGAAGAGGTCACTGGTTCGAACCCAGTATCGCCCACCCGGAAGCCGGCCCCGGAGACTCGACGAGTCTCCGGGGCCGGCTGCGTTTTACGGCCCTGTCGGCGACCTCCGCCACCCGCCCCCGGCCCCGCCCCGCCTGTCGGACGGGACGGGGCCAGCGGCCGGGCCGGGGGAGCGGCGCGTGCCGACTGTGCCCCCGGCCCCAGGCGGGGCGTGCCTCAGCGCATGCGGGACAGGGCCCCGCGGAGGCGGCGGGCGTCGCGCAGGCGCTTCTCGTACGTCGCCCCGACCACCAGCAGGAGGGCGCCCGCGAGGGCCGGCGGGAGCCAGCGCGGCAGGGCGTCCACGACCTGGACCACGTACGGGGCCAGCTCGTGCAGCGCGTCGAGCACCAGGACGCCACCGCCCAGCACCAACGGGGCACCGAGCCGGCGCCGGGCCCCGGCCAGGGTCACCGCCAGCGCGCCCAGGCCGAGCAGGAGCGGACGCGGCCAGTGCGGGTCGCTCCAGGCGGCCACCAGGCTCGGCACCAGCGTCGCCGCCAGACCCGGCCCGTACGCCGTCCAGGACGAGGCCTCCGGGTCGCGGCGCCGCCGCAGCAGGCCCACCACGAGGGCCGGGACGGTGACCGGCAGCGTGTACGCCTCCGGGACGGTCACCCCCGAGGCGGCCAGCCGCACCCAGGCCGCCAGGACGAACAGCACCGCGGCCGCGTAGCCGACCGGTCGCCGGTCCGGGCGTACCGCGGTGCCCGCCGCCAGTACCCCGCACAGCCCCAGCACCAGGGCCAGCGCCGGCAGGTCGGGCAGCACCAGGCACACGGCCAGCGCCGCCGCCCCCGCGCCCGCCGCCTCGAAGGGCACCCGCGCCGGACGCGGGGCGCGCGCCACCGGACGGGCCGCCACCAGCGCCACCACCGCGGACACGGCCAGCACCAGCAGCGCCCGGGACAGCGGCTCGAGGTCCAGCGCCCGCGCCACGGCCAGCGCCAGGGCGACCGCCCAGCCGACCGACAGCCCCGCGGCGGTCCGCACCGCCCACCGCGGGCCCCGGGCGTCGAACGCCGCCGCGGTGAACAGCACCGCCAGGGCGCCCAGCACCGCGAACGTCCCCGGCCGCCCGGCCAGCGCCAGCAGCGACACGCTCAGCGCGCCCGCCAGGGCGCACGCCGCCGCCGGGACCGCCGCCCGGGCCCCGGGGGCCCGCAGCGCGAGCCCCGTGGCCGCCACGGTCAGGAGCACGTGCCAGGCCAGCACCACCGGGTGCGGCAGCGCCCCGACGCCGGGGAGGAGGAACAGCCCGGCCCAGCCCAGCGCCACGGCAGCGGTGGCCGCCTCCGACCGACCCGACACCCGGAACAGGCGCGCCGCCAGCCCCGCCACCGCGAACAGCACCACCGCGGCCGCGGTCGGCGCGGTCCAGCCCGCCCCCGTCGCCGAGGGCACCCGGCCCTCCCAGATCCCGCCCAGCACCTCGACGGGCGACAGCAGTGCCACGAGCACCGCGGGCAGCGCGGACACCCCGGCCAGCGCCGCCACCCCCGCACCGGCCCCGGCCAGGCCCCGGCGCACCGGGGCCGGCAGGACCGGCACCGGCGCGGTCGACCGCACGAGCCCGCCGAGCCCGAGGAGCGGTACGGCGCACAACAGGTAGGCCACCGCCACCCAGCCCTCCGGCAGTGCGGCCCGCACCACGCCGCCCAGGGCCGCCACGGCCGCGAGCCCGGCGACCACCGCGAGCGCGGCCGCCCCCTGCACCCGGCCGGCCTCGGCACCGTTCCCCGCCGGGACGCCCGGGACGCCCGGGACGCCCGGGACGCCCGGGACGCCCGGCGCCGCAAGGCCCGTCGGGCCCTCGCCTCCCGGCGCGCCGAACGCACCCCTTCCCGCCACCGCGTCGGCCGCTCCGGATCCGGCCGGGCGCGGGATCGCGCGGAACGCCGCGGCCAGGGCCAGCGCGGCACCCGCCAGAAGGAGGGCGCCCGGGGCGACCGCGGAAGCCGGGGCGGCGGCCGAGGCCGAGAAGACCAGCCCGGCGAAGAGGGCCCAGCCGCCCACCGCGACGCCGCAGGCCGCCGCCAGGACGCGGGCCGGGCGGCCCGGGGCCCGGAGCGCGGCGACCGCGTCCAGAACCGCCGTGCCCAGCAACGCCCACGCCACCCCGAGGGGCGCGGCGCCCGCGGCGATCGCCGCCAGCGGCAGCGGGAGCTGCGCCGTGAGCACCGCCGCCGGCAGCGGCAGCCGCAGCCCGCGCAGGACCGAGCCGTAGCCGGCCCACAGGACCGAGAGCACCCCGGCCGACCCCGCCGCGTACGCGGTGCCGTCCGTGTCCGGCAGGGCCACCGCGTAGAGCGCGTACGCGTCCAGCACCGTCAGCGCCATGCCCAGCGCGGCCACCGACTCGGCCGTCGAACGCAGCCCGCGGCGCAGCAGCACGACCGGCGCGGCCAGCGCGGCCGCCGTCACGGCACCGAGCACGGCGGCCCGGCCACCGATCCCCATGGAGCCCCAGCTGACCACCGTGAACGCGAAGGCGGCCACCGCGAGCAGCACCGCGCCCAGCGCCAGCAGCACGTTCTGCGCACTCGGCCCGGAGACCTCCCTGGCCGCGCCGGCCGCGCCGGGCACACCCGCCGCACCGGCAGGGCCGGCGGCGGCGCCCGGTCGCGGCGACCACGTCGGGAAGGGCTGCTGCGGGGCCACGGCCTGGTGCAGCACACTGACCAGCCAGGCCCGGCGGGCCAGCAACTGCGCACGGCGCGCGTCGAGTCGGACCAGCTCCTGATCGATCAGGGCCAGCTCCTCGGCGGGCGGCGGAATTCTCTCCATGCCCGGAGTGTGGCGCCGGTCACGCACCGAGGACATGGGTGCGGATACTCAGATCGCCCCGGATCCGCGGTGAGTAGTCCGCGGCCGCGCACCCGTCCCGCCGTGCATGGCGGGTGCCGTTCGCGCGCACACTCATCCCATGGACTGGAGCCGCTACCGCTTCCGCAGCGTGTGGGACCTCCCCGCACCCCCCGAGCGCGTCTTCGCCGTCCTCGCCGAGGCCGAGCGGTACCCGCAGTGGTGGCCCCAGATCCGCAGCGTCGCCCCCCGCGACCCGGACGACCCCGACGGCCGCGCCGGTACCGCCCGCTTCCGCTCCGTCCTCCCGTACGAGCTCGTCGTCACGGCCGCCGAGCGCCGCAGCGACCCGGGCGCAGGGGTCCTGGAGATCGAGATGCGGGGCGACCTCGACGGCTGGGCCCGGTGGACGCTGAGCGCCTCGTCGCCCGGCCGCACCCGCGCCCTGTACGAGCAGGAGGTCGTCGTCCGCAAACCGCTGATGCGGCGCCTCGCGGTCCCCGGGCGGCCGGTCTTCCTCCTCAACCACGCCCTGATGATGCGGGCCGGACGGCGCGGTCTGGTCCGGCTCCTGACGGCCGAGTCGGGGGCGGTTTGAACCCACCCCCTCCGCACCTGTATTGTTCAGTGCGTTCCCGGGCGATTAGCTCAGCGGGAGAGCACTTCGTTCACACCGAAGGGGTCACTGGTTCGATCCCAGTATCGCCCACCGGGAGAGGTCGGTCCGTCGATGACGGACCGGCCTCAACTCGTTTCCGGGGCCTGCGCGGGCACCCGTCCCCGAGGCCTCCACCGAAGCCTCCACCCGCCCCGAGGCCTCCGGCCGCCCCCGTGACCGACGCGCCCCCGAGGTCTCCCGTACGTCCGTCACGCCGCCGCCGGCACCTCCGGGCGCAGCGGCCAGTGCGGATCCACCGCCTCCTCCGACCCGTTGCGCGCGAACCACGCCTGCAGCCCGCGCGCCTGTGCCGCGTGCCACACCGCCTGCAGCGCGTGCAGCTCCGCCGGGCTCAACCGCTCCAGCCGGCCCGCGAACCGCCGGCCCACCGCCCGGACGACCTCCAGCGAGGCCACCGCGTCCGCGGCCGCGTCGTGCGCGCCCTCCAGCGCTATCCCGTAGTGCGCGCACAGGTCGGTCAGCGTCCGGCGCCCCTTGCGGTAGCGGTCCAGGTGCTTGTCCAGCACCCGGGGGTCCAGCACCGTCAGCGGCCGGTTGTCCAGGTACCTCGCCAGCGATGACGCCCGGTGCCGGCGCAACTCCCGGTCCAGCAGCGTCAGGTCGAACGGCGCGTTCATCACCACCAGCGGCCGGCCCGCCGCCGACTGCTCGCCGAGCGCCCGGGCTATCTCCTCCACCACCGGCGCGGGCCACCGCCCGTTGTGCTGCAGGTGTTCGTCCGTCAGACCGTGCACCTCCGTGGCCTCCCGCGGCACCGGGATCCCCGGATTCACCAACCAGCGGGTGGCGCGCACCCGCCCGCCGGCGCACTCCTGCACGACCAGGGCGGCGGACACGATCCGGTCCTCCTCGACATCCACCCCGGTCGTCTCGGTGTCGAAAGCGGCCAGTGGCCCCTCAAACCAGCGCGTCATGTCCGAACTCCTCGTCCCCGATGGGCAGATGGCGCGCGCCTCGATCCGGCCACCCCTGCCCCCGAGACCGTGATACCCGGACCCGTCCGCCACTACGCCGTTTGCGCCCCGGCCGACGCGGAGACAACACCACTGGGGGACCGTACAACTGAGCGGTCGTCATGGGATCCGGCATCGGACCGGGAGTCCGTCACCGGACCGATCGGCAATCGGCAGCCACACCCGGAAGGCCTGGGGAGCCATGGCGCTCGTACAGCCCGAGCGGACCGAGCCGCTGCGGGGCAATCTCGCCACCACCGCCTGCATGGAGACGCTCCAGGTGGGATACCTGCACGCCGTCGCAGCGGCCGCCGGCTGCTCGCTGTCCCAGCCGTTCCCGGACAACGGCGTGGACTGGCACGTCAGCCACGGCTCGCCGGGCCACACCGTCGACGACGAGGTGACCATCAAGGTGCAGCTCAAGGCCACCTACCAGGTGGCGCCCCGCCCGCCGGGGCCCAGCTTCGCCTTCACCCTCGACAACGACCACCTGGTCAAGCTCGCCCGCACCCCCGTGGCCGTGCACAAGATCCTCGTCGTGATGCTCGTCCCGCGCCGCCAGGAGGACTGGCTCAGAGCCGGCCACGACGCCCTGGACCTGCGCCACTGCTGCTACTGGACCAACCTGGCCGGACACGCCGTGACCGGCCGCACCCGGACCACCGTCCGCATCCCCACCTCGCGGATCTTCGACGACCGCGCGCTGTGCGAGATCATGACCCGGGTCGGGGTCGGAGGGAGACCTTGATGGAACGGTACGCGTACGGACCCCGCCTCCCGCACCGCGCCGAGCTCCCGCCCGACCCGGGGCAGCCGGTCCGGCCCGCACCCGCCGAGGTCGACCCCGCCGTCCTCGGCGCCCTCCTGCACCGGCACGGCTGGCAGCGGCGCGGCGGCGCACCCGGCCGGTACGCCCGCTGGACCCCGCCGCCCGGCGTCGGCCCCGGCGCCGGCCACGCCGGCACCAGCCTGCTCGTCCCCGAGACGGCCGGCTTCCCCGACAGCGAGGACCTGCTCGGCGAGGCGCTCACCGCCCTCTCCCGCAGCCCGCTCGCCTCGGCCCGCGAGGTGCTCTACGGCCTGACCGTGCCCAGCGACGAGGTCCGCTGGTGGCGCGAGGCCCCCGAGGGGCCCGCCACCGACGCCCTCCACGCCGACTCGTCCTGGGCCGCGCAGGAACGGCTGCGCTCCGCCGCCCACCAACTGCTGCTCGCCGGCGCCCTCGCCGACCGGGCCCGGGCCGGCTACCACGGCGCCCGGCACCGCACCCAGGCCGAGCGGGCGCTGACCGACGTCCTGGTCGGCCCCGCCCCCGGCGGGCGCCGGCTCACCGCCTTCGTCCCCGTCGACGGCGGCCGCGGCGCGGTCATCCGCCTCCACCACGCCCTGCACGCCACCCGCGAGGCCATCGACTACCGGCGCGCGACCGGAGGCATGGAGGCCTTCGACTCGGCCGTCGCCGCCGGGGTCAGCCGGGAGCTGGCCGACGGGCTGATCGCCCTGGTCACGGGGGCCGAGGGGGCCCGCATCGGGCTCGCCTGGGCGCCCGCGGCGGGTACCCCGGCCGGCTGCGCCGCCCGACCCGAGCCCGTCGAGTTCTCGCCCGGCGACCTGCCCCTGCTCCGCGAGGCCGCCGAGCGCTACACCCGCGACGAGCCGGCCGTACCGGTGCGGATCGCGGGGGCGGTCGTGCGGATGCGCCGGTCCGCCGCGCGCGGCGGCGGCACCGTACGGCTGAAGGTGCTGGCCGGGGCGGAGGTGCCGTACGTACGGACCGTCCTCGACGAGGCGGCGTACCAGGTCGCCGGGCACGCGCACCTGGTCGGCCTGCCGATCCGGCTCACCGGACGGCTCCAGCGGCGCGGCGGCTTCCGGCGGCTCAGTGACGCGGCGGACGTGACGCCCGTACCGCTGGACGAGGTGGAGCGGGACCGGCTCATGAAGTCGCTCCAGGAGAGCGAGACGGGCTTCGACTTCTTCGGGGAGGTCTGCGGCGGCAGCGCGGACTGACCGGCCGAGCGGAGGGAGGCGTTCCGCCGCGTCCGCCGGATGAGGCGTAACCGTTTCGCGGGCCACCCCATCCGCTCGGTACGATTCAGGCGCGCGCAGTGACCGCTCGCGCATTCCCCTGAGTCAGGAGAGACCGGTGTCAGACGTCCGTGTGATCATCCAACGCGATTCCGAGCGGGAAGAGCGCGTGGTGACGACGGGCACTACGGCGGCGGACCTCTTCTCCGGCGAGCGCACCGTGATCGCCGCGCGCGTGGCGGGCGAGCTGAAGGACCTCGAGTACGTGGTCCTGGACGGCGAGACCGTCGAGCCGGTGGAGATCTCCTCCGAGGACGGCCTGAACATCCTGCGCCACTCGACCGCGCACGTCATGGCGCAGGCCGTGCAGGAGATCTTCCCCGAGGCGAAGCTGGGCATCGGCCCGCCGGTCCGGGACGGCTTCTACTACGACTTCGACGTCGCCAAGCCCTTCACCCCCGATGACCTCAAGGCCATCGAGAAGAAGATGCAGGAGATCCAGAAGCGGGGCCAGAAGTTCTCCCGCCGCGTGGTCACCGACGAGGCGGCCCGCGAGGAGCTCGCGGACGAGCCGTACAAGCTGGAGCTCATCGGCATCAAGGGCTCGGCGAGCTCCGACGACGGCGCGAACGTCGAGGTGGGCGGCGGCGAGCTGACCATCTACGACAACCTCGACGCGAAGACCGGCGAGCTGTGCTGGAAGGACCTCTGCCGCGGTCCCCACCTGCCCAGCACCCGTGCCATCCCGGCCTTCAAGCTGATGCGCAACGCCGCCGCCTACTGGCGCGGCAGCGAGAAGAACCCGATGCTCCAGCGCATCTACGGCACCGCGTGGCCGTCGAAGGACGAGCTCAAGGCCCACCTCGACTTCCTCGCCGAGGCCGAGAAGCGCGACCACCGCAAGCTCGGCAACGAGCTCGACCTCTTCTCCATCCCGGACGAGATCGGCTCCGGCCTCGCCGTCTTCCACCCGCGCGGCGGCATCATCCGCCGGACCATGGAGGACTACAGCCGCAGGCGCCACGAGGAAGAGGGCTACGAGTTCGTCTACTCCCCGCACGCCACCAAGGGCCAGCTCTTCGAGAAGAGCGGCCACCTGGACTGGTACGCGGAGGGCATGTACCCCCCCATGCAGCTCGACGGTGGTACGGACTACTACCTCAAGCCCATGAACTGCCCGATGCACAACCTGATCTTCGACGCGCGCGGGCGCTCCTACCGTGAGCTGCCCCTGCGCCTGTTCGAGTTCGGCACCGTGTACCGGTACGAGAAGTCGGGCGTGGTGCACGGCCTGACCCGCGCCCGGGGCTTCACCCAGGACGACGCGCACATCTACTGCACCCGTGAGCAGATGGCCGAGGAGCTCGACCGCACCCTCACCTTCGTGCTGAACCTGCTGCGCGACTACGGTCTGACCGACTTCTACCTGGAGCTGTCCACCAAGGACGAGGAGAAGTTCGTCGGCTCGGACGAGGTCTGGGAGGAGGCCACCGCGGTCCTCCAGCAGGTCGCCGAGAAGCAGGGCCTCCCGCTGACCCCCGACCCGGGCGGCGCGGCCTTCTACGGCCCGAAGATCTCCGTGCAGGCGCGCGACGCCATCGGCCGTACCTGGCAGATGTCGACCGTGCAGCTCGACTTCAACCTGCCGGAGCGCTTCGACCTCGAGTACACGGCGGCGGACGGCTCGCGCCAGCGGCCCGTCATGATCCACCGGGCGCTGTTCGGCTCGATCGAGCGGTTCTTCGCGGTGCTGCTGGAGCACTACGCGGGCGCCATGCCGCCGTGGCTGGCGCCGGTCCAGGCGGTCGGCATCCCGATCGGCGACGGGCACGTCGAGTACCTGCAGGAGTTCGCCGCCGAGGCGAAGAAGAAGGGCCTGCGGGTCGAGGTGGACGCCTCCTCCGACCGCATGCAGAAGAAGATCCGCAACCACCAGAAGCTCAAGGTCCCGTTCATGATCATCGTTGGTGACGAGGACATGGCCGCGGGCACCGTCTCCTTCCGCTACCGCGACGGTTCGCAGGAGAACGGCGTCCCGAAGGCCGACGCCCTGGCCAAGCTGGTCCAGGTCGTCGAGGACCGCGTGCAGGTCTGAGCCGCCGTGGTGCAGGTCCGAGCCGCCGCGGTGAGGGCCCGGGCCGGCGGGTGAAGGTCCGAGACACCGTGTGAAGGCCCCCGGAAGTCACTTTCCGGGGGCCTTCCTCGTGGCCCGGCCCCAGGTCATATGCTGCATGGCATGACGAGTGAGCCGGTGCAGCAGAACGGCGTGGGGACGCAGGACGCGTTCCAGCGCCTGTGGACCCCCCATCGGATGGCGTACATCCAGGGCGAGAACAAGCCCACCGGCCCGGCGGCCGGCGACGGCTGCCCCTTCTGCGGGATCCCGGAGATGTCCGACGAGGACGGGCTCGTCGTGGCCCGCGGCAAGCACGTGTACGCGGTGCTCAACCTCTACCCGTACAACGGCGGGCACCTGATGGTCGTCCCGTACCGGCACGTCGCCGACTACACCGAGCTGGACGGCCTCGAAACGGCCGAACTGGCCGATCTGACCAAGCGGGCCATGGTGGCGCTGCGCAAGGCCTCGGGCGCGCACGGCTTCAACATCGGCATGAACCAGGGCAGCGCGGCGGGCGCCGGCATCGCGGCCCACCTGCACCAGCACGTCGTGCCGCGCTGGGGCGGGGACACGAACTTCATGCCGGTGGTCGGCCACACCAAGGTGCTGCCGCAGCTGCTGGCCGACACGCGGTCGATGCTGGCCGACGCCTGGCCCACCGACTGAGCCCCGCCGCCGCACGCCACGAGGCCCCCACGGTCGTCCGTCGGGGCCTCGTGGCGTGTGCGGACCGGCCGCGGCCCGTCCGCACGGGCCCGGCTACGCGTCGTACAGGTCCGCCTTGCGCGGCGACACGTCCTGCACCAGGCCGCTGACGACCATCGAGCGGTTGCTGAAGCGCTCGGTGTCCACGCCGTTCTCCTCCAGCACCTTCATCGCGGCGGAGTGCACCACCCGCAGCACCGGGGTCGCGGCGCGCATCGCGTCGTCGGCCATGAAGCGGTGGCGCCAGGGCTGGTCGGCCCACACGTGCCGGACGCCGAACGGCTCCGGCAGGACGATCTTGCCGCCGAGGAAGGTGAGGATCGGCGGGTACCAGCTGATCAGCGCCCGGACGCCGAGCCGGACGACCTCGTTGGTGTCGACGAGGGGGAGCGTCACCTCGTACGTCTCCCACGGCTTGAAGGTCTTGGTCAGCTCCTTGGTCTTGGGGGCCGACTTGGACGTGAACAGGCCGTTGACCGGGCCGAGGGCATGGCCGGTGACCTCCACCCGGAGCGTCTGGTAGAGCACCGTGACCGTGCACAGCATCGTGAGGACGAGCTGGCCGTCCCAGAGGGTGAACTGCACACCGAGGTAGTGCCGGTTGCCGCTGCCGAACTGCTGCTCGTTGCAGATCGTCGTGATCTCCTGGGAGGAGATCTGGAAGCTGTCGGGGCCGTCGCCGGAGGGGCGGGCCACCTCCTTGGCGCCTTCGCCGACCGGGCTGACGATCCAGTGCTTGACCGAGGGGGTAGGGAAGCCGCCGGTGTGCAACGGGCCCCGGTGGAGCTGCGTGAGCTGCTTCTGGATGGCCCGGACGACGTCGAAGCTGCGGAACGGATGGATCTCGACGCCGGGCGTGGCGGAGGAGAGGTCCTCCGCCATCTGCCAGCTGCCCCAGCGGGTCCCCATGCCGAGTATGCCCTTGGGGCCGGCGTAGAAGACGGTGTTGCTGCGGTCCTCGGCGGTGAGCTTGGCGAGCTGCTTGCGCAGCTCCTCGGCGGCGCTCTCGCCCGGGTCCTGGGGGACCGCGTGCGGGATCTTGGCGCCGATGCCGTCGCCGGAGAGCAGGCCGTCCCAGCGGGCGCGCAGGTCGTGCGCGGTGGTCTCGCAGAGGCGCTTGGCCAGCGTCCAGCCGACCACCGGCGCGATGATCATGCCCCGGAGGTAGTAGCCCCAGAAGCCGGTGAAGGGCAGCCGGAACATCAGGACGGCGGCGAGTACGCCGACGCCGACGAGCACGGCGGTGCCGATCCAGGTGGCCTTCTTTTCGTCCTTGCGGCCCGCGAGGGTCCTGCGCAGCTGGAACAGGGCGATCCACAGGAGCATGCCCGGCAGGAACACCACCCCGCACAGGAACATGATCAGGCGGAGCTTCTGGTCGCGCTCCTTGCGGATGCGGGAGGCGGCCAGGCAGTGCTCGACCACGCTCTGCGGTTCGGCGCCGAAGGACTGGATGAGCGGCTTGCGCTTGCCGCCGAGCATGCGCGCTTCGACAGCGGTGCAGAAGGCTTCCCCGAGGTTGGGTTCGAAGAGCGAGAGCTTGCCCTTCTTCACCTCGGTCTTGTGCCAGTCGTTGTCCGCCTTGGTGATGTCGCCGACGGGGCTGTCCCGGTACGCCGCCGAGGCCAGCGCGTTCGTCGCCGCGGTCTGGCCGCCGGCGCCCTGGAGCGGGACCTGTGCTCCGGGCCTGAAGTCGAAACTCTCGTCCGCCACCGCTGCCCCCACCCTCATGTGCCTGCGACCGCTCCCTTGCGGCCTGTTCCCCGTAGCCCCACCCTGCACACTTCGTGACGAAGCCTATCCGGCGCGCGCATCGCCCCGTCGGGTGACGGGGAAATGCCGCCCACCGCACGCGAGTTGGGTGGGCGGCGCGGGGCGGGTGAGCCCCCTTTCCCGCCTGGTTTCGGCCAACTGCCTGCGCTAATCGGCCTTTTCCTGCTCGGCCCGGAGCCGTTCCGCCACCTGCGGCGGCATCGGCTCGTGCCGGGCGTACGAGCGGCTGAACCGACCGGTGCCGTGCGAGACGGAGCGCAGGTCCACGGCGTACCGGTCGATCTCGATCTCCGGGATCTCGGCGCGCACGAGCGTGCGCCCGGGGCCGGCCTGCTCGGTGCCGACGACACGGCCGCGCCGGCTGGACAGGTCGCTCATCACCGGGCCGACGTACTCGTCGGGGATCATCACCGAGAGTTCGGCGACGGGCTCCAGCAGGTGGATGCGGGTGTCGGCGGCCGCCTCGCGCAGGGCGAGGGCGCCGGCCGTCTGGAAGGCAGCGTCGGAGGAGTCGACCGAGTGGGCCTTGCCGTCGACGAGGGTGATGCGCACGTCGACCAGGGGGTATCCGGCGGTGACCCCCTTGGCGGCCTGGGCCCGCACGCCCTTCTCCACGGAGGGGATGAACTGGCGCGGTACGGCGCCGCCGACGACCTTGTCGACGAACTCGATGCCGCTGCCCGGGGGCAGGGGCTCGACCTCGATCTCGCAGATCGCGTACTGGCCGTGGCCGCCGGACTGTTTGACGTGCCGGCCCTTGCCGGTGGCTCGGGCGCCGAAGGTCTCCCGGAGCGAGACCCGGTGCGCGATGGCGTCGACCTGGACGCCGTACCGGTTGCGCAGGCGTTCGAGGGCCACGTCCTGGTGGGCCTCGCCCAGGCACCAGAGGACCACCTGGTGGGTGTCCGGGTTCTGCTCCAGCCGCATGGTCGGGTCCTCGGCGACGAGGCGGGAGAGGCCCTGCGAGAGCTTGTCCTCGTCGGCCTTGCTGTGGGCGCGGATGGCGAGCGGGAGCAGGGGCTCGGGCATGTCCCACGGCCGCATGAGCAGGGGCTGGTCCTTCGCGGACAGCGTGTCGCCGGTCTCGGCGCGGCCGAGCTTGGCGACGCAGGCGAGGTCGCCGGCGATGGCGCGCCCCAGCACCCGCTGGCTCTTGCCGAAGGGGGACGACAGGGCGCCGACGCGTTCGTCGACGTCGTGGTCCTCGTGGCCCCGGTCCTCCAGGCCGTGCCCGGAGACGTGCACCGTGTCGTCGGGGCGCAGGGTGCCGGAGAAGACGCGGACGAGGGAGACGCGGCCGACGTAGGGGTCGGAGGAGGTCTTGACGACCTCGGCGACCAGGGGGCCGGCCGGGTCGCAGGTGACGGCGGGGCGGTCCGCGCCGTCGGGGGTGGTCACGTCGACGGCGGGGCGCTCCTCGGGGGTGGGGAAGCCGCCCGTGACCAGTTCGAGGAGTTCCACGGTCCCCAGCCCCTGGCGGGCTCCGTCGGTGGCGGGGGCGGCCATGAGGACGGGGTGGAAGGTCCCGCGGGCGACGGCGCGCTCGAGGTCGTCGATCAGCGTCTTGATGTCGATGTCCTCGCCGCCGAGGTAGCGGTCCATCAGGCCCTCGTCCTCGCTCTCGGCGATGATCCCCTCGATGAGCCGGTTGCGGGCGTCGGCGATGAGGTCGAGCTCGGCGGGTTCGGGGTCGCGCTCGCGGCGCTCGCCGGAGGTGTAGTCGTACACCCGCCGGGAGAGCAGCCCGAGCAGGCCGTGGACGGGGGCGTGGCCGTCGGCGCCGGGCGGGCCGTACAGCGGGAGGTAGAGCGGGATGACGGCGTCCGGGTCGTCCCCGCCGAAGGTCGTGCCGCAGAGCTCGGCCATCTGGGTGTAGTCGGCGCGGGACGCCTCCAAATGGGTGACGACGATGGCCCGGGGCATGCCGACGGCGGCGCACTCCTCCCAGACCATGCGGGTGGCGCCGTCGACGCCGTCGGAGGCCGAGACGACGAAGAGGGCCGCGTCCGCCGCCCGCAGACCGGCCCTGAGTTCTCCGACGAAGTCGGCGTATCCCGGGGTGTCCAGGATGTTGATCTTCACGCCGCCCCATTCGACGGGGACGAGCGAGAGCTGTACGGACCGCTGCTGGCGGTGCTCGATGTCGTCGTAGTCCGAGACGGTGCCGCCGTCCTCGACCCGGCCGGCCCGGTTGACGGCCCCGGCGGTGAGCGCGAGGGCCTCGACCAGGGTGGTCTTGCCCGCTCCGCTGTGGCCGACCAGCACCACGTTCCTGATGTCGGCGGGCCGGTCGGCCGTCAGTGCCCTGCCGGCGGCTCCGGGCTGTGCGTTCGCCTTGTCGCCCATGGCTGCGGTGCCTCCCTGTTCGTTCCTTGCACGGTGAGGAGGGTGAGGGTGGAGTGCGGACAGGGGGAGTCGGAGGGGGGAACCGGTGGCTCCGGCGATGCCCGCGGTTATTCGAGCTTTGCACTCGCGTCACTGTGCGTCCATACGTCGTACCCGTCGCCGGGCGGGCGGGTGGCCGGGAGGCGTCCCTGTGGGTGACGCGGGTGCGGGCGGAGGGGCCGGGACGGACCTGTGGGCCCCGCGGGCGGGGGCGGTCGGGCGGGATGGGGGACCAATGGGCGGAGCGGCGGTTGCCGCTGGCTACGATGGGCCAGCCGGTGGCCGTGGTGGCCGCGCGGCGAAGCGACCCTCCGGGAAGGCCATGCTGAACAAGTACGCGCGTGCATTCTTCACGCGTGTCCTCACTCCGTTCGCCGCGTTTCTGCTCCGCAAGGGGGTGAGCCCCGACGCGGTGACGCTGGTCGGGACCGCGGGTGTGGTCGCGGGCGCGCTGTGGTTCTTCCCCCGGGGAGAGCTCTTCTGGGGCGTGATCACGATCACGCTCTTCGTCTTCTCGGACCTGGTCGACGGCAATATGGCCCGGCAGGCGGGCATCTCCAGCCGTTGGGGCGCCTTCCTGGACTCGACCCTGGACCGGGTCGCGGACGCCGCCATCTTCGGCGGCCTCGCCCTCTGGTACGCCGGCAAGGGCGACGACAACGTGCTGTGCGCGGTGACGATCTTCTGCCTGGCCAGCGGCCAGGTGGTCTCGTACACCAAGGCCCGCGGCGAGTCGATAGGGCTGCCGGTGGCCGTGAACGGCCTGGTGGAGCGGGCCGAGCGGCTGGTCGTCTCGCTCACCGCGGCCGGCCTGTCCGGCCTGCAGACCTTCGGCGCCCCCAGCTGGCTCGGCGTGGTGCTCCCCGTGGCCCTGTGGGCGGTGGCCGTCGGCTCGCTGGTGACGCTGATCCAGCGCGTGGTGACCGTACGGCGGGAGGCCGCGGAGGCCGACGCGGCGGCGGCGGCCGGTGGTGCGGCGGGTGCGTCTGATGCATCTGGTGCGTCCGGTGCGTCCGGTGGCGGTGTCGGTGCCTCCGGTGACGGCTCGGGCACGACCGCCGAGGGGGGCGCCGCGTGAGCGTGCGGGACCGCCTGACCGACGGGCTGTACGGCGTCGGCTGGAGCACCGTCAAGAAGCTGCCGGAGCCCGTCGCCGTGGCGCTGGGCCGCCGGATCGCCGACACCGCCTGGCGGCGGCGCGGCAAGAGCGTGCAGCGGCTGGAGTCGAACCTGGCGCGGGTCGTGCCCGGGGCCGGGCCGGAGCGGCTGCGGGAGCTGTCCCGCGCGGGCATGCGCTCGTACATGCGCTACTGGATGGAGTCCTTCCGGCTGCCCGCCTGGGACGCCGAGCGGATCCGCACGTGCGTGGAGATCGACGGCGAGCAGGAGCTGCGCGACGCCATCGCCTCCGGCCGGGGCGTCGTCATCGCGCTGCCCCACCTGGCGAACTGGGACCTGGCCGGGGCGTGGGTGACCACGCACCTGGGCGTCGGGTTCACGACGGTCGCCGAGCGGCTCAAGCCCGAGACGCTCTTCGACCGGTTCGTGGCCTACCGGGAGGGCCTGGGCATGGAGGTGCTGCCGCACAGCGGCGGCGCCGCGTTCGGGACGCTCGCCCGGCGGCTGCGCGCCGGCGGGCTGATCTGCCTCGTCGCCGACCGGGACCTGTCGTCCTCGGGCGTCGAGGTCGACTTCTTCGGGGCGGCGGCGCGCATGCCGGCCGGCCCGGCGCTGCTGGCCCAGCAGACCGGCGCGCTGCTGATGCCGGTGACGCTCTGGTACGGGACCGGTTCGACGATGCGCGGGCGGGTGCACCCGCCCGTGGAGGTGCCGGAGACGGGCACCCGGGCCGAGAAGACGGCGGCGATGACGCAGGCGGTGGCGGACGTCTTCGCCGCGGGCATCGGGGAGCACCCGCAGGACTGGCACATGCTGCAGCGGCTGTGGCTGGACGACCTGGAGCCGCGGGCGGGGGCCGGGTCCGAAGGGGGATCCGGGGTCGGGGCCGAGGCTGACGGTGGGTCCGGGGCCCAGGGCGGGTCCGGGTCTGAGGGCGGGTCCGGGGACGGGTCCGGGTCCAGGGTTGGGTCCCGGTCCGGGGACGGGTCCGGGGACGGGACGGCGACGCCGTCGGCTCCGGCGAGCGGGGGGAACGCGGCGTGAGGATCGGCATCGTCTGCCCCTACTCCTGGGACGTCCCGGGCGGGGTCCAGTTCCACATCCGCGACCTCGCCGAGCACCTGATCCGGCTGGGCCACGAGGTCTCCGTCCTGGCACCGGCCGACGACGAGACGCCCCTGCCGCCGTACGTCGTGTCCGCCGGCCGTGCCGTGCCGGTGCCGTACAACGGCTCGGTCGCGCGGCTGAACTTCGGCTTCCTGTCGGCGGCACGGGTGCGGCGGTGGCTGCACGACGGCACCTTCGACGTGATCCACATCCACGAGCCGACCTCGCCGTCGCTGGGCCTGCTGGCCTGCTGGGCCGCTCAGGGGCCCATCGTGGCCACCTTCCACACGTCGAACCCGCGCTCGCGCGCGATGATCGCGGCGTACCCGATCCTGCAGCCGGCGCTGGAGAAGATCAGCGCGCGGATCGCGGTGAGCGAGTACGCGCGGCGCACGCTGGTGGAACACCTCGGTGGTGACGCGGTGGTCATCCCGAACGGCGTGGACGTCGACTTCTTCGAGAAGGCCGAGTCCAACCCGGAGTGGTCCGGGCAGACGCTGGGCTTCATCGGGCGCATCGACGAACCGCGCAAGGGCCTGCCGGTGCTGATGGCGGCCTTCCCGAAGATCGTCGAGGCCTGTCCGGACGTACGGCTCCTGGTCGCCGGCCGCGGTGACGAGGAGGAGGCGGTCTCCTCCCTCCCGGCCGAGCTGCGTTCGCGCGTGACCTTCCTCGGCATGGTCACGGACGAGGAGAAGGCGCGGCTGCTGCGCAGCGTGGACGTGTACGTCGCCCCCAACACCGGTGGCGAGAGCTTCGGCATCATCCTCGTCGAGGCGCTGTCGGCGGGCGCGCCGGTGCTGGCCTCGGACCTCGACGCGTTCGCGCAGGTCCTCGACCAGGGGGCGGCCGGCGACCTCTTCACGAACGAGGACCCCGACTCCCTGGCCGCGGGGGCCGTCCGGCTGCTGGGCGACCCGGCCCGGCGGGCCGCGCTGAGCGAGCGGGGCTCGGCGCACGTGCGCCGGTTCGACTGGTCGACGGTCGGCGCGGACATCCTGGCCGTCTACGAGACCGTCACGGACGGCGCGGCCTCGGTCGCCACGGACGAGCGCGTCCCGCTGCGGACGCGGTGGGGGCTCACCCGGGACTGACCGGGGCTCACCCGAACCGGACCTCCCGCTCGGGTCGGCCCGAGGCACCCACCGCCACCTCCTGCACGGGATGTCCGCGCGGCGTGAGTCGGATGCGGTCCGGGCCGTCCCAGCGGGCGTCGGCGAAGCCCCAGGTGTCGTCGTCACCGTCGAACGACGCCACGGGCCAGCGGCGCACCATCGGCCAGTCGCCCTGCTCGACGAACACGATCCACTGCGGATCGAGTGCCCCGGGCGGGCTGGTGACGACGAGACGGCGGTCCGTGCGTCCCGGCGCGTCGCGGGACGCCACGTGCTCGCCGTCGGCGGTGAGCGGGCCCGCGAACTGCCCGACCACCAGCCAGCCGACGGCGAGCAGGCCGACTGCGAACAGGGCCGTGGGGCGCGCGCGGCGACCGCGCACCCCGAGTGCCGCGGCACCGGCGAGGAGGGCGAGGGCGGCCCACCCGCTGAGCGCGAGGTGCCGGTAGGGCGCGGCGAGCACCACCAGCCCGCCGGGGCGGGCGGCCCGATGGCCGACCACCACCGCCGCCGGCACCAGCGCCGCGGCGCCCCCGAGTGCGACGGCCCATGGCTTCCGCTGCACGGTTCCCCCTCCGGATCGACGGTTCCTCCGACGCCGCGCGACCCTACCGGCCCGGCACGACCCCGGGAGGGCCACGATCCATCGGCCGGCGCGATCGCCCCGGGTCCGTCGCCGCGTCGTGGCCCGGCACCGTGCCGAGGCGGCCGACAGGGCTGCGGCGGGGGAACGGTAGAGTCGCGCGGCGTGATCGAAACCCTCGTCTGGATCGCCGTGGCCCTGCTCGCCGTCGGCGTGTACCTCAGCTGGACCGCCGGCCGGCTCGACCGCCTGCACACGCGGATCGACGCCGCCCGGGCCGCCCTCGACGCGCAGCTCGTCCGGCGGTCGGCCGTCGCGCTGGAGGTGGCCACCTCGGGGGTGCTCGATCCGGCCGCCTCCATCGTCCTGTACGAGGCCGCGCACGCGGCCCGGCAGACCGAGGAGGACCACCGCGAGGTGGCGGAGAGCGAGCTCAGCCAGGCGCTGCGCGCGGTGTTCGAGGACCCGGACCAGGTCGAGGCCGTCAAGGAGGCGCCGGGCGGCGAGGAGGCGGCGGGCGAACTGGCCGCCGCCGTCCGCCGGGTGCCGATGGCCCGCCGCTTCCACAACGACGCCGTACGTGCGGCCCGCGCTCTGCGCCGGCACCGCAAGGTGCGCTGGTTCCGGCTCGCGGGCCACGCCCCGTTCCCGCTGGCCTTCGAGATGGACGACGAGCCGCCCGCGGCCCTGGCGGACCGGCCGGGGTCCTGAAGTCGGTCTGATCCGGGGCGGGTGGGCCGCTTCGGGTGGCCGGCCGGGGTCGGGAGTCCGGCCCCGGGGGCGGGGCGGGCGCGCTTCGGGTGGCCGGTCGGGGTCGGGGGCGGCTCGCTTCGTGGGGCCGCCCCGTGGTGCGCGGGTCCCCTCGCCGCTTGACGGGCCGTGGCCTGCAGGCCCTGCGGCAGGCCCACCCCTGGGGCTTCGGGCCTTCGGCCTGGCCTGCGGCCACCCCAGGCCCGGGCCTGCCTCCGGACCAGCCTGCCACAGCCCGTCAAGCGGCTTCCCCGCACACCACGGGGCGGCCCGGCGGGGGCTGCGGGTCGTTCCGCTCCCTGGGCGTGGGACCTTGACCGGGGCTGGCTTCGAGGGGTGCGGAGCTCGGGGGCTGGGCTCGTCCGATCCTGGCGGCGGCTCGTCCGGACGGGTGGTCCGGGTCGGTGTGGACGTCGGGGCCTCGGCGGCGGGGCGGCCGGGTCGGATCGTGGTGCGGTGCTGTGGCGGCGGGGCTGGCAGAGGAGTGGCGGGTCGCGCACTGGCCACTGTGGCGCCCCGTGGGAGCCACCTGCTCCACATTGGCCCTTGCAGTGGACTGGACACGCCTTGTTTCCTTGGCCGAGCAGTACCCGTCTCCTTCGAGTGAGGTCAATCCGTGAGCACGCTGAACACCACCCCGCAGACCCCCGAGACCGGCACCGCCCGCGTCAAGCGCGGCATGGCCGAGCAGCTCAAGGGCGGCGTGATCATGGACGTGGTCAACGCCGAGCAGGCGAAGATCGCCGAGGACGCCGGCGCCGTGGCCGTCATGGCCCTGGAGCGGGTCCCCGCGGACATCCGCAAGGACGGCGGCGTGGCCCGCATGTCCGACCCGAACATGATCGAGGAGATCATCGACGCGGTGTCGATCCCGGTCATGGCCAAGTCCCGCATCGGCCACTTCGTCGAGGCCCAGGTGCTGCAGTCCCTCGGCGTCGACTACATCGACGAGTCCGAGGTCCTCACCCCGGCCGACGAGGTCAACCACTCCGACAAGTGGGCCTTCACCACCCCCTTCGTCTGCGGTGCCACCAACCTGGGCGAGGCCCTGCGCCGCATCGCCGAGGGCGCGGCCATGATCCGCTCGAAGGGCGAGGCCGGCACCGGCAACGTCGTCGAGGCCGTCCGTCACCTGCGCCAGATCAAGAACGAGATCGCCAAGCTGCGCGGCTTCGACAACAACGAGCTGTACGCCGCCGCCAAGGAGCTGCGCGCCCCGTACGAGCTCGTCAAGGAGGTCGCCGAGCTCGGCAAGCTCCCGGTCGTGCTGTTCTCCGCCGGTGGTGTGGCCACCCCGGCCGACGCCGCGCTGATGCGCCAGCTCGGTGCCGAGGGCGTCTTCGTCGGCTCCGGCATCTTCAAGTCGGGCGACCCGGCCAAGCGCGCCGCCGCCATCGTGAAGGCCACCACCTTCTACGACGACCCGAAGATCATCGCGGACGCCTCCCGCAACCTGGGCGAGGCCATGGTCGGCATCAACTGCGACACCCTGCCCGAGGCCGAGCGCTACGCCAACCGCGGCTGGTAAGGCACCACAGAAGATGAACAACCCCCCCGTCATTGGCGTCCTGGCCCTCCAGGGTGACGTACGGGAGCACCTGATCGCCCTGGCCTCGGCTGACGCCGTGGCCAGGCCGGTCCGGCGCCCCGAGGAGCTCGCCGAGGTCGACGCCCTCGTCATCCCCGGCGGCGAGTCCACGACGATGTCGAAGCTCGCCGTCCTGTTCGGCATGCTGGAGCCGCTGCGCGAGCGCGTGCGCGCCGGCATGCCCGTCTACGGCACCTGCGCCGGCATGATCATGCTCGCCGACAAGATCCTCGACGGACGCGAGGACCAGGAGACCCTGGGCGGCGTCGACATGATCGTGCGCCGCAACGCCTTCGGTCGCCAGAACGAGTCGTTCGAGGCGAAGATCGAGTTCGCGGGCATCGAGGGCGACCCCGTCGAGGGCGTCTTCATCCGCGCCCCGTGGGTCGAGTCCGTGGGTGCCTCCGCCGAGGTCCTCGCCACGTACGACGGCCACACGGTCGCCGTCCGGCAGGGCAACGTCCTGGCGACCTCGTTCCATCCCGAACTCACCGGAGACGAGCGCGTCCACGCGTACTTCGTGGACATGGTGCGCGCAAGCGCCTGACCGCGTCCCGGTAGGATCGAGGCGAAACACTGTTGGTGACGCGAAGGAGACAGGCAGATGTCCGGCCACTCTAAATGGGCTACGACGAAGCACAAGAAGGCCGTGATCGACGCCAAGCGCGGCAAGCTCTTCGCGAAGCTGATCAAGAACATCGAGGTCGCCGCCCGGACCGGCGGCGCCGACCCGGACGGCAACCCGACCCTCTTCGACGCCATCCAGAAGGCGAAGAAGAGCTCGGTCCCGAACAAGAACATCGACTCCGCGGTCAAGCGCGGCGGCGGCCTCGAGGCCGGCGGCGTGGACTACGCGACGATCATGTACGAGGGCTACGGTCCGAACGGTGTCGCGGTGCTCATCGAGTGCCTGACCGACAACCGCAACCGTGCCGCCTCGGACGTGCGCGTCGCCATGACCCGCAACGGCGGTTCGATGGCCGACCCGGGCTCCGTCTCGTACCTGTTCAACCGCAAGGGCGTCGTCGTGCTGCCCAAGGCCGAGCTGTCCGAGGACGACGTCCTCGGCGCGGTCCTCGACGCGGGCGCCGAGGAGGTCAACGACCTCGGCGAGAACTTCGAGGTCATCAGCGAGGCCACCGACCTGGTCGCGGTCCGTACCGCGCTCCAGGAGGCCGGCATCGACTACGACTCGGCCGAGTCCAGCTTCGTCCCGACCATGCAGGTCGAGCTGGACGAGGAGGGCGCGCGGAAGATGTTCAAGCTGATCGACGCCCTCGAGGACAGCGACGACGTGCAGAACGTCTTCGCCAACTTCGACGTCAGCGACGAGGTCATGGCGCAGGTCGACGCGTAAGCGCGACCGACCGGTGCGTGTCGGCGGGGGGGGGGGGGGGCCCCCCCCCCCCCCCCCCCCCGGGGTTTGGGGGCGGCGGCGGGCCCGGGCCCCCCCCGGGGGCGGGGGACCCCCTCGTCCCACCCGGCCCCCCCCGATTCGGGGCCCCCCCGCCACCCCCGGGGGCGCCCTGACGGGGCTGCGCGG